>NZ_JANUEZ010000022.1:0-1185 GCF_024807925.1 Bacillus sp. JUb11 | reverse complement strand
CACACCCGCATGAAAATGGTGAGCCATGAAGGACTCGAACCTTCGACCCTCTGATTAAAAGTCAGATGCTCTACCAACTGAGCTAATGGCTCGCTCTTAAAGCGACTTGTCTATCTTACCATATGAAAGTGGTGCCGGCAAGAGGACTTGAACCCCCAACCTACTGATTACAAGTCAGTTGCTCTACCAGTTGAGCTACACCGGCTTTATCTATCCTAACATTATGTAAGAATAAATATGGTGGAGGATGACGGGCTCGAACCGCCGACCCTCTGCTTGTAAGGCAGATGCTCTCCCAGCTGAGCTAATCCTCCATATTATGTCGTTTCGAATGTCTCTCGATCTGACAAATAGTATTATATAACGATAAGATATTGTTTGTAAAGACTTTTTTAAAATAATTTTTGAATTTATTTTAAAGCTATTTTTTCACATCTTTTCGTTAAGGCACCTAAAGAAGTTTACCACTTGTCTCTTCATTTTAAAAGTCTTTTTTTCATTTTTTTATGTTTTTTTGTTAAAAAGGGCATTAATAGCGCTTTTTCAATGTAAAAACAGCTCTTTTAAAGCTGAAAAATGTTTGTTTTATTCCTTAAATCCTCAGATAACGTGCATATAGAAACGAATTTTTTTATTATTTTATTTTTCCGAGAAACTATTTTGTATATTTGCTTTATATTAAATTGATCCTGGCCATTTTCCAAAAATTCGTCTCAATGTTCCCTTGCCTCATCAAACATTGTGGTGCTTAACTCAAATCTTCCTCCTCTCTCTCATTAGCAAACCAAGATGCCCTTTGCTCTCTTATGTAGGTTTCAATGATCTAGCAGCAAGCGCAGTTCGCTACATATGGTTGCCAGAGGAGAAGATCCTTTTTAGACATGTTTACTCTTTCGATGTTGACTCTTAGCAAGATGAGCGAGCGACGAGATTGGATGATAAGAATTTTATAGAATGTCTAGAATTCCAGTGAAAGGGATGAAATGAATGAGTTATTGAGAATGTAGTGAAAGACCACTATTTTCAATATAAATAGATATATCATTTATTAAAACACAAAAAAGACCAGTTCCGACTGGAACTGATCCTTTGACAAGCTTGGCGGCGTCCTACTCTCACAGGGGGAAACCCCCAACTACCATCGGCGCTGAAGAGCTTAACTTCCGTGTTCGGTATGGGAACGGG
>NZ_JANUEZ010000021.1:0-1288 GCF_024807925.1 Bacillus sp. JUb11 | reverse complement strand
GGGACTGACCCCATAAGATGAGACAAATAAAAAACACCTTCAAGTTTGAAAACGGATCGTTGTGATCCGAAATAAAACATGGAGGTGTTTTTTCTATGGGGACAAGAGTGAGTTATCCGGTTGAAGTCAAACAGAAGGCTGTGGAAATGAGATTGGCAGGCGTACCTATGAAAGAGATCATGCAGGAATTGAATATCAAGAATAAGACGCAGGTTCAGACATGGGTGAGATGGCATAAAGCTGGGGATACACACCGGTTCGAACAACCTGTTGGAAAACAATATTCTTATGGAAAGGGCCCCGAGTACTCTTCCGAATTAGAGAGACTACGGGCAGAAAATCGCTATTTGAGTCAACAGAATGAAGTTTTAAAAAAGTACAACGAATTGGAAAGGAAGTTGATAAGGAAACGTCAATCAAACTGGTAGATGAATTGTGCAAAACGGTGACGGTACAGGACATCTGTTTCCATTTAGGCATCTCACGTACTTCGTATTATAGATGGAAAAAGAATCTGACTCAGAATCATTCTAAAAGACAACTAGAGAAACAGGTCGGCACGTTGTGCCGAAAGCACAAATATCGATATGGTTATCGGAAAATCACAGCCATACTAAAAATGGGAATGCGTATTAACCATAAAACTGTTCAACGTATCATGCAGAAAAACCAGTGGCAATGCCGGGTTAAAATGAAAAAGCGTAAGAAGAATGGGCAGCCTTATGCCGTGGCTGGTAATATACTGGATCGGAATTTTCAGTCTGATCGCCCTCTTGAAAAACTAGTAACGGACATCACGTATTTGCCTTATGGACAGAAACAATTGTATCTTTCCAGTATATTGGATTTATATAATGGAGAAGTGATTGCTTTTACGATTGGTGATAAGCAGGACACAGACTTTATCTTAAACACACTTTATCAGCTCCCAGCACTGCCTGAGAATTGCGTGTTACATAGCGATCAAGGTTCTGTGTATACATCTTACGAGTATCAGAAAGCTGTTCATATAAAAGGCATTACCATGAGCATGTCCCGTAAAGGGACTCCCGCTGATAATGCCTCCATCGAATCGTTTCATTCCTCACTAAAGTCTGAAACGTTCTATCTTAACAGGATTGATCGCACTACGACCACCATCGTAGAACGCACTGTCAAAGAATACATTTATTATTATAACAACATTCGTATTCAAACGAAACTAAACAACCAATCACCGATAAACTATCGGCAATTGGCTGTATAAAGGTGTTTTGATCCCTGTCTCAAAAACGGGGGTCAGTCCCAT
>NZ_JANUEZ010000019.1:0-3071 GCF_024807925.1 Bacillus sp. JUb11 | reverse complement strand
TGTTCTTTGAAAACTAGATAACAATAAGTAATACATTCACATTGAATGCAATGCAAAGTTCATCACACATAGTGATTCTTTCTAAAGTAAGAAATGGTTAAGTTAGAAAGGGCGCACGGTGGATGCCTTGGCACTAGGAGCCGATGAAGGACGGGACGAACACCGATATGCTTCGGGGAGCTGTAAGCAAGCTTTGATCCGGAGATTTCCGAATGGGGAAACCCACTGCTCGTAATGGAGTAGTATCCATACTTGAATACATAGAGTATGAGAAGGCATACCCGGGGAACTGAAACATCTAAGTACCCGGAGGAAGAGAAAGCAAATGCGATTCCCTGAGTAGCGGCGAGCGAAACGGGAACAGCCCAAACCAAGAGGCTTGCCTCTTGGGGTTGTAGGACACTCTATACGGAGTTACAAAGGAACGATATAAGCGAAGAGGTCTGGAAAGGCCCGCCAAAGAAGGTAACAGCCCTGTAACTGAAATGTTGTTCTCTCCAGAGTGGATCCTGAGTACGGCGGAACACGTGAAATTCCGTCGGAATCCGGGAGGACCATCTCCCAAGGCTAAATACTCCCTAGTGACCGATAGTGAACCAGTACCGTGAGGGAAAGGTGAAAAGCACCCCGGAAGGGGAGTGAAATAGATCCTGAAACCGTGTGCCTACAAGTAGTCAGAGCCCGTTAACGGGTGATGGCGTGCCTTTTGTAGAATGAACCGGCGAGTTACGATCCCGTGCAAGGTTAAGCAGAAGATGCGGAGCCGCAGCGAAAGCGAGTCTGAATAGGGCGCATGAGTACGTGGTCGTAGACCCGAAACCAGGTGATCTACCCATGTCCAGGGTGAAGTTCAGGTAACACTGAATGGAGGCCCGAACCCACGCACGTTGAAAAGTGCGGGGATGAGGTGTGGGTAGGGGTGAAATGCCAATCGAACCTGGAGATAGCTGGTTCTCTCCGAAATAGCTTTAGGGCTAGCCTCAAGGTAAGAGTCTCGGAGGTAGAGCACTGATTGGACTAGGGGCCCCTACCGGGTTACCGAATTCAGTCAAACTCCGAATGCCGATGACTTATCCTTGGGAGTCAGACTGCGAGTGATAAGATCCGTAGTCGAAAGGGAAACAGCCCAGACCGCCAGCTAAGGTCCCAAAGTATACGTTAAGTGGAAAAGGATGTGGAGTTGCTTAGACAACCAGGATGTTGGCTTAGAAGCAGCCACCATTTAAAGAGTGCGTAATAGCTCACTGGTCGAGTGACTCTGCGCCGAAAATGTACCGGGGCTAAACGTATCACCGAAGCTGCGGACTGTTCTTACGAACAGTGGTAGGAGAGCGTTCTAAGTGCAGTGAAGTCAGACCGGAAGGACTGGTGGAGCGCTTAGAAGTGAGAATGCCGGTATGAGTAGCGAAAGACGGGTGAGAATCCCGTCCACCGAATGCCTAAGGTTTCCTGAGGAAGGCTCGTCCGCTCAGGGTTAGTCGGGACCTAAGCCGAGGCCGAAAGGCGTAGGCGATGGACAACAGGTTGATATTCCTGTACCACCTCCTCACCATTTGAGCAATGGGGGGACGCAGGAGGATAGGGTAAGCGCGGTATTGGATATCCGCGTCCAAGCAGTTAGGCTGGGAAATAGGCAAATCCGTTTCCCGTGAAGGCTGAGCTGTGATGGCGAGCGAAATTTAGTAGCGAAGTTCCTGATTCCACACTGCCAAGAAAAGCCTCTAGCGAGGTGAGAGGTGCCCGTACCGCAAACCGACACAGGTAGGCGAGGAGAGAATCCTAAGGTGATCGAGAGAACTCTCGTTAAGGAACTCGGCAAAATGACCCCGTAACTTCGGGAGAAGGGGTGCTTCTTAGGGTGTTAAAGCCCCGAGAAGCCGCAGTGAATAGGCCCAGGCGACTGTTTAGCAAAAACACAGGTCTCTGCGAAGCCGTAAGGCGAAGTATAGGGGCTGACGCCTGCCCGGTGCTGGAAGGTTAAGAGGAGCGCTTAGCGTAAGCGAAGGTGCGAATTGAAGCCCCAGTAAACGGCGGCCGTAACTATAACGGTCCTAAGGTAGCGAAATTCCTTGTCGGGTAAGTTCCGACCCGCACGAAAGGCGCAACGATCTGGGCACTGTCTCAACGAGAGACTCGGTGAAATTATAGTACCTGTGAAGATGCAGGTTACCCGCGACAGGACGGAAAGACCCCGTGGAGCTTTACTGCAGCCTGATATTGAATGTTGGTACAGCTTGTACAGGATAGGTAGGAGCCTTGGAAACCGGAGCGCTAGCTTCGGTGGAGGCATCGGTGGGATACTACCCTGGCTGTATTGACCTTCTAACCCGCTGCCCTTATCGGGCAGGGAGACAGTGTCAGGTGGGCAGTTTGACTGGGGCGGTCGCCTCCTAAAATGTAACGGAGGCGCCCAAAGGTTCCCTCAGAATGGTTGGAAATCATTCGCAGAGTGTAAAGGCACAAGGGAGCTTGACTGCGAGACCTACAAGTCGAGCAGGGACGAAAGTCGGGCTTAGTGATCCGGTGGTTCCGCATGGAAGGGCCATCGCTCAACGGATAAAAGCTACCCCGGGGATAACAGGCTTATCTCCCCCAAGAGTCCACATCGACGGGGAGGTTTGGCACCTCGATGTCGGCTCATCGCATCCTGGGGCTGTAGTCGGTCCCAAGGGTTGGGCTGTTCGCCCATTAAAGCGGTACGCGAGCTGGGTTCAGAACGTCGTGAGACAGTTCGGTCCCTATCCGTCGCGGGCGCAGGAAATTTGAGAGGAGCTGTCCTTAGTACGAGAGGACCGGGATGGACGCACCGCTGGTGTACCAGTTGTTCTGCCAAGGGCATCGCTGGGTAGCTATGTGCGGACGGGATAAGTGCTGAAAGCATCTAAGCATGAAGCCCCCCTCAAGATGAGATTTCCCATTCCGCAAGGAAGTAAGATCCCTGAAAGATGATCAGGTTGATAGGTCTGAGGTGGAAGCGTGGTGACACGTGGAGCTGACAGATACTAATAGATCGAGGACTTAACCTATATTCTAATGTGAAAAATGAACATTGTTATCTAGTTTTGAGAGAA
>NZ_JANUEZ010000018.1:0-4228 GCF_024807925.1 Bacillus sp. JUb11 | reverse complement strand
CCGATGGTAGTTGGGGGTTTCCCCCTGTGAGAGTAGGACGCCGCCAAGCTTTTCAAAGGATCAGTTCCAATCGGAACTGGTCTTTTTTGTGTTTTCTTCTAGCAGCATCATGATATAAGCCGGAAACTTGTCCTCTGCAATCTCCATATAACGTTCAATCATGACATAATCATCACTAATGTATTGAGATAAAAGCTCGTACCACCATTCTGTTTCGTAGCGGGCAATCATACTGAGATTATACATTAACAAGTAATGGCTGATGATCTCAGGAATCCCTAAAAAGGCATCTCGCGTTGATGGAATGAACCATTGATTCATTTCTAAATCATAATGAAGATGAGTAGCAAGAGCAGGGTTTTCTTCTGAAAATACATCAAATGTTAGTTTTTTAGCTTCTCGTTGCTTAAGCTTCCAAGTTGTATGGAACTCAAAATATTCAATAAAACGTTCGGCAGACATGTTATAGAGCAAGGGAATATGATCTTGAATCAACATGCCATTTGCTTGTTCTATTTTCACTAAAGTAGAGGGTTGTTTTTGAAACTCCAGAATATGACCCATTTCAGGTATTTTTGAAAGGAGATTGATCATCGTAAATCGTTCATCTTCAAGACCATTTAAATGAAATAAGTGCTTTAATACATGCATACATAATCCGTTTCGCTGAATCTTGACTTCATCCTCACTAAAACGATAATGTTGCTTCTTTCTTTTTCTTGAGGTGACGCCATGAGCTAAGACAGAGGTTTGAGAAGGATAGTCGGGATCCACTGTCAGCAAACATGCCTTTAACAGCTGTGCCATTCCATAAAACAATAAAATCGGTTTTAGTTCAAGCGGAGCTGATGCGGCTTGGTCATAAAATGTATGACCGTGCTTTAAAAAGTAAATAAATCGTTCACAGTTTTTATAGGCCTGCTGGTTTGCCTCATGAATGTTCCGTTTCTCATACTGTTGAAATAGAAACTTTTGGGAAGTTTCAAGTGAGTAAAAACGTTTTAAATCCTTCCATCCTGAACTTTTCATCTTCTTCCTCAACTCTCTTTATATTTTCTAAAAATTGCAACTGTTTGTTGCTTCCTTGACATGCTGTTTCCTAGTTGATAATCTACATATAATATTTTGCCGAAAAGAGGGGGATTTACTAATGTGGGAAAGTAAATTTTCAAAAGAAGGTTTGACGTTTGACGATGTGTTGCTTGTTCCAGCAAAGTCTGAGGTGCTTCCGCGTGATGTCAATTTATCAGTTGAGTTAACAAGCACTTTAAAGCTGAACATTCCAATTATTAGTGCAGGAATGGATACTGTGACGGAATCACAAATGGCGATTGCAATGGCACGTCAAGGTGGTCTTGGAATCATCCATAAGAACATGTCTATCGAGCAGCAAGCTGAACAAGTGGACAAAGTAAAACGTTCAGAGCGTGGTGTTATTACAAATCCATTTTTCTTAACACCGGATCATCAAGTATTCGATGCAGAACATTTAATGGGTAAATATCGTATTTCTGGTGTACCGATTGTTAATAACGAACAAGATCAAAAGCTTGTTGGGATTATTACGAACCGTGACCTTCGTTTTATTTCGGATTATTCAATGAAGATTAGCGACGTGATGACAAAAGAGGAACTTGTGACAGCTTCTGTTGGAACAACATTAGAAGAAGCTGAAAAAATCCTTCAGCAATATAAAATTGAAAAATTACCTCTTTTAGATGACGAAGGAACATTAAAAGGTCTCATCACCATCAAAGATATTGAAAAAGTGATTGAATTCCCTAACTCCTCTAAAGATGCACATGGCCGTTTAATTGTTGGTGCCGCTGTAGGTGTCACTGGCGATACAATGACTCGTGTGAAAAAATTAGTAGAAGCCAATGTTGATGTGATCGTCATTGATACAGCACACGGTCATTCTCAAGGTGTTCTAGACACTGTATCGAAAATCCGTGAAACGTATCCTTCTCTTAATATCATTGCTGGTAACGTTGCAACAGCTGAAGCAACAAAAGCATTGTTTGAAGCTGGAGCAGATATTGTAAAAGTGGGTATTGGACCAGGATCGATTTGTACAACACGTGTTGTTGCAGGGGTCGGTGTACCACAAATCACAGCGATTTATGACTGTGCAACAGAAGCAAGAAAGCATGGTAAATCTATTATTGCAGATGGTGGAATTAAATATTCAGGTGATATCGTGAAAGCATTAGCTTCTGGTGGACATGCTGTTATGCTGGGAAGCCTTCTTGCTGGTACATCTGAAAGCCCAGGAGAAACAGAAATTTTCCAAGGCAGACGTTTCAAAGTATATCGTGGTATGGGTTCTGTTGCTGCAATGGAAAAAGGAAGTAAAGATCGTTACTTCCAAGAAGATAATAAAAAATTCGTTCCAGAAGGTATCGAAGGACGTACACCGTATAAAGGACCAGTTGTTGACACTGTTTACCAACTTGTTGGCGGTATTCGCTCTGGTATGGGCTACTGTGGAACACAGGACTTACGTACTCTTAGAGAAGAAGCACAATTCATTCGCATGACAGGTGCAGGTCTTCGTGAGAGCCATCCACATGATGTACAAATTACAAAAGAATCACCAAACTACACAATTTCTTGATAAATTGTGACAATCAAATTACATTTGACAGGGTCTATGACTCTGTCTATTTTTTTTGTCTTTATTGTGATAAAATTTATACTGTTGTGTCGAAATAAGCCCTTGTGGATTAAATATATATGAAAAACGTCGAAAAAAGATGAATACGGAGGTATGACGATTGAACAGCAAGATGTTGAAACAGCTTATGGTCTCTATCCTTGCATTGGCATTGATTGTTACTACATTTACCCCAATGTCCAAAGCAAAAGCGGCTGAAGATCCATTCAATGTGAATGCGAAAGCAGCTATCCTTATTGAAGCTTCTACAGGTAAAATTCTTTATAGTAAAAACGCAGAACAAAGACTGCCTATTGCAAGTATGGCAAAGATGATGACAGAGTATCTATTACTAGAGGCGATTGCTGAAGGCAAAGTGAAATGGGATCAAACCTATACACCAGATGATTACGTGTACGAAATTTCTCAGGACCGCAGTTTATCCAATGTTCCATTGAGAAAAGATGGTTCGTATACTGTCAAAGAACTTTATCAAGCAACGGCTATATATTCAGCAAATGCAGCAGCAATTGGTTTAGCAGAGGTAATCGCTGGATCAGAATCAAAGTTTGTTGAAAAAATGAATGCAAAAGCAAAAGAACTTGGTTTAACCAATTACAAATTCGTGAATGCAACTGGATTAGAAAATAAAGACTTACATGGCAAACAGCCAAAAGGTACGGGACCTGATGAAGAAAGCGAAGTTTCTGCAAAGGATATGGCTTTGCTTGCACAGCATCTCATCAAAGATCATCCAGAAATTCTTGAAACAGCAAGCATCGCGAAAACAAAGTTCAGAGAAGGCACAGATGACGAAATGGACATGCCAAACTGGAACTTTATGCTTAAAGGACTTGTGAAAGAATATGAAGGCGTAGACGGTCTGAAAACGGGCTCTACTGATTCAGCTGGTTCTAGCTTCACAGGTACAGCAAAACGTGGTGACATGCGTGTGATCGCAGTTGTCCTGAATGCTAAAGGAAATCTTCATACAGCTCGTTTTGATGTGGCGAAAAAATTGTTCGATTATGCCTTTAAAAACTTCACGATGAAAGAAATGTACAAAAAAGGCCAACAAATCAAGGGACATGAAAACATCGAAGTCGATAAAGGGAAAGATAAAGAAGTACCCGTCGTGACGAAAGAAGCTTTCTCTGTACCGGTTAAAAATGGTGATGAGAAGAGCTATAAAGCGAAAGTAAATATTGATAAAAAGAACCTAGAAGCTCCTATTAAAAAAGGAACGAAGGTTGGCATGCTGACGACTTCTTATTCTGGTGATGAGAAGGACTACGGTTATTTGAGTAAAGACCAATCAGGTGTTGAGCTTGTGACGAAAACAGGTGATGAAAAAGCAAACTGGTTCATCCTTGCAATGCGTGGTGTAGGTGGATTCTTCGCTGGCATTTGGGGCGGAATCGTCGACACAGTAAAAGGTTGGTTCTAATAAAAAACTGCTCTCTTTATGTGAGAGCAGTCAGATTGTAGAGAAACTCATGTTTTTCTACAATCTTTTTTATTTTCATCGTAATGATGATGGATGAGATTGAATGAAAAAGGCCTCCCACACAC
>NZ_JANUEZ010000017.1:0-13739 GCF_024807925.1 Bacillus sp. JUb11 | reverse complement strand
AAGAATACCAATAAGAAACAGTGATTGACATTAATATTGATGACCTTGATCTTTCTGTTCGTTATTACAACTGTTTGAAGCGTGCGGGTATTAACACTGTTCAAGAGCTTGCTAACAAGACAGAAGAGGATATGATGAAAGTTCGTAACCTTGGACGTAAATCTCTTGAAGAAGTGAAAGCGAAACTAGAAGAACTTGGACTGGGTCTTCGTAAAGACGATTGACTAGTTTCATTGTGAACTAGGATTTTCGTGTGTTTTTTATTCATACAGCATCTCTAATTAAGGAGGGGACATCACATGGCATACAGAAAGCTAGGACGCACTAGTGCACAACGTAAAGCAATGCTTCGTGACCTAACGACTGATTTGATCATCAACGAACGCATCGAAACAACTGAAACACGTGCGAAAGAACTTCGCTCTGTAGTTGAAAAAATGATCACTCTTGGCAAACGCGGAGATCTTCATGCTCGCCGTCAAGCTGCAGCTTACATTCGTAACGAAGTAGCTAACGCTGAAACAAACCAAGATGCACTTCAAAAATTATTCGCTGACGTTGCAACTCGCTACGAAGATCGCCAAGGTGGATACACTCGTATCATGAAGCTTGGACCTCGTCGCGGCGATGGCGCACCAATGGCTGTCATTGAATTAGTTTAATCACATATCGTGTATCTAAGAAAGGGCGGGACAGTTCATAACTGGATCTATGCCCTTTTTTAGATACTACGGCTTTTTAGCAATAGGCAAAGTAGAGGTTGAGCTGAGAGGAGGTCCGGTAGAGATGGAGAAGACATTAATTGACGTAAAAGACATTGTATTTCGTTATCACAAAGATGCGGACAAGCCCGCTTTAGACCAAGTGTCATTGCATGTGAATCAAAATGAATGGCTTGCCATTGTTGGCCACAACGGTTCAGGTAAATCCACACTTGCCCGTGTACTGAATGGGCTCATTTTACCGGATGCAGGAACGGTCAAGGTTGGTGAGATTGAGCTGAAAGAAGAAAGTGTTTGGGATATTCGCAAAAAGGTCGGCATGGTCTTTCAAAACCCAGACAACCAATTCGTTGGCTCAACGGTTCGTGATGATGTGGCTTTTGGTTTAGAAAATAACGGGGTTGAGCGGGAATTGATGATAGAGCGTGTAGATTGGGCTGTCAAACAGGTCAATATGCAGGAGTTTCTTGATCAAGAGCCGCACCATCTATCAGGCGGGCAAAAGCAGAGAGTAGCAATCGCAGGTGTACTTGCCGCAAGCCCTGACATCATGATCTTGGATGAAGCAACATCAATGCTTGATCCGATTGGCCGTGAAGAAGTGTTAGAAACCGTCAGACTGCTGAAGGAACAAGGAACGGTCACGGTCATTTCCATCACACATGATTTAGACGAGGCTGCGAAGGCAGACCGCGTTATTGTGATGAATGGTGGGAAGAAATTTGCCGAGGGAACACCAGAGGAAGTATTTGAACTAGATGAACAGCTGGTTCAGATTGGACTTGATCTGCCATTTTCCTACCGTTTGAGTAAGCAATTGAAGCAGCAAGGTGTGCCGCTTGCAAATGCCCATTTGACACAAGAAGGATTGGTGAAAGAGCTATGGACATTACGATCAAAGAATTAGAGCATCGTTATCAAATGAAAACGCCGTTTGAGCGTCTCGCTTTGTATGATGTCAATGCTTCCATCAAAGAAGGCAGCTATGTGGCTGTCATCGGTCATACGGGTTCTGGCAAGTCGACGTTGCTGCAGCACTTAAATGGACTGCTCAAGCCAACAAAAGGGAGCATTGCGCTTGGAGATACGGTCTTACAAGCCAATAAAAAGCAGAAGGATATGAAACCCCTTCGAAAAAAGGTCGGCATCGTGTTTCAGTTTCCTGAACACCAGCTCTTTGAAGAGACCATTCTGAAGGATATCTGTTTTGGTCCGATGAATTTCGGTGTTCCAAAAGAAAAGGCAGAAGCCAAGGCTAAAGAGATGCTGAAGCTTGTAGGCCTTCCTGAATCCTTGTTATCTCGATCACCCTTTGAATTAAGCGGTGGTCAAATGAGACGTGTGGCGATTGCAGGTGTTCTAGCGATGGAGCCAGAAGTGCTTGTGCTTGATGAGCCGACTGCGGGATTAGATCCACGCGGACGTAAAGAAATCATGGACATGTTCTATGAGCTTCATCAAAAAGCCAACCTGACGACGATCCTTGTGACACACAGTATGGAAGATGCCGCTCATTATGCGGATCAAATGATTGTGATGCACAAAGGAACAGTAAAAGCGACAGGTACGCCGAGGGAGCTATTTGCCAATCGTACCGACATGTCTTCTTTCGGTCTGGACCTCCCGGAAACGATCAAATTCCAGCAGGCTGTCGAAGAAAAGCTGGGGATGACGTTTCCAAGACCGCTTCTGACCATGGATGAAATGGCAGAAGCCTTAACAGCTTTATATCAGGAGGACACGACATCATGATGGATAGTATGATTATCGGCAAATATGTGCCAGGTACATCCTTTGTCCATCGTCTTGATCCAAGGACAAAGCTGTTATCAATTTTCTTTTTTGTCTTTATTGTCTTTTTTGCGAATAACTACATCACTTACGGGCTTTTAGGGGTCTTTACGATCCTTGTGGTGATGGTGTCTCAGGTGCCGCTGTACTTTATTCTCAAAGGAATGAAACCCATCCTTTGGATTGTTCTGTTTACCTTTATTCTGCATATCTTCATGACAAAGGATGGCGCTTTGCTCTTTCACTTTGGTTTTCTGAATATTTATGAAGAAGGTCTAAAACAGGGGATTTTCATTTCACTCCGTTTTGTCTATCTCATCATGATGACAACACTTCTGACGTTGACCACAACACCTATTGAAGTGACAGACGGGATGGAGAAGCTGTTGCATCCTTTCCGTAAAATCAAGCTACCTGTTCATGAACTTGCTCTTATGATGTCAATTTCTCTTCGATTTATTCCGACTTTACTCGAAGAAACAGACAAAATCATGAAAGCCCAAATGGCAAGAGGTGTTGATTTTACAAGCGGACCCGTGAAAGATCGTTTAAAAGCGATTGTTCCGTTGCTTGTCCCGCTTTTCGTCAGTGCGTTTAAGCGTGCGGAGGAATTGGCGACCGCTATGGAAGCGAGAGGCTACCGCGGGGGAGAAGGGCGTACGAAATACCGTCAGCTTGTCTGGGGCATGAAAGACACGTTCACGCTGCTTCTATTCATCCTGTTAACAGCACTCCTTGTGCTGCTTAGAAATTAGGTGATGCCTAGATGAAAGTAAAATGTACCGTATCATACGATGGGACACATTTTAAAGGGTATCAAGTGCAACCAGGACAGCGTACTGTACAAACGGAGATTGAATCTGCTCTTGCTAGAATGCATAAACAAGATGAACTGATTCCGATTGTGGCTTCCGGCCGGACGGACAGTGGCGTTCATGCAAAGGGACAGGTCATCCATTTCGACACCCCGCTTGCCATCCCGATGGAGAGATGGCCGTTTGCCCTCAATAGTCTCCTGCCTGATGACATCAGGGTTCTAAAGGCTGAGGAAGTGGATGAATCGTTTCATGCACGTTTTAGTGTCGTTTCGAAGGAATACCGTTATAAGGTCTCAACGGAAACGCACCAAAATGTGTTCACGAGACAGTATGCGTGTCACTTTCCTTACCCGTTGGATGTCGACAAAATGAGAGAAGCAGCTGGGCACCTCATTGGCATACACGATTTCACAAGCTTTTGTGCGGCCAATACAGAGGTTCAGGACAAGGTGAGGGAGATTTATGCCCTTGAGTGGAAAAACGTCTCAGACGGGCTTGAAATGCGTGTGAGAGGGAATGGTTTTTTATACAACATGGTGCGAATTATCGCTGGAACGTTACTTGAAATTGGTTCTGGTAAATTTCACCCTGAGGAGATAAAAGCCATGCTTGCCGCCCGAAATCGCGAAGCGGCAGGCAAGACTGCGCCCAGTCACGGACTGTATTTATGGGAAGTTTTCTATGACAACTAAACCAGGTGTAACATGTTCTTGACACAGGAAGCAGAAAGTTATAAGATATCATATGGTATGTATTTCAACCCCACAAATAAGCCCCGGAAGACTTATCTGTGTTTTGAAATAGAACGTAGCATTTGATTCAGGAAAATTCATTGATTTATTTAGGAGGGAAACTCATGCGTACAACACCAATGGCGAACGCAAGCACAATTGAGCGCAAATGGCTAGTGGTTGATGCGGCAGGCAAGACTCTAGGTCGTCTTTCTACTGAAGTAGCATCACTTTTGCGCGGTAAGCACAAACCAACTTATACACCACACGTTGATACAGGTGATCACGTGATCATCATCAATGCTGAGAAAATCGAATTAACTGGTAAGAAATTGACGGACAAAATTTACTACCGTCATACGATGCACCCAGGTGGTTTGAAACAAAGAACTGCTCTTGAGATGCGTACAAACTACCCTGAAAAAATGTTGGAGCTTGCTATCAAAGGTATGCTTCCAAAGGGTCCACTAGGTCGTCAAATGTTCAAAAAATTAAATGTGTACCGTGGTTCTGAGCATCCACATCAAGCACAACAACCTGAAGTTTACGAACTTCGCGGTTAATTATAAGGGAGGTTAACAATTTGGCACAGGTTCAATATTACGGTACAGGTCGTCGTAAAAGTTCTGTAGCGCGCGTTCGCTTAGTTCCAGGTGAAGGCCGTATCGTCGTTAATAATCGTGAAATTACTGAATACATTCCATTCGCTGCTTTAATCGAAGACGTGAAACAGCCTTTGAACATCACAGAAACAGCTAACAGCTACGATGTTCTTGTAAATGTTCACGGTGGTGGATTCTCTGGTCAAGCTGGAGCAATTCGTCACGGTATCTCTCGTGCTCTTCTAGAAGTAGATCCTGAGTACCGTACACCACTTAAACGTGCTGGACTTCTTACTCGTGACTCTCGTATGAAAGAGCGTAAGAAATACGGTCTTAAAGGCGCACGTCGCGCACCTCAGTTCTCAAAACGTTAATCAATTTTATATTGTATGGACGTTTTACAAGGGTTTGTACAGACAAACCCTATATAAAAAAGCATCAGCATCCTGCTGGTGCTTTTTTATTTGTGTTTTTTTCTGTCTGGAAACATATAAAATAGGATCATAGTCAGGTTTCTGTTTAAAAAATGATGTTAAAGGGGGATGGCATTTATGAATCTAACAACAGAAAGATGTCTCATTCGACCGTTTATTGAGGATGATTGGCAGGATGTCTATGCATATACATCTGATCCGGTGGTGATGAGGTATATGCCAGAAGGTGTTTTTTCTAAAGAAGAGGCGCAGGAATTTGTCAAAAATAATCGTCTTGAGACGGGCAAGAATTTTGCTGTTCTATTAAAAGAAGATCATACATGCATCGGGCATATCGTGTTTCATCCTTACTTTGGTGAGCACACATATGAAATTGGCTGGGTCTTCAATTCTGCATATCAAAACAAAGGCTATGCATCAGAAGCGGCGTATGCTGTCCTGCATCATGGTTTTCACACAATGAATTTACATCGAATTATTGCCACTTGTCAGCCTGAAAATGTGCCGTCATGGAGAGTGATGGAGAAAATGGGGATGAGAAGAGAGGGATATTTTAAAAAATGTATACCACAAGGAAATGAGTGGTGGGATGAGTTTTATTATGCCATCTTACGAGAGGAATGGAAAACTTGATAAGTTTTCATGATATGAAGTAATTCGTCATTCCAAATATCCCTTGGCTTGCTCTATTGATATAATCAGGTCAAATAAGCAGAAGAGGGGCGCGGGCATGAGGATCTTTGATGCACATTTTCATATCATTGATTTTGATTTTCCTATTCAAGAAAACCAAGGATATACACCGCCGAGTTATGCGGTGAATGATTATAGGAGAGAGACGGCTGATTTAGGGATTGTAGGTGGAGCGATTGTATCAGGGTCATTTCAGGGCTTTGATCAAGGTTATTTGTTGAAATCACTAGATGAAATGGGACCGGCTTTTTGCGGTGTGACTCAATTACCTTTTACAGCAACTGATGATGAGATTGTTCAATTGAATCAACAAGGGGTAAAGGCTTTACGTTTTAATGTGAAGCGGGGCGGTTCGGAGGATATTTCAAAGCTCGACTATTTTGCGAAAAGGGTATATGAGCTGGCTGGGTGGCATAGTGAGATTTACATAGACGCTAAGCATCTCCCTGACATCTCATCAACGCTTGAACAGCTACCGGCCGTTTCCGTTGATCATCTAGGCTTATCTGAAGAAGGTTTGCCGCATTTGCTCAAGCTGGTTGAAAAAGGTGTTCGTGTGAAAGCGACTGGCTTTGGGCGTGTTGATTTAAAGGTCGAACATGCATTGACGTCTATTTATCAAACGAATCCTGATGCACTGATGTTTGGTACAGATCTTCCATCTACAAGGGCGAAACGTCCATTTGAATACGGTGATATTGAATTGATTCAACAGATGTTTGATGAGGAAGCGGTGGATAAAATTTTATATGAGAACGCTATCAATTGGTATTTTGGCAAATGAATAAAGGCTTCCATTCCGTGATAGGAGGTGTGTTCATTGAATCTGAATCAATTGACATTTAGGGAAGCCGTCCAAGGAGACCTCGACAACATCGTTTTGATGCTTTCAGATGATAAATTAGGCCAAAAGAGAGAACGCTACACTCGTCCAATATTAGAAAGCTACCTCAATGCCTTTCATTCGATCGAAGCGGATCCCAATATTGAACTAATCGTCGCTTGTGATTGGGAAGAGGTAGTCGGTTTTCTCCAATTAACAATGACTCCATTTCTAACGTATCAAGGAGGATGGCGAGCTTCAATAGAAGGAGTTCGTACAGCCTCGACTCATAGAGGAAGAGGAATTGGCACATTGTTGATCAAGCGGGCTATTCAACGCGCAAGTGACCGCGGGTGTCATATGATTCAGCTGACAACTGACAAACAGAGGCCAGAAGCACGCCGTCTTTACGAAAAGTTGGGATTTGAAGCTACACATGATGGGATGAAACTGCATCTTCTTCGTAAATAAACACACCAAGAAGCAAAGGTATTCACAGCCCTTTGCTTTTTTGTTCCTTTGTTTCAAATATTTGTTATATTGGAGACGA
Organism: Bacillus sp. JUb11; assembly: GCF_024807925.1. Taxonomy (NCBI): domain Bacteria; kingdom Bacillati; phylum Bacillota; class Bacilli; order Caryophanales; family Bacillaceae; genus Bacillus; species Bacillus sp. JUb11. Next base: position 6,575 of record NZ_JANUEZ010000017.1, on the reverse strand, counting down.
GAATCTATAGTGGTTTGGAAAGGAGAAACATTTGAAGAAAACAAAAGAGGATCTTTTGGCATTTGTCACGAAAAACAAAAAGGACGTATCAGTAACAATTATTGAAAATGAAGATGTGGTATTAGATTGGAATGGTGATCAAAAAACACCACTTGCAAGTACGATGAAATTAATTGTTTTGTTTCATTTTGTTAAAGCTGTATCCAGCGGTGACATCAAGCTAGGTGAAAAAGTGGCATTGTCTGATATAGAGCGGTTTTATATTGATAGAACCGATGGCGGTGCTCACACATACTGGCTAGAGGTCAACGATTTTTCTGAGCATGCAACTTTATTAGATGTTGCCAAAGGGATGATGCAATTTAGTTCGAATGCTTGTACTGATTATTTGATTGACTTGCTCGACTTAAAAAAGATCAATGATCAGATGAAACAAGCAGGTCTTACAGAACATGATGAACTCATGCCGCTGACACCCAAGGTGTTGTGGCCAGCCTATGTATCTGATCATGAGCAGGATGCATTAAAGCAAATAAGCGATGTAACTGATGAACAATACAAATCTCTGATGTTCGAGATTTTTCATATCATGAAAAATGACCCGGAGCATAAAAAGGCGTTAGAAGAAAAATTGATGTAAAAGAACTTGTTAAGCTTGCGTATTCAATCTTTACTGACGCAAAAGATGACAAGGTCTACAACGAATCAATATGCACATTTTATGAAACGTCTACAGGATGAGCTGTTAACAACAGAAGAAAAGCGTCTTTTTAGCCAAATTGTGTTGGGAGAAACATTGAAGACGGAAACAGATCAATATATTTGGTATAAAGGTGGATCGACGTTGTTTGTTGTCACTGCTGCCTTATATCGAAAAACGGATACATCAACTATATCGATTTCTCTATTCATCAATGACCTGAAAGCGGAGAATTCTCACTGGATGGGGGAAGTGTTCGATGAATTTATACTTACCGTAGTAGCAGATCAAAACTTTCGACAACAATTGATTCAAGCTTTTACTACATAATTATCAAAAAACAGAGGGTGACGCCCCTCTGTTTTTATTATTTCTTGATGGGAAACGCTTTGTATACATCTTGACGTTTATCTTTTGACTTCACAACTCCATCAACCAGTTCCTTTTGCCAAAGCGCTGTATCGTCTTTGTACACTTTAAAAGAATGAGGCAGCTTTTTTTCTAGCTGTTTTCTTTTAAACGTGACGGATGGCTCGTCTTTAGCGTTCATCTTGAGTGTCACTTGCTCCACATTATCGATAAGAATAAAAAGTGCCAATACATTATATAAGTAGTTTTTTTCAATGGTATCCTTCTTATCAAACCAAAATGAATCAAACTGTTCTTCTGTATCATTGGTATTTTCTTTCACGCCGTATGTCACTTTTAGCGCTTTTTCATCTACGATTTCATACTCGCGAATCACGTTACCTGGAAGATCTGATAAAATAGCCCCGACTGCTCCATTGTCTCCAATATACGAATTTTTGTGTTTGGAGAGCTGTTTTAATGATATGTCTTCTATTCCTTTTATGTCGCTCTTCTGCTCGGTCGCTTGACTGCCGCATCCAGATAAGACGACTGTTAGTAGCAACAGGATATACATCCACTTCTTCATGAATTTTGCCCCTTTTCTATTCTTTCTATATATAAATGTTCATTTTATCACAATTTTCCAATCCGTTAGCGCATTGATTTCCATTTACTGAACTGCATGTTTTGTTCAAACCAACGAACAATACAAAGAAAAAAGGAGTTCAGTCCATGGCAGAAGTTCTTTCATTTTATCAATTAAAAACAAAACGAGATGTCACGCTTGAAAAGAAGCTGTTGCGTACATTGTCTCTTCAACAGGTGACGGTCGCTTCCGAGAAATTCACGAGGAAGCTGTTCCCATTTGCAGATGATCCAGCTGGGATTATGAGTGATGGCTGTATCGATTTCGCCATTGAGGCTTTTTTAGCAGGTGGGAGATACGGTGAGTCGAGTAAGTATGGTGAATCCTTCGATGATATAAAAAAGCGGTCAGTTCATGAAGAAGATGAGCTGGTTGAGGAGCTAACAGGGTGTTTGCAATCGTGGGGGAATATGTTCCGAATGGAGCGTAAGATGTCGTGTCTGTATCCATTTGCGAAGGAATTTTTAAGTAAGTGGTGGCAGGAAGGCTTTCGGGAATCAGAAAAAAGGCATAAGCTTCGACTGCACTAAGCATATTTCCAGCCCTTGTCCCATATCTATAAAATAATGGTGTATGGGAGGGACAGGGATGAAAAGAAAGCTGAAATGGACAGGGTTTTTAATCGGGTTTATTGTCCTCTTATTCTTATTCAGATTTCAGTTTCTAAATGATGATTCGTGGAAATCGTGGAACTTGCCTTTGAGCGGCAAGATCATCTATTTAGATCCGGGTCACGGCGGTCCAGATGGCGGGGCCGTAGGAGGAGAGCTGCTCGAAAAAGAGATTGCACTGGATGTGTCCATGAAGATAAGAGACTATTTGCAGGAGCAGGGAGCGCTTGTTCTCATGACCCGAGAAGATGACTCTGATTTATCATCAAAGAATACAAAGGGTTATGCCCGAAAGAAAGCGGAGGATTTGAGAAACCGTGTGAAAGTCATCAATGAATCTGAAGCGGATCTCTATTTAAGCATTCATTTAAATGCGATCCCATCGAACAAATGGAGCGGGGCACAGACGTTCTTTTACGGAAAGTATGAAGAGAATGAAAAAGCAGCGAAGTTCATTCAAGATGAATTGCGCAACAACCTTGAAAACACAGATCGCAAGGCGAAGCGAATCAATGGGATTTATTTAATGCAAAATGTCACGAAGCCAGGAGCGCTTGTCGAAATCGGATTTCTATCGAATCCAAAAGAGGCTGGTCAGCTGGCGACTCCTAAATATCAGGATCAAATTGCTGCTTCGATTTATAAAGGCATTTTAAGATATTTAACAGAGCAAAAAGAGCCGCCTGAATAAGGGGCTTTTTCCTGTTTATCGCAGGCAAAGAGGACAGACATTGTAAGGATATGTATGATATACTTGGATTGTAAACGAATTCAATAAAGGGTGAGGTTCTGCTATGATCGGACAAGATGATGTGAGAAAACTAGTTGGGAAGATGGACGAACCTTTCCTTCATATACCGCTCGGTGAGCTGGATGCCATCAAGGAAATCAGCCTAAAACCTGAAAAAGAGCATGTGAGCTTAAAAGTGGCGATTGCCAAAACAGGCACTGCTGAGCAGATGAAGCTGCAGCAAGACATCGTACAAGCTTTAAAAGCAGCGGGCGCGAACACTGTAGGACTTCGTTTTGAAGAACTGCCTCAAGAAACGCTTGAAAGGTTTATGCCGTCACAAGATGAGGAAGAAAACCTGCTCAACTCTAAAAATCCACCTGTGTTCTTAGCGATTGCGAGTGGAAAGGGCGGCGTTGGGAAATCAACTGTTTCCGTTAACCTGGCTGTGGCACTGGCTCGTCTAGGGAAAAAAGTGGGACTGATCGATGCTGATATTTACGGCTTTAGCGTACCGGATATGATGGGAATCACCGTCAGACCGACAGTAAAAGGGGAAAAGATTATTCCTGTGGAACGCTTTGGCGTCAAAGTGATTTCAATGGGCTTTTTTGTTGAAGAAAACGCACCGGTCATTTGGAGAGGACCGATGCTTGGTAAAATGCTAAATAACTTCTTCCACGAAGTAGAGTGGGGAGAATTAGATTACTTACTATTAGACCTTCCGCCTGGAACAGGTGATGTGGCACTTGATATTCATACGATGCTTCCGAGCTGTAAAGAAATCATTGTGACGACACCGCATCCAACAGCGGCTTTCGTTGCTGCTAGAGCAGGCGCAATGGCACTGCAAACAGATCACGAGGTGCTAGGGGTCGTTGAGAATATGAGTTACTATGAAAGCAAAAAAACAGGTGAGAAGGAATATGTCTTTGGAAAGGGCGGCGGGGATAAGCTGGCGGAGGAGCTGCGTGTATCAGTTCTTGGTCAAATCCCTTTAAGACAGCCTGATTGGAATGAGGACGATTTTGCACCTTCTGTCTATGATGCGAGTCATCCGACAGGGGAAGTGTATCAACACATTGCCAATAAAGTCATTGAACAATTAACAGTGAAAGCATAATGAAAGCCCGAGTGGACCTTGTGCCACTCGGGTGATGTTTAACTGCCGCTTCCTTGTGAACCGGAATCATTGCTGCTTTCAGAGACTGCTTTTTTTAGCTCATCTTCGAATTTCTTCTTATAGAGAGGGCTGCTTAATGTTTCTGTAATAACTTTCTCTAAGTGCTTTCGGAACTCTTTGCTTTTGACCAGTTCACCGTATTTCTTTTCCATTTCAGGATCCTTGAGAATATCCATCATCATTTGTTGATAGTCAGGGTCCTTCATCAATTGTTTTAACATCTTTTCATGCTGTTGCTGCATGGATTTTGCGAAAGTCTCGGCAAATTTAGAATCCTCAAAGACCTTCTTCCAGAACTCTTTGCCTTTATCAGAAGTCAGTGTTTTCTCTATTGTTTTTTTCACAGTTTGTTCATCCATTACCAAAGCTTCATTCATTGCCTCGTCATTTAATAACTGTTGAATGGCCTTTTTACCGTCATCTGTTTTCAAAATATCGACGACCATTTTTTTCGTTTCGTCATAGTCCATATTAGATGAGGATTGGGTTTTGGGAGCACAAGCTGTTAGAGATAAAAGAAGAAAACAGCTCATTATACGCAAGATGCCTTTTGACATACTGTGGCTCCTTTCGTTACATGTCTTACTTTTAATATGAATGTTTCACATGAATTTATACATAACAAAAATAGGGGTTGGGTCATTTCAATGAAAAGTCGGGATTTAGTTCGTTTTTTCTTCTCTGTGCTGGCTGTTGGAGCGGTCATTACAAGCGTGGTAGGTTTTGCGCTGGAGTGGGGGAAATATCAGAAGCTGTTTGTATCGTTTGAGATTTTAGAGATTGCGTCTGTGTTATTTTGGTTTATTGGTGTGGGGATGATCTTTAGTGTAATCAGTCAGATGGGGTTTGTTGTCTTTTTGACAGTGCACCGGTTTGCGCTGGAGATTTTCAGGTCGCATTCTTTATGGAATACCATTCAGTTATTCCTTGTGATTTTCGTGCTGTTTGATTTAGCTTATTTGCGGTTTTTGTTTTTCGGGGAGAATGAATCATTTCTTCCATACTTGTGGCTGCCTGTTTTTATCGGTGTGTTTGCATTGATCGTGTCTTATTTTAAACAGCAGCAGTCCTCTAAGAAAACATTTATTTCTGCAATGTTTCTCATGGTCGTCATCACGTCGTTAGAATGGTTTCCGGCGCTTAGAGTCAATGAAGAGGACTGGCTATATTTAATGCTATTCCCGTTATTAGGTTGTAATGCGTTTCAGTTATTAGCTATGCCGCGGTTTTCAAAAGCAAAAGCTACTTAACCTCAGTTGACTTTGTTTTTGTATTAGAGATAAGCTCGCCAACCGTGACGTTTCTTAAATTCTTGTCTTTTAAGTGTTTTAAAATGGCTGGTAAGGCTTGAGCGGTTTGGGTGGCTGAATCTGAGGCGTGAAGGAGAATGATGTCTCCGCTTTTCATTCGATCATTTACATTATGAACAATCTGGTCGACGCCCGGGTTCAGCCAATCTTGAGAATTGATGCTGTAATGGACAACGGTATAGCCATACTGTGTTGCAATTTTCAATACCGTTTCATTAAATTGCCCAGTTGGTGGTCTTAATAATTGAATGTCTTCCAGTCCAAGCTTTTGGAATGTATTTTGTGCACGGACAAGATCTCGCTTAATTTCGTTTTCTTCAAGCTGGCTATAATTTTTATATGCATAGCCAAGGCTGCCGATTTGATGGCCGTCCTCTTTAATCCTTTTCACAATATCCGGGTGACGCTCAGCCCAAGAAGCAGACAGAAAGAAAGTGGCGTTCTTTATATCGTACTCTCGGAGGACATTTAAAATAGGAACAGCCTTCTCGTCTCCCCAGCCAATATTAAACGTAAGGGATGCGTGTTTTGATGAGGTCTCTCCTTTATAAATTGCTCGGGGTCCTTGTTCTGTTTTAAATACCGACAGCGGCGGTGCCTTTTGTACATAAAAAAAGGTTGCAGCTGCAAGGGCTGCTACAAGAATAATGACTACTTGCTTCAGCCGTTTAATAGGCAACACATATAATCGACTCAATTCAAACACTCCTGCCTTGTCCGAGATTGTTACTTGATTGTATGCAGGACAAGGGTTTAACATGCACGATAAAACTATTTTAAAAAAAGTTCTGAAAAGGCGTTGACCAACAGAATGTTTTCGTGATATATTATTAATCGTCGCTGACACACAGTGACAAACACAAACGCTTCGGGAAATAAACTTGAAAAAAGTTGTTGACATAAGATGAAGCGAAATGTTATATTATTAAAGCCGCTAAGAACGGCGAAGATGATCTTTGAAAACTAAACAAGACAAAACGTACCTGTTAATTCGAGTTTTTATAAAAAAATCCTATGATACATCATAGGTAGTCAGTCAAACTG
>NZ_JANUEZ010000016.1:0-14090 GCF_024807925.1 Bacillus sp. JUb11 | reverse complement strand
CACCTTCCTTTAGTATGCTTTTCTCTATTATAAAATGGGGTAGTGGAAAATTTAAGGAAAAAAATAAAGCTGTCGAGATTTTCTCGACAGCCTGACTGCTCTCTATATATGAGAGCAGTTTTTTTATCGTTAAAAGAAAAGAGATTGTTTGTGGTTTTGAGGTGAAGACAATGCCTGCTGAAAAATACCACATAACTTTTCCATACCTTCCGTCAGTGCCTTTTCATTCACATAAGAAAAGCTAAGGCGTATATAATTCTGCTTCGGCTCCCCAGGATAGCAGACAGAGCCAGGCAGGAAGGTGATTTGCTGCTTCCGTGCCTCATGTAATAGGGCACGTGTATCGACCCAGGAAGGAAAGCTAAGCCACAAATTGAGCCCGCCCTGTGGGATTTGCCACGTGACGTCCTTTGGCGCATGCTTTGTCAACACATCCATCATCAAATCGCGTCTCACCTTCAAGGCAGTTCTTAATTTTTTCGTATGATCGATCATTTTCTTGGAAGTGAGAAACGGTAAGATCGCCTTTTGGGTGAGAAGCGGGCTACCTAAATCATTATTGGCTTTTGCAGCTAATAAACGGTTAAATATAGAGCCTGACGCTGTAATAATTCCAATTCTGCATCCTGGAGCCAGTGTCTTGCTTAATCCTCGTAAATAAATGACGTGTCCATCGTGATCTAGGCTTTTAATGGGTGCCGGCGGCTTCTTTTCAAAATAAAGCTCACGATAAGGATCATCCTCTACAATGAGACAATCAATGCTTTGTGCCAGTAAAAGCAGCTGTTTTCTTCGTTTCATCGACATACTAGCACCTGTAGGACTGTGAAAAGTAGGAATGGTATAGATGAGCTTTGGTTTATATTTATCACAAATGCTTTGAAGCTGTTTCATGTTCATTCCTTCATGATCGACAGGAACCGTAATAATTCGTGCCCCTCTCCCCATAAAGACATCAATTGCGCCTGGATAAGTGGGCGCCTCCATGACAACTACATCATCCGGCCCGATAAATGTACGTGCCACTAAATCAAGTCCTTGCTGAGAACCGCTAGTGACAAGGATATTTTCAGGAGTAGAAGGAACATCTAATTTTTCTAGAAATGATTGAATGACCTGACGAAGCTGAAGGTCACCTTGTATTTCACCGTATTTTGACATGATTTGAGGATGCCGGGCTAGGACATGCTGCATTTCTTTTTCTAAATACCGGTTAGGTAAAAGACCAGGATCAATCATAGAGGAAGAAAGATTAATGGCTTCTTCGACATAGTGATACTGAGCGAATTGAGACCTTGGTAAATAATCTGGGATCGATAACTGCCAATCGAAAGAAGTAGATGATTGAACCGGGATGTCGGTTTGCTCATGCTGCTCATTCACAAACGTACCTTTCCCTTGTACAGTCGTTAAAAATCCGTCGTCCTTAAGCCGTGTATAGGCTTTTGCCGCTGTGACAAGACTCACATTCAGCTGTTTCGCTAGATCACGTACAGTCGGCAGCTTATCGCCTTGCTGAAGCAGACCTGATTGAATGTGATCAACGATGGAAAAGTAAATCTGATTTGAAAGAGATGTATCTGAATGTCGATGGATATCAATATGCATGAAAATCCTCCAATGGGTGTGGAATTGTTATAGATGGTTTCGAATTGTTATAGATGCATTATAACATGTTAATAACACTTAAAAGAGGGAATGATGCCTTTTTAACTATGAAACCTTGATATATAAGGGTTTCTTCTTTTTTATGAGCTAATTGAATTGTTATACTATTCTCTTTATTGTTATACTCTATCGCTTGTATGATAAAGGTGTTGAATCAATCGAATAGACAAATGGGAGGAAACAATTGTGAGCAATAAGGGAACTGAACGAGTAAAACGTGGAATGGCAGAAATGCAAAAAGGTGGCGTCATTATGGATGTCGTCAATGCTGAGCAGGCAAAAATCGCAGAAGAAGCAGGCGCAGTGGCAGTAATGGCACTAGAACGGGTACCAGCTGATATCCGTGCAGCAGGCGGTGTTGCCCGTATGGCAGATCCAAGAATCGTAGAAGAAGTACAAAATGCAGTAACGATTCCAGTCATGGCAAAAGCACGTATCGGCCACATCGTGGAAGCTCGTGTTCTTGAAGCACTTGGTGTTGATTATATTGATGAGAGTGAAGTGCTGACGCCCGCAGATGAGGAATTCCATTTAAATAAAAATGAATACACAGTACCTTTCGTATGTGGCTGCCGTGATCTAGGTGAAGCGACTCGTCGTATTGCAGAAGGTGCATCTATGTTGCGTACAAAAGGTGAGCCTGGTACAGGAAATATTGTAGAAGCTGTTCGTCATATGAGAAAGGTCAATGCTCAAATTCGTAAAGTGGCGGCAATGAGTGAAGATGAATTGATGACAGAAGCCAAGAATTTAGGCGCACCTTATGAATTATTGCTTCAAATTAAAAAAGAAGGCAAATTACCGGTTGTAAACTTTGCTGCTGGAGGTGTTGCGACACCAGCAGATGCAGCATTAATGATGCAGCTTGGAGCAGATGGTGTATTTGTCGGCTCTGGTATCTTCAAATCAGACAATCCAGCTAAATTTGCAAAAGCGATTGTAGAAGCAACGACTCATTTCACAGATTACCGTCTAATTGCAGAGCTTTCTAAAGAGCTTGGAACAGCGATGAAAGGAATTGAAATTTCAAATCTATTGCCAGAAGAGCGTATGCAAGAGCGTGGCTGGTAATTAAGGGAGCGCAAACGAACATGCTAACAATTGGTGTACTAGGGCTTCAAGGAGCGGTGAGAGAGCATATTCAATCGATTGAAGCTTGTGGCGCAGCGGGAAAGATCATCAAGCGGGTAGAGGAGTTAGAAATTGTTGACGGTCTCATTATCCCTGGTGGTGAAAGTACGACGATGAGAAGACTCATGGATACGTACCAATTCATTGAACCGATTAAAGCGTTCGCTGCTCAAGGTAAACCGATATTTGGGACTTGTGCCGGTTTGATTATGCTGGCAAAGCATATAGAAGATCGAGAAGATGCTCATCTTGGACTGTTAAATGTATCTGTTGCACGTAATTCGTTTGGCAGACAGGTAGACAGCTTTGAAGCAGATGTAGAAGTGAAAGGACTGGATGCGCCGTTTACAGGAGTGTTCATCCGTGCGCCTCATATCATCAGCGCAGATGAGAGCGTAGAGGTCATGGCTGAGTATGACGGCAGGATTGTGATGGCGAAAGAAAACAATATCTTAGGTTGTTCTTTTCATCCAGAGCTGACAGACGACCATCGGTTAACACAGCTGTTTGTTGAGATGGTGGAGTCCTATAAAACGAAGCTTGCTGTATAAAACGGTTGAAAAGAGATAAAACTTATAGTACATTAAAATCACAATCAAAGATCGAAAAAGCGTTGACGGGAAATAGTAAGAAGCCCCTCTTTCTCAGAGAGCCGATGGTTGGTGAGAATCGGTGAAAGATGCATTCTGAATCCATCCTTGAGCGAAATGCTGAAACACGAAGTAAGCATTTACGGTGATGCCGTTACAGAGGAAAGAGGAAAGCATGCTTTTGGCGTGTTTTCAATCAGGGTGGCAACGCGAGAGCTCTCGTCCCTTTCATGGGATGAGGGCTCTTTTTATTTTTCGATAAAAAAGGAGTGTTACACATGCTGGATATTAAACAACTGCGAACGGATTTTGATCAAATCAAAGAAAAATTAGCCCATCGAGGCGAAGATTTAGCGGATTTTGATAAGTTTGGTGAGCTGGATCAAAAAAGAAGAGAATTAATCGGCAAAACGGAAGTATTAAAGAGCCGAAGAAATGAAGTATCACAGCAAGTGGCTGTTCTAAAAAGAGAAAAGAAAGACGCTGATCACATTATTCAAGAAATGCGTGAGGTAGGCGATGAGATTAAGAAGTTAGATGATGAATTAAGAACAGTAGAGGAAAGCCTGCAAACCATCCTATTCTCAATTCCAAACATCCCTCATGACTCTGTACCAGTCGGTGAAACAGAAGATGACAACATTGAAGTGAGAAAATGGGGCGAACAGCCAGCCTTCTCATTTGAACCAAAGCCGCATTGGGATGTAGCCGATGAGCTGAAGATTTTGGATTTTGAACGTGCAGGAAAAGTGACAGGAAGCCGTTTCGTTTTTTATAAAGGGCTAGGCGCACGGTTAGAGCGTGCACTTTATAACTTTATGCTGGATTTACACGTAGATGAATTTGGTTTTACTGAAGTACTACCACCTTATATGGTCAACAGAGCAAGCATGACAGGAACTGGACAGCTTCCAAAGTTTGAAGAGGATGCTTTTAAAATTCGAGAAGAAGATTATTTCCTCATTCCAACGGCTGAAGTGCCAATTACGAACATGCACCGTGACGAGATTCTTGAAGGAGAGCAGCTGCCAATCAATTATGCAGCATTTAGTGCTTGCTTTAGATCAGAAGCTGGTTCTGCTGGTAGAGATACGCGCGGACTCATCCGTCAGCACCAATTTAACAAAGTAGAGCTTGTGAAATTTGTCAGACCAGAAGATTCTTATGAAGAATTAGAAAAACTAACAAACCAAGCAGAAAAAGTTCTTCAATTATTGAACCTGCCATACCGTGTCATGAGCATGTGTACAGGAGATTTAGGCTTTACGGCTGCGAAGAAATACGATATCGAAGTATGGATTCCAAGCCAAAATACGTATCGTGAAATTTCTTCTTGCAGTAACTTTGAAGCGTTCCAAGCGAGACGAGCAAACATTCGTTTCCGCCCTGAGCCTAAAGCAAAGCCAGAACACGTCCACACATTAAATGGATCTGGTTTAGCAGTAGGAAGAACTGTTGCAGCCATTTTAGAAAACTATCAACAAGAGGATGGAACAGTGATTATTCCTGAGGTGTTACGTCCTTATATGGGAAATAAAGAAGTGATAAAATAAGATGCCGTCATGGCATCTTATTCTTTTTACCTAAACTTCTACAGCTTTTCTAAAATAAGCCGATAAAAGAACTAAAAGCATCTAGGAAAGAAGGAATAACCTTGAATAGGCTTGACTATTATGTTGAAATGGCTCAATTACTCAGAAAAGTTCTAGATGAAAGTGTTCTTTTCGGCATCACTGATACAGAAAAGGTACTTTGCTATTATCCATCGACCACAGTAGATTTTGGCATTAAAGTAGGGGACGCTTTAAACCCAGAGGACCAGAACGTGGCGACGACATTAAGAGGACAAGAATATGATGGGCATTTGCCAGAGTCTTTATATGGTTATGAAATTGCTGTAAAAGGTTATCCGATTTTTGATGAAGATAGAAAAGTGATTGGCTCTTTTTTAGTGGCTTTTTCACATCATCGTGAGAAGAAATTAAGCGGCTATATGGAACATATCAATAAAGTAGCGAAAGAGTTACAAGGTGGAATTGAGCAAATTGCTGCTCATTCTCAAGAACTGGCTGCGACAAGCTTAGAAATTAGTGAGCAGGCCGGAAGAGCAGAAGAGAAATCCGCAAACATTGAAGAAGTCGTCAAAACCATTGGCGGTATTGCGAGACAAACAAACCTGTTAGGACTCAATGCTGCAATTGAAGCGGCAAGAGCAGGTGAAAATGGAAAAGGCTTTGCTGTTGTTGCAGACGAGGTACGAAAGTTATCAGATGGATCAAAGGAAGCAGCTGAAACCATTAATGCATTTTTAAAAGAAATCCAAGACAGCATTGGCACTTTATCTGAAAATATCTCACAAATCAGCAGTTCAACAAACGAACAAGCTAAACAAGTGACAGACTTTACAAAGATTATTGAGTCATTAAATGATTTTAAAGAAGAGATGAATCTTTTTATAGAAGAAATTAGACAGGATACGTAAGAGATGAAGAGCAGCCGATAATCGGCTGCTTTTTATAGGCTAAACATCATACCAAAATCAAATGTTGAAAATTTTTTCGAAAAGATGTTGACTTAAAATAAGATGATATGATATATTAATTCTTGTCGATACGGAGGAATACCCAAGTCCGGCTGAAGGGATCGGTCTTGAAAACCGACAGGGGTGTCAAAGCCCGCGGGGGTTCGAATCCCTCTTCCTCCGCCATATTGATTTTACCTTAGTTGAATTGAAACGCATAAAAATTGGAAATTGTCAAACCGCTGCATTCGAGAAATGCAGCGGTTTTTTTTATTTTGTGTTAGAGCGATTTTTTTGAATAACAGAAGCAATTTCATGAAGAATTGGATCAAGTGAGCTTTCATCATGAAGTAAGTCATAATCTTCAATGTTAATTTTAATCACAGGGCACAGATCAAATTGTTCAATCCATTCTGTATATCGAGTGTACATTTCTTCCCAATATGCTCGATCGGTTTGAGTTTCCATCTCTCTCCCGCGCTCTTCAATACGATGTAATATATGATCTAAATCCCCATGTAAGTAGATAAGGACATCTGGGTGAGGGAAGTAAGGTGTCATCACCATCGCCTCAAATAGACTCGTATACGTTTCATAGTCTACCTCTGACATGGTACCTTTGTCTGCGTGCATTTTAGCAAAAATACCAGTGTCCTCATAAATGGACCGATCTTGTACATAACCTCCACCAGACTCGAAGATTCGTTTCTGCTCCTTAAAACGTTCAGCTAGAAAATAGACCTGTAAATGAAAGCTCCATCTTTGGAAATCTGAATAAAAAGGCTCTAAGTATGGATTATCATCTACTTTTTCGAGAGAAGTTTGAAACCCTAGCTTGTCCGCTATTGTTTTCGTCATGGTCGATTTTCCGACACCAACTGTCCCTGCAATTGTAATGACAGCATCCTTTGGTATTTCAATATTTTTCATAGTACTTGCTCCTTTATGTTCTGTACAATTTGCTGGTAATCTTGCTGTGAGGAAACGAAGTCTGTATGATCGCCTTCAATTGTAATGATAGGAAGACCTGGGTCAGTTTGTTTTAAATGCTCGATGGCTAACTCATAATCTTCAATCAGAGTTTTTAAATAAGCTGGATCAATGTCTTCTTCAAAAGATCGGCCTCTCATCTTTATTCTATCAAGTAAGGTGGGAAGGCTGGCTTTTATATAGATCATGGCATTTGGTTTAGGAAGATCATCTGTCAGCAAGTGATAGATCTTTCTGTATTTATCCATGTGCTTTTTAGATAAGGTTCTTTCTGCAAAGATCATATTTTTATAGACATGATAATCAGTGACAATCGGCTGCTTTTTTTTGACATAGTTCTCTTCAATAGATTCTAACTGTTTAAACCGATTGCATAGAAAGAACATCTCAAGCTGAAAGCTCCATTGTTCCATATCTTCATAAAATTTATCTAAGAATGGATTTTCTTCTACAATTTCTTTTACTAAAGGAAATTGAAATTCCTTTGAAAGCATTGTAGCCAAGGTTGTTTTTCCGGCTCCAATTGGGCCTTCCACTGCAATAAAAGGGGCAGGATACATAGGCGTTCTCCTCTATCTATAAAGTTGTCAAACCAATGTATATTGTACCATACCCCTTCTGAGAGATAGAGCGTATGAATTACGATGTCGTTCTTTTTTCAATATTAAATTGATCTGATAACAACAACCAGTTTTGTGGGAAGGATAGACCTAATTTCCAGTAAGCAATTCCATTTAGGTTTAACTCTTTAATGAGATTAAATTTGGCTTGAATGGATCTTGCATCTTCAAACCAAACCTCGTGTTCTTTGTTGTTAGCATCTGTATAACGGAAATAAGGTGCTTGTGCTGTTTCGTCATATAAAATGGATACATTATTCTCTCTAGCAATGGCGATCGCTTGTTGAGGGCTGACGGCTTTGGCGATAGGGCCTCCTTGAACATAAGGGAGTGTCCAATCATATCCATATAAATTCTGCCCCATCACAATTTTATTGGCAGGTATGACAGTCAGTGCATATTCAATGACTTGGCGGACAGGGCCGATCGGAGAGACGGCTTGTGCAGGCCCGCCGCTGTAGCCCCACTCATAAGTCATTAGCACAACATGATCAACAATCTTTCCAATTGCTTCATAGTCATGCGCCTCATACCATTTTCCTTTCTGTTCACTGCTTGTTTTAGGAGCGAGTGCCACAGAAATAGTCCAACCCTGTTGATGAAAACGAGTTGTTGCTTCTCTTAAAAATTGAAGGTAGGCTTCTTTATCAACAGGGCGTAAATATTCAAAGTCAAAATGGATTTCTTTTAATTGATACTTTTGAGCAACGCGGACGATTTCATTTAATAATGTCGTTTTGACAGATTGATTTGTTAAAAGGATTCGCCCGAGTTCATCACTAAATTTATCATTTTCTAGATTTGTGACTACCATGGATAAAACCGTTCTGCTTTGAGCGGCAATCTGAGGCAATTGATCTAATGGTGGCTCGCGAAGTGTTCCGTCTCTTTGCGCTTGAAAACTAAAAGCGCCGAGATGTGTTAAGTATGGAGATGCCTCTCTGGCTGCTTGCTTTAAATTTTCGCTGACTTGGTTTCCGCGTGGTTCTATATAAGCATTAGAATTAATATTTCTTTTCGGTCTTTGTGGAATATAAAGCAAAAAACGAACAGGCAATATGGCTTCAGGACGAATCCGATTCACACGTGCCAATTCTTCTACCGAAATTTGAAATCTTCTTCCAATTTGATAAAGTGTATCATTTTGTTTGACCTCATAAAATTGACCTCTAATAGGGATGACAATTGTTTGTCCAACGACTAGTTGATTTGGTGTTTCGATGTCGTTGGTCCGAATGATTTCATTTACCGTTGTTTTAAAACGCATGGCAATCTCATTTAACGTATCTCCTCTTTTGACAACATAAATTTGAATGGTCAACGCCCCCTTTGTTATTGCTAACAATTTATGAGGGTGATGGATAAATCATGTTTGATTTTCATCCGTGATCTCTTTAGTGGTTATGATTTTGGCGAGAAGAACGTTCTCCATCATCGTTAAAGCGTACTCGTTGTCCCTATCATCATTTGAAGCAATACAATCTTTAGGTACAGTGAGGTTGTACTCTCGCATGTAAGCGTCATTTGCAGTGAATAGGACACAGATGTTTCCGGCAATTCCAGTTAAAATAAGTTCTTGCACACCTAATTCATTTAGGAGTGTCTCTAGTGCTGTTCCGTAAAAGGCAGAGTGCTTAGGTTTAATTAAGAAGTAATCATCTTTAGATGGTGCCATTTGCTCTAAAATAGGGGCACTTCTTTCGTTTTTACATGTTTCCATAACAGCTTTGATATCAGCCTTCCAGAGTCCATAGTGGTCGTTGATATAGATAATTGGCCAATTTTTCTTGAAAGCGTGTTGTTTAAGGGCTAAAATTTTATTGGTCATTTGCTCTGTTTTTTCAGCGAGCACATGTCCCATTTCGAAATCAAAATTATTGATCATGTCAATAATAAGCAGTGCCTTTTGTTGTTTTGGCAAATCAAGACCCCCTTTAAAAGATTGTGATAATATGTTAACCTCAATATCCTTTAAAAAAACATGAAAAGAGAGCCGTGCTATGACGAAAGATGAACAGTTTATGCAAGAAGCTATTTCTGAAGCTTTGAAAGCAAAACAAATAGGAGAAGTTCCAATCGGTGCCGTCATCGTTGTTGATGATCAAATTGTAAGCCGTGCTCACAATTTAAGGGAAAGTGAACAGCGATCAATTGCTCATGCGGAATTACTTGCTATTGATGAAGCGTGTAAAATGACTGGTAGCTGGCGTTTAGAAGATGCTGTACTTTATGTTACACTCGAACCGTGCCCAATGTGTGCAGGCGCTATTGTACTTTCAAGAGTGAAAAAGGTCGTTTTTGGTGCCTATGATCCTAAAGGTGGATGTGCTGGTACTTTAATGAATTTATTGGACGATGAGCGGTTCAATCATCAGTCTGAAGTCATTGGCGGTGTGCTTGAAAATGAGTGTGGTGAGCTGTTAAGTCAGTTCTTTCGAGACCTCCGTCAGCGTAAGAAGCAGGAGAAAAGTAAATGAATGGATGTCGTTTGCAATTTTATCACTTAGAAGGTATACTTATGTCTGCGTCACCAACAATTTAATATTCATTTTGCCGTGCTAAGCGGGGAGGTAGCGGTGCCCTGTACTCGCAATCCGCTCTAGCGAGGCCGAATCCCTTCTCAAGGTTCGTTTACTTCAAGGTCTGCCTTAAATAAGTGGTGTTGACGTCTGGGTCCTGCGCAATGGGAATTCATGAACCATGTCAGGTCCGGAAGGAAGCAGCATTAAGTGAAACCTCTCATGTGCCGCAGGGTTGCCTGGGCCGAGCTAACTGTTTAAGTAACGCTTGGGGTAGCGAATCGACAGAAGGTGCACGGTAAATCAATATTAAATGTAACTCATCTAGTTTATCTAGGTGAGTTTTTTGTTGCTATTGAAAGAATATATCAGTTGTTTTGTTTATACAAATAGCAAAAAAGCCATTTTCAGAAAGCAGGAAAACACGTTTTTTAATCAAGAAAAGTAATAAGTCTTTAAAGGAAATGCCCTTTTTCGTTTATTAGAAAATAAAGGTGTACTTTTGAATTGATCGTTGCATCATGTATAATGAACATGATGATAAATGGAGGAGGGCGTATTTGTGAGTTATCAAGCTTTATACCGAGTGTTCAGACCTCAAGTTTTTGAGGATGTTGTTGGACAAGAACACATCACAAAAACGTTGCAAAATGCCCTTTTGCAGAAAAAGTTTTCTCATGCTTACTTATTTTCAGGTCCTAGAGGAACAGGTAAAACAAGTGCTGCCAAGATTTTTGCGAAAGCAGTGAACTGTGAAAAGTCACCTGTTAGTGAGCCGTGTAATGAGTGTGATGCCTGTAGAGGGATTACGACCGGTTCGATTTCAGACGTGATTGAAATAGATGCTGCCTCAAATAACGGGGTAGATGAAATTCGGGATATACGTGATAAAGTGAAATTTGCTCCTTCAGCGGTTACATATAAGGTTTATATTATAGATGAGGTACATATGCTCTCTATCGGGGCATTTAATGCACTTCTTAAAACGCTAGAGGAACCACCTGCTCATTGTATCTTTATTTTGGCTACCACAGAGCCTCATAAGATTCCTCTTACCATCATATCAAGATGTCAGAGATTTGATTTTAAACGGATCACGACAAAAGATATTGTTGGACGAATGGAGAAAATTGTAGATGCAGAAAGCCTAAATATACAAGAGGGTTCACTCGAGATTATTGCTAGTGCGGCAGATGGAGGCATGCGTGACGCACTCAGTCTCCTTGACCAAGCGATCTCATTTAGTGGTGAACAGCTCACAATTGATGATGCACTGCTCATTACAGGTGCTGTATCTCAGCATTTCATTAGTCAGCTTGCTGAAGCCATTTTTGAGCAAAATATTGCGATAGCGCTGGATACGTTAAATGAATTGCTTCAACAGGGGAAAGATGCCGCGAAATTAATAGAGGATATGATCTTCTACTTTAGAGATATGCTTCTTTACAAAACAGCACCGGATCTTGAAGGTGTCCTTGAAAAAGTCAAAGTCGACGATAAGTTTGTGGCTCTTTCAGAACGTGTGGCACCTCAGTTTCTTTATGAAACGATTGAAGTGCTGAATAAAAGCCATCAGGAAATGAAATGGACAAACCATCCTAGAATTTTCTTTGAAGTAGCTGTGGTTAAGCTCTGTCAGTCAACGGCTGGTGCTGTATCATCTCCGGCTGATTCCGACCTAACAGCGTTAACGAATAAAATAGACAGGCTGGAACAGGAGCTATCTAGGCTAAAAGCTGAGGGTGTTCCAATGACTCAGTCTCAGAGTCCTCAAGCAAAAACGGAAGCACCTCGACCTCAAACGAGTAATAAAAATGGTTATCGTGCACCTGTCGGTCGAATTCATGAGATTTTAAAAGAAGCGAAGCGGCCGGAGCTAGAAAAAATAAAAGGCAAATGGGGAGAGCTTCTTGCCCAATTAAAACAGCAAAATAAGGTATCTCACGCTGCGCTATTAACAGATAGTGAACCAGTTGCGGCGGCAACTCATGCCTTTGTTTTAAAATTCAAATTTGAAATACATTGTAAGATGGTGGCCGAAGATAAAAGTGGTGTTCGAACCAATCTTGAGCAACTGCTAGAATCTATGCTAGGAAAAAGAGTGGAATTAGTTGGCGTTCCTGACGCTCAATGGGGTAAAATAAGAGAAGAATTTTTAAGAGATCATCAGCCTGAAGAACAAGCAGATGGTCAGGCAGCTTCTGCTGAAGAAGATCCATTAATTGCAGAAGCAAAGAAGTTAGTAGGAACCGATTTAATTGAAATTAAAGATTAACAATTTGAAAGAGAGTGGTGTTCATATGCGCGGTGGAATGGGAAATATGCAAAAAATGATGAAACAAATGCAAAAAATGCAGAAGGATATGGCTAAGGCTCAAGAAGAGCTTGCAGAAAAAGTCCTTGAAGGTACGGCAGGTGGCGGCATGGTCACTGTAAAAGTAAATGGACAAAAAGAAGTCGTTGATGTGGCGATTAATGAAGAAGTTGTTGATCCTGAAGACATCGATATGCTTCAAGATCTTGTACTTGCAGCAACAAATGATGCATTGAAAAAAGTTGATGAACTAACAAATGAAACAATGGGTCAATTCACAAAAGGAATGAACATGCCAGGTTTATTCTAGGAGGAATAACTGAAGATGCAATATCCTGAACCAATATCAAAGCTGATTGATAGCTTTATGAAATTGCCAGGAATCGGACCTAAAACTGCGGTCCGTCTGGCTTTTTTTGTTCTTAGTATGCAAGAAGATGTCGTGCTGGATTTTGCGAAGGCACTTGTTAATGCAAAGCGTAATTTAACTTATTGTTCTGTTTGCGGACATATCACCGATCAGGATCCTTGCTATATTTGTGAAGATACAAGAAGAGATCAATCTGTGATCTGTGTCGTGCAGGATCCAAAAGATGTGATCGCAATGGAAAAAATGAAAGAATACAACGGCTTATATCATGTGCTTCATGGTGCCATTTCACCAATGGACGGAATTGGGCCAGAGGATATTAAAATTCCTGACCTATTAAAAAGATTGCAAGACGATCAAGTCACAGAGGTCATTCTTGCAACCAATCCAAACATTGAGGGAGAAGCGACAGCCATGTATATCTCTAGATTGTTGAAACCATCAGGAATTAAACTCTCTCGCATTGCTCACGGACTCCCAGTAGGTGGAGATTTAGAGTATGCGGATGAAGTCACACTTTCTAAGGCTCTAGAAGGCAGACGTGAGATGTAGGAAGGAGAAGTACGGTACATGGGTTTTCTTCGCAGAAAATCAATTCGAAAAGAATTCGATGAGATATTAATTCAACAGCTTTTTAAGCAAAAGGAAGAATGGAACAGACAAAAAAAGCTTGTCGCAAATAGCGTTGAGCCTTCACCGGACATTCTATTCGAATTAAAGCTTGCTCAAGCGAAGTACTTTTTCTATCTGAGAGAAGCGAAAAAGAGAAATTTACGTTTAAACAACTGGAGATAGCAGGTCTATTTTCCATAATCCTCTCATATGCTTGTACTATTCATATGAAGAGGAGATGAGAGGATTATGGAACCTGTTATTGTGATTGGTTCAATTTTGTTAGCTGTTTTATTGTTGTTTATGTCGGGTGTTCAAGCGAATCCATTCAAATGGTTAGGGCTTATCGGAATAAAATTTGTCGCAGGTGCTCTTTTTTTATTTTGTCTCAATTTATTCGGCGAGAGTTTAGGGCTTCATGTTTCCATTAACCCTGTAACGAGTGGAATTAGTGGTTTGTTGGGCATTCCAGGTGTAGCAGCTTTAGTCGTAATTGAAAAGTTTATTATTTAATGCAAAATATTGTTGACTTTGATTATATATGGTGGTAAATTAATATACGTCGCTGATGACGAAGAAACGAAAAAACATAATAACAAAAAAGTTGTTGACACTAACAACTTGTATGTGATAAGATGTTCTAGTCGCTTCTGAAGCGGTAAACAAGTTCTTTGAAAACTAAACAAGACAAAACGTACCTGTTAATTCGAGTTTTTATAAAAAAATCCTATGATACATCATAGGTAGTCAGTCAA
>NZ_JANUEZ010000015.1:0-22811 GCF_024807925.1 Bacillus sp. JUb11 | reverse complement strand
AGAAAAAACACCTCCATGTTTTATTTCGGATCACAACGATCCGTTTTCAAACTTGAAGGTGTTTTTTATTTGTCTCATCTTATGGGGTCAGTCCCTATCATTGGGTCTTTTTTTATATGTGTACCTGATGTTCAGCCCGTTTTTTTAAAGAGAGTAAAATGTCTCTCCAAACATCATCTATATCAGTAAGAAAATGTCCTGCTTGCTCGATATAGTGCGTTTTGGCGTTTGGAATGTTCGGAGCAATGCTTTCTATCTCTTCAAAAGGGGCCATCTGATCCTCTTTTCCATGCCAGACATCCACAGGGATTTGTATATCTTTCATATCGAATGCCCATGACCGCGACAGTAAATCTGGCTCATAAATACATTCATCAACCGATTGACGAGTGGCTTCGTATAAATGCATCATCATCAGCTCCAGTTGCTCATCGGTTTGAAGAAATTGCCGATCCGATGGATGTAAATGTTTGTTCCCTTTTTTCGTTAGTTTCTTGAATTTCTCTGGTTTTTTTTCAATTAGTTTTTTCTGAGCGCGATAACTTGCCTTTAAGAGCCAAGGCATTCTTTTACTGAGGAAAAAGGCAATCTTGTTCTCTTTTAGCATACTTTTAGGCGGTTTACCATCCTGAAATGGGGTGGTACTTGAGACGAGAGCAGCCGAAAGAATGCGATCTGGCAATTGATAGGCACAACCAGCAGCGAATGCCCCGCCTCCAGAGACACCAATCACTGAAAAATGGGAGATGTCAAGATGATCTGCCACTTCCTGTACGTCTTTTGCCCAGTCTAAAATGGTACGGTTAGGTTGCGGATCAGATAAACCAAAACCAGGTCTGTCTAAAGAAATGAGACGAATGCCAAGCTCTTTTGAGATTGGATCATCATCTAAAAACATCACTCTCGATCCAGGTGTCCCATGAAAAAAGAATACTGGGAATCCTTCAAGATCACCGTATTGAGACAAACCAATATGACGTCCATCTTGCAAATGAATCCTGTCCATTTGATCATCCCTTTCATCGTTTATCTAACTTACATATTCATGCATGAAACGCCGGGTTAAGGCGTTTCTTTCGCAATTTGATAGATTTTTTCGTAAAGCGATAATAATGTTTTTAGATCTTCTTTTGAAAGCTTGGCATAGTATTTTTGAATAAGATGCAGCTGAATTTTTTCAATATCTTTATGATAGTCATGGCCCTTTTGAGCAAAATCAACAATGATTTCTCTACGGTTATGTGGATTAATCTCTCTTTTCACATATCCAAGCTGTTCAAGCTTTGATATGAGCTGGCTAGCGGCACTAGATGAAATGGAGAAATAATCAGCTAGTTCATTGATTGTTCTCGTCTTCGACCGCAGCAATTCAAGGGTCAGTTCTTGTTTGCTTGTTAAATCTGCATACTCATTTTTCAAGAATCGTTGATACTCTTCTACATAGATAGAGCCTAGTGCGTTTGAGTACTCAATGATTTTTTTGCTGTAATGAATGATATCCTCATCCAATTGCATCACCTCTTTTCTCCTATATTATATGTGATCTTAATATTTAAGTGAAGTTAAATGTTAAGGAAAATTAAATAAAAGGAGGATAGACTAATGAGAAAATGACCTCTACCTCCATTTTCTCATCAACAATGGACAAAGAGTACTTCCTGTTATCCCTAAGCATTCATAACAGGTTATAAAAGAAAAACAAGTATACGTCCTTTTTGGTGATGGCATAAATGATCGTTTTGTTTGTTTTCACTTAGATTCACTCCTTAGGAAGTCGATGCCTTTTTCATTGTATTATGGGCGATCTCCATTTATAATAAAAAAATAAACCAACTGGTCGGTTTTATTTGTCCATGTGAAGAAAAGCAAGGTAGAAGGGATTGTTCATAGATGACAAGTACACAAAGCGGGGCTGGAAAAAGTGAAAAGACGAAGCAGAAGATTGTCACCGCTTCACGTGATTTATTTGCGAAAAAAGGATATTCCGAAACATCCGTGCGAGATATTCTAGAGGCGGCTGAGATTAGTAAAGGCAACCTCTATCATCATTTTAAAGGAAAAGAGTTTTTGTTCCTTCATATTATGGAAGAGGATCATCGATTCATGATGGAGACGTGGCATGAAGAGAAACAAACGCTGCACCGGGCCATTGATAAGCTCGCAGGGTTTGCAGAGCTGCTTAGTCAAATGGGGATTAACTATCCTTTAATGAGAGCAAGTGAAGAATTCTGTGCCAGTGCATTTACATCAGATGAAGTCATGGAGCGGCTGAACAAGATTGATGTAGACTTTGATGATGTAATGCGAGACATCCTGCTTGAAGGAAACGAAGATGGCAGCTGGTCGATTCAGCATGTTGAATCAAAAGTGAAAATATTACTTTCCGTATTCTATGGATTAGACGTGTTATATAAAAACGACACGATGCAGCAGAAAAAGGAATTACAAAAAGAGGCGATCTCATTGTTTATTCACGGAATCAACCATCATGAGTAACAAGTGAGTCAGTAAAGGGGAAACAAACATCATGCAAAAACCGATTCGTGAGCAAAAAGCCGTACTTGTTATTTTATTAAGTAATATATTTATTGCGTTTTTAGGTATCGGTCTTATTATACCTGTCATGCCGCTCTTTATGAATGTCATGCATTTAACGGGCAGTACGATGGGATATCTTGTGGCGGCGTTTGCCGTTGCACAGCTCATCGCATCACCTGTTGCAGGGAGATGGGTAGACCGCTATGGAAGAAAGATCATGATCGTGTCAGGCCTTTTTCTATTTGCGTTATCAGAACTCGTTTTTGGCTTAGGAACACACGTATATGTTCTGTATTTTGCAAGGGTTCTTGGCGGTATTAGTGCAGCATTTATCATGCCGGCTGTCACCGCTTATGTCGCCGATATCACGACTGTTCAAGAAAGATCAAAGGCAATGGGGTATGTATCCGCTGCTATTAGTACCGGATTTATCATCGGCCCGGGAATTGGCGGATTTATTGCAGAATATGGCGTTCGCCTGCCGTTTTTCTTTGCAGCAGGGATTGCATTTATTGCTGTGATTTCGTCTATGTTTATGCTGAAGGAACCATTAACAAAAGAAGAGCGAGAGAAACAAATGGATCAAGTGAAGGAATCGACCTTCTTTAAAGACTTGAAAAAATCGATTCATCCAAGCTATCTCATCGCCTTCATCATTGTGTTTGTGCTGGCGTTTGGACTATCTGCATATGAAACGGTCTTTAGCTTGTTTACAAATCACAAGTTTGGATTTGGTCCGAAAGATATTGCGATTATCATTACCGTCAGTTCAATTGTAGCCGTCATCATCCAAGTCCTCGTGTTTGGTAAAATGGTGAATGCGCTTGGGGAGAAACGAGTTATTCAACTATGCTTGATTGTTGGAGCAGTCCTCGCTTTGGTTTCCACAGTCGTGTCAGGCTTTATGGTTGTGCTGATCGTGACGTGTGTGATTTTCCTTGCGTTCGATTTATTGCGCCCTGCACTCACGACCTTCTTATCAAAAATCGCTGGCAATCAGCAAGGATTTGTCGCAGGGATGAACTCCACCTACACAAGCCTTGGTACGATTTTTGGCCCGGCACTTGGCGGCATATTATTCGATCAAAATATTCATTTCCCATTCCTGTTTGCAGGTGTTGTCTTATTTCTTGGATTAGGCTTAACCCTTATTTGGAAGGGGAAGGTGACAGAAGAGGCATCAGGAGAATAATAGAAAAGAGACCTTTCAAATAAGGTCTCTTTTTTTAAGGCTGCGGCTTCAGGTGATTCAGTGCCTGCGCCAGTTTTTGATTTTGTTGTTTTTTGTAAAACAGAAAGGCGATGATATGGCCTATTAATGTGAGAAAGGCTATACCGATAAAATAAGGCATGATCCATTCGAGCAGTGTAGTCGAATATAAAGCGACGGCTACTACTTGAAACCCTAAATTGACGACAGTGGAGATGAGAATGTTGATGGGTGCTGGAAAGGTAAAGTAGTTCCATAGTAAAGGATACATGACCCCAAAGACGATGCCTGCCAGAGTACCGATGGCAATGATGTGCCACACGTAATGAAAAGGGATAGAGGATGACCATTGAGTGATTGACAGGATGAGTGACAGCCATACGATAGAGACAAAAGCTGTTTGCATAAATTGATGTTTCAGTTCCTTGATCATTTGAATCGCTCCTTTATATATTTGGCGTAATGACGACTGACGGTGTAGCTGTTTTTCGAGATGGTTTCGACCTCTAAGCGAGCGTACGTACCAGCGACAAAGCTGTCGACTTGCGCTAAATTGAGAATGACTGCATTGTTGATACGATAGAAATGTTCACGCTCTAACGACTTCAGATCCTTCAGCCGTTTACTGAGAAAATACGTCGTACCCTGAGTCGTGATCACCTTTGACAGATGTCCAAGCGCAGAGATCGCTTCAATTTGTTCTAATGGTAAAAGAGACTGCCGATCATTTTTTGGATCTTTGACCGTTAGAGATGTACTAGTCTCCAGCATTGATGCCATCTTTTGTAAACGTTCTTGATTATGTGGATGGCTGATGACGTCTACTTCCGTCACATCCTTTTCTTGATTCCAGATCAAACGAAATTTCATCCATAAACCTCCTCTCATAATGAGCATAGCAATAGATGAAAGTGAATGCGATTGAATGTTGCTTTGATGCAGAAGAATTCTTTTTGTTGCAAAGATTCACCGCGTGTCTGCGGCTTTCCTTTATAATGAAAAGATACTCGTTTGTGAATGGAGGAATGATGTTGTATCTTGTAGATCAACAAAGGACAGGAGCGGTAAAAGAGGAAATTCGGCGGGTAGATCCTGCCTATCCAGTGTTCGTAGATGCGATACTCGATGGCGTGATACAAGGAGATTTATATGTGGATCACCGAGATCACCCGTGTGTCTATTTTGTAGGGACGACAACCGGCATTTATTATGTCGCAGGCAAGACAGATGCAGCACTTTCATTATGTTCAACGTTCATTGTGGATGTTTATAAAAAGCAGAAAAGAGAGAACAGACGGTTCACTTTGTTTTCAGCAAATCCAGCATCAGATGAGATGATGAAAAAATGCTTCGGTTCCCAACTGAATGAAATGCAAAGACATGCGTATTCTTATGACTTGACCTCTCCTGATCTGATTGTGCCTGATCAAGACGAAATGATCAAACGCACGAATGAACAAGTCATTGCCGCAAGCAAAGTATTTCCATCCAGCTATTATGAAGCATATTGGGGAGGAGTAGATCACTTTTTATCTAATGGCGTCGGAGTTGCCATCTTAAATGGTGAAGATGTGGTCAGTGAATGTATCTCTATTTTTTTAAGTGAAAAACGTGTGGAAATCGATATTTGGACAGATGAAGCCTGCCGTGGAAGAGGGTTGGCTTTGTTAGCAGCTCAGCAAATGATCAGCATCTGTGTTGAAAAAGGAAGGACACCGCATTGGGATTGCGATGTCCATCATGCAGCCTCGGCCAAATTGGCAGAGAAGCTAGGTTTTCAGTGGACAAAGACGTATCGTTTATTTTATGCCTCACGCTGAAAAGGTTTTGAGATACCAAGCATCCATGGCAGAATGCTCTGAGCCTTCAATCGGTGCAGGAAGAAGAGAGAAGTCATACCGTTGATAAAGACCAGTAGCGGCTGTTAATTCACTGCGGGTTTCTAAATAACAAGCATCGTAGTATGTAGCAGCATATTGCAGGGCCGTATCCATCAGTTTCTTGCCCGCACCTTTGCCTTGTGCTTTTGGGCTTAAATAAAGCTTTTGCAGCTCGCAAATGCCATCTGTGAAAGGGGCAATGCCAACGCCACCAACAATTTCACCATGCTCTTCGGCAATCCAATAGGCTGCATGAGTCAATGATTGATAGTATTCGAAAAGCTGATCAAGGTGTGGGTCTGTGTAGGCTGTACCTTCAATCGCAAGATTCGCTGATTCTAATGACTGGCGGATAATGGCCGCGATAAAAGGATTGTCCTGCTTTTGAATCGGTCTAATATTCATTGGAAAAACCTCCATTGTCATAGGATAAAAAAGAAAAGGAGTTGATGCGATATGTTCTGGCTGCAAACCGCTATTTTTACTGTCATTGTACTCTGTCTCTCGTGGTGGGCAGGAAAAAGACGCAGTCATCGCCATGCCGGGCTGATTGTTCCGATATGTATCACTTTGTTTGGATTGCTCTTATTGATCGGCAGTTTCTTCATTGGTAGATGGGAAGGGATGGCGCTCAGCATATCAAGCGTCTCTATCGTTCTCTCTTCTATCATTTGTGTGATCATCGTTACAGGGGTTCATTTGTTTAAAAAAGATGACCCATCGTAGGCTGGGACATCTTTATGATTTGATTCTATCGTATTCCTCACGAAGGATGCCCATCATGATGACATCCGAATAAGCACCGTTGAAATAGAGCGCTTGACGTCTTTTTCCTTCATATTGAAATCCGGCTTTCTCATAGCTTCGAAAGGCTCGTGGGTTATGGGAAAAAACTTCAAGCTCAAGCCGATTGAGTTCTAACGTCTCAAAGGCAAATGTTTGAACCATCCGAACAGCCTCAGTACCATACCCTTTGTGAAAATGCTCTGGACCATGCAGCGCAATGCGGAAACTTGCCGTATGGTTTATCGGATCAATATCCACAATCGCCGCATCCCCGATCATTTCTTTCGTGTCTAGCAGACAAATAGCAAAGTCTCGTCTACTGTCATCCAGCAGAAAACGGGTATAGGCTGAACGAATTTCTTCTAGTGTGAACGTTTTGCGTGTGCCAGTCATATAAAGTGTTTCTGCATGCTGGCATCCCCTATGAATACCAGGATAATCTTTTTCTTCAATCGGTCTCAAAAATAACCGAGTCATGATGGATCAGCCTCCTCTATATATCGGGAGATTTCAATTAAGTTCATATCAGGATCACGGATATAAATGGATTCAATCGGGCCTAATGCACCAGAACGTCTGACCGGACCTTCTTCAATTGGAACAACCTGCTTTCGAAGATGAAGCAATAAACTGTCTATATCTAAATCGGTGATAAAACACAAGTCAGCAGATCCAGGCTGGGGATGAGCAGCTTTTGGTTCAAATTCATGACCCACTTCATGAAGGTTGATCTTTTGTAAGCCAAAACGAAGGGCTTTACGGCCTTCTCCAAAAGTTTCTTCCTTCATTCCTAATACGTTTGTATAAAAGCGAATGGTTTCCTCCATATGTTGTACAGTCAACACGATATGATCAAGTCGTCGTATCATCAGTCTCTCCTCCAAGTATGATCATTGTCTGAACTGCTTCTATTATATCATCCCTTGAAGAAGATACCTTATTTGATCACGGTTTTATAACTCCAGCTTGCTAGCGACATGTCTTCTCCGTGCAGTACTCTCTCATCAAACTCCGTCCACCCATTTTTTCGATAGAAATGACGATTGGCCTCGTTGTGTGTAATCAGTGTGAACAGTCCGCCGCCTTGCCGGGCGATAAAGGGGAAAAGACATTGCTTTAACATACGGCTTCCAAGTTTTTTTCCTTGTTGGTCTTTTGCAACGACAAGAGCTTCTAAATACCAGTAAGGTTTCTTTAAGGAGGAACACGCTTTTTTTGCCTCCTTTAACATACGGAACACATGCTGAATCGCCGATATGCCACCAGTAAAGAGCAGCTTTAACCCACCAGATAACACATAATCCATGAGTCCTGGCTCAGGAAGACGGGGATGTTTTAACAGGGCGGCAGACACAATTTTCTCGTTCTCAACCCCGACCAAACAGATTTGATGCTGAAAATATACCTTTGTATTGACCAAATGCAACTGCCGGGCGAAAGCAGCACGCTTGGTAACCTTTTCGCATAATAAATCAAAAAATGAATAGTTCTGAAATGAATCATCTAACAACGCTGCCACTTGAGGCAGTTCATCCTCTCTAGCAAGTCTGAATTGAAACATATGATGGTCCTCCTTTTTTTGAACAGATATAGATTATTGAACATGTGTCTATTATAATAAGAGGAAAATAAACCGAACATCGGCAATGAATGATCTCTTGTTCATAAATAGACAGGTATAGCCAGATTGTTCAAAAATGGAGGGTGTTTGATGAAGGACAGACGAACAATCAAAACCAAAAAGGCGATACGAGAAAGCTTTCTTGAGCTTTTAAAGGAAAAAGATGTTCAACAAATTACAGTATCAGAGCTATCTAGAAGAGCGGATTTAGGAAGAGGGACCTTTTATTTGCACTACCAAGATGTGTTTGATTTGCATGAACAGCTTGAGAAGGAACTATTCGATCAGCTTGGCGGACTATACGATGAATCGTTTCCAAGCCAGGACCCGCTTGATATGCTGTCCTTTTTAAACAAAACAACTGAGTATTTAAAAGAAAAACAATTCATGATGACGTTATTTGTCAAACCGAATAGCCCAACGACGAATCAATTTAAATCGTTTTTTAAAGAAAAAATCATGAAAGAGTGGCAGCTTGATCAGCGGCAAATTACGGAGCATGAACAGATTGTGGCCTCATTTGTTGTGTCTGGTGTTGTTGGTGTACTGGAGGAATGGATTCATGAAGGAATGACAGTCGAAGCGGGGCAGCTTGCACACATCTTGTACAAACTTCTCATGAAGGTAGAACAGGAATCGTAAGAAACGAATGGATCATATATCATTTATCTATTCTTTCTGTTAAAATGGGAATATACGTTCTTATTTCAGGCGGGGAGTGGTGAGATTGAAAAGGAAATTACTATTTTATGGGGCAATGAGCATTGATGGATATTTAGCAAGGGATGATCACCGTTTAGATTGGCTCATAGGAACAGAGGGCGAAGAGGATACGAGATATGAGGAATTTTATGCTTCAGTCGATACGCTGATCATGGGACGGAACACATATGAACAGGTTCTAAAGCTCTCACCTGATGGGTTTCCTTATGAAGACAAGACATGTTATATCGTTTCTCGCACTTTACAAGACAGCCATACAGGAACCCGTATCATTCGTGAAGATGTTCTCTCATTTATCCACAACTTAAAAAATGAAAAAGGGCAGCATATCTGGATAGTAGGAGGCGGGGAACTGCTTCAAGCATTATTAAAAGAAAAATTAGTCGATGAGCTGTATCTCCAAATCGCACCTGTCATGATTGGAAAAGGAATCCCTCTTTTCCCTCCAACTGATCAGGAATCTAGATTTTCATTACAACAAGTGAATCAATACAAACAAATTGCTGAAATGCATTTTGTGTTAAAAGAAGACCACTAAATCAAAGGGGTCTTTTTTTTAATCAAACAAACACGTTGACAAGAAAATATCCTAGTGTTAGGATAAATTTATCCTAGTTTTAGGATTTATTGAAAAAGGAGTAGTTGCCATGGTGCAGCAAGATCAGGAATTAGACTTAAGGCTTTTCCGAGTGTGGATGAAAGCCTACCATGCCCTTTTTGCAAACATCCAAAAAGACATTGAACGTTATGATATCGGATTTGAAAACTTTCAAATTCTTGAATTACTGTATAGTAAGGGACCGCATCCCGTTCAAAAAATTAGTGAGATTCTATCCATTCCAAGTGGGAGCATCACCTATGTGGTCAACAAATTAGAAAAACAAGAATTAGTCAAAAGACAATGTGCACCTTCTGATAAACGTGTATTCCATGTATTACTGACAGATAAAGGGAAGCAGCTATTTGACGATATTTTTCCAAAACATACAGATGTCATTTCACAAAATCTGTCCTTTATCGAAACGGAGGAAAAAGAGCAGCTCATTGAATGGTTGAAAAAAATCGGTTTAGGTGCAAAACAACTTCACGAAAAGGGGAAACAAGATGACACACAGCTTTGATACATTGGTACGTGAAAGACGATCAGCATCAAATTTTTTGCCGAATATCTCGATTTCGAGAGAAGAGCTTAATAGTATCTTTGAAGAAGTGAAGCTGGCACCTTCAGCCTTTAATTTACAGCATACGCAATATGTCGTCGTCCAATCAGAAGCGCTTAAAGAGCAAGTAAGAGATGCTGCATTTGGACAATATAAGGTGCATTCCGCTTCAGCAGCGATCATTGTACTCGGCGATCCGAAAGCTTATGAGCAAGCAGGAAACATTTATGAAGGCCTAAAAATGCTCGGCATCTTAAATGCGCAACAATATGAGGAAATGGTCAGAGAGACGATGAGTTTTTATGTGCAGAGAGGATCAGACTTTCAGAAAGAAGAGGCGATTCGCAATGCTTCATTATCTGCCATGCTATTTATGCTTGCCGCCAAAAATAAGGGATGGGATACTTGCCCAATGATCGGCTTTGACCCCGAAGCAATGAAAAAGGTGTTAAACATCGAATCAGATTTGGTTCCTGTATTAATGATTACACTCGGAAAAGAAAAAGTAGAAAGCAGACAAGCGAGAGGCTACCGCAAGCCGGTCTCTGAATTTGTGACATATTTATAAGATAGGGGGTTCCATTCATGGAACTAGGAATTAGTACATTTGTAGAAACAACACCTGATTTTCAAACAGGAAAAACAGTCAGCCACGCACAGCGTATTCGTGAAGTAGTAGAAGAAATTATTTTAGCAGATCAAGTGGGTCTCGACGTTTTTGGTGTAGGAGAGCATCATCGTGAAGATTTTGCCGCATCAAATCCAGCAGTCGTATTAGCAGCTGCGGCAACGCAAACAAAGAATATTCGTCTGACAAGTGCCGTAACTGTTCTTTCATCGGCAGATCCTGTTCGTGTGTTTCAAGATTTTGCGACATTAGATGGCCTTTCTAACGGGCGTGCAGAGATCATGGCTGGCCGTGGATCATTTATTGAATCGTTCCCGCTTTTTGGCTATGACTTAGATGATTATGAAGAATTATTTGAAGAAAAACTAGATTTACTGTTGAAATTACAGCAGTCAGAGCATGTGACGTGGAGCGGTAAGCACCGTCCTTCCATTCAGGATGTCGGTGTATATCCAAGACCTGTTCAAGATCCGCTTCCCATCTGGATTGGCAGTGGAGGAAACAGAGAATCTGTCGTACGTGCTGGATTATTAGGATTGCCACTTGTCCTTGCCATTATTGGCGGCAGCCCTAGACAGTTCGCACCGCTAGTGCAGCTCTACAAGCAAGCTGCGATTCACGCTGGACATGATCCAGAGAAATTAACGGTGGCATCCCATTCACATGGATTTGTTGCGGAGGAAACAGAATTGGCAGCAGATCAATTCTTCCCTTCTACACAGCATGTCATGAATACATTAGCAAGAGAACGAGGATGGGGACCTTATACCCGTTCTACATTCGATGCAGCAAGAACATTAGAAGGTGCATTGTATGTAGGAGATCCAGATGCCGTGGCAGAGAAAGTGATACATCTGCGAAAAAATGTAGGCATTACGCGCTTCATGTTGCACGTACCGGTCGGTTCGATGCCGCATGATCAAGTGATGAAAGCTATTGAGTTATTTGGAAAAGAAGTGGCTCCTAAAGTAAGAGAAGAGGTTGCCCGCTGGGAAGCCGAGCAAGCATAACAAAAAAGTCGATCAAGTGAATAGGCTTGATCGACTTTTTCTTATGTTTAAGGCTCAGCGATACATGGTTTCACTGTAGGGCATGTGGATGCAGAAGCAAATGGTGTGGCCGTCAAGGTGAAGAGGAAAACAAGTTGAAAACAGATAAGCCATTTTTTCATGAAATCACCTCCGTTATCAATTGTTTCACTAGAACGAGGTGAGGATAAAAGCATAGAAGTATGTAACACCCTCTATCCAGCATAAGACAATCATATCATAATTTTCAAAAAAATGAAAAAATAACTTACGAAAGTTCTAAATTATGGTATGGTTAATATGTTCAACAAAAAAAGGGAGGGATTTTTTGTATGAAAAAGGTCATGACTTCTGTTTTGGTTGGAGCAATTGTTTTAACGGGTGCGGGTGTCACCGCTGTCCCGGTAGAAGCGAAGGGGAAAGTAAGCAGTGAAGTAACGGTACAAGCAAGTCGAACCGTCTCGGAA
The DNA here is from genome assembly GCF_024807925.1 of Bacillus sp. JUb11. Taxonomy (NCBI): domain Bacteria; kingdom Bacillati; phylum Bacillota; class Bacilli; order Caryophanales; family Bacillaceae; genus Bacillus; species Bacillus sp. JUb11. The sequence goes on along the minus strand of NZ_JANUEZ010000015.1, from coordinate 10,770 downwards.
ACGAGAACATATACGACGTCAAACATCCCATCAAGTATTACATATGCAAAGGATGGATGGGTCGGTATTCTCTATCAATCGTCAATTGAAGAGTTAGGTTTAGGAAAATATAGAGTTACCTTTACTGGAACGGTTGTACGCGATCCAGGATTTAATTAAATATAAAATGTAAAGCTGACAGGTGGACAAGCCTGTCAGCTTTTTTTAATGGGGATAATAAAGAATCATTTGCAGCCTGACCATTTGTTCTCCAATTTGTTTATATGTATGAGTTCGGTCTGCTTTAAAACGAATGGAGTCGCCGGCTTTTAAGCGATACTGTTCATCTCCAATGGATATATCAAGCGATCCCTCAAAAACGGTAATCAATTCCTCTGTCCCGCCAATGTGTTCATTTGCATGTAGCGACCCGCCAGGATCAATTTCTACTCGGTACACTTCAAATTTCCCTCGATCATCAAAAGGAAAAGTCGTATATACGCGATATCTCCCGTCATCTTCCGTTAAAATCTGTGCATCCTCATGGCGTACTACTTTGATTTCAGGCTGTGGTGCATGGATGAGCTCACTAAAAGATACCTTTAATCCGTTCGCGATTTTCCACAAAGTCGTGATGGTAGGGGTTGATTCTCCTCTTTCAATTTGTCCAATCATGGTTTTGCTGACACCAGTTAATTCTGCCATCTTTTCGAGGCTTAATTTCTTTTGGTCTCTAAGAAGCCTCACATTTTTAGAAATAATCGATTGTACATCTTCCATGAAAAAAACTCCTTTCTCTATTTACTTTATAAAGACCAAACGTTACAATAAAGCGTAACATACGCAATAAAGTAATTAAAGTCTTAATAACGTACAAGGGGGGCGGCAATTTTGATTCTTTCTATGTTGATCTATGCTTTTGTGAGTAGCTTTACCCCAGGGCCAAACAATATCATGGCCATGGTGTTTACGAATAAATATGGGGTTAAGCAAACATTTCGTTTTTGTTTAGGTGTGGGTATCGGATTTCTCGTTATTTTGTGTTTGAGTTGCTTTTTTAATATCATTCTCTATCAAGTGATGCCGAAAATAGGGTGGGTCATGGCGTTCATTGGAGCTGCATACATGATTTATTTAGCGGTCAAAATCATGAAAAGTAAAGGCGGGGATGACGAAACACTTGATCATTACAATCATTTTGTCCCTGGTATGATGCTGCAATTTATCAACCCAAAAGCGATTTTGTATGGATTGACCGTGATTTCAACATTTGTTTTGCCATATGGACAATCTAATATGCAGTATGTCATATGGACGCTGATTCTCGCACTTATTGGTTTTCTCGGTACATTCAGCTGGAGCCTATTTGGCTCTTTGTATAAGCGGTTTTTGACTGCTTACGAAAGACCGTTCCAGTATGTCATGGGGCTGCTTCTAATTTACAGTGCGGTTTCAATGGTATGGGGCTATGTCATGTAAGGTGTCAGAAGCTTGGCCGCTGCCTGCCCATCACAACAGTATTGTAATAAAGTCCATCTGCCAGACGTTTATCATTTTTTAATACCCCTTCAATCAGAAAGCCATGGTGCTCATATAAGCGAATGGCTTTTTGGTTCGTTTCCAGCACTTCAAGTGACATCTTCTGAATGCCTTGCTGATCTGCCCAGTCAATAGAAGCGGCTAAAAGCTCTTTGCCAATGTGATAGCCCCAAACATCCTTTTGAATGGCGACGCCAAAAGTCACTTTGTGAGCAAAGCGTTTGAGTGAATGTCCCTCACATCTTGAGAAGCCAACAATGTCTCCTTCAATATCAGCGACCAAAAATAAATGCCTGCTTTGTTTGGTATCCTCTTGAATCAACACCTCGAAATCTTTTTCATGAAGAAAGGCTTCGCCTGGTTCACGGTCTAAATATTCTGTTTCACCATCGATTTTCAGCCTGAGCGCTGATAACTGCTTGGCATCGCCAATTGCAGCAGACCGAATACGATAGGTCAAGTCACGAACAGTAAATATGTTTTCAGCGATAATCATAGAACACCAACCTTTCTTGTCGTTATGTCTATCATACCTGAAACGTGTACATAGCAGGTGAAAGCTTTTAAGCCTGTCTTATAAAACATTATTTTTTAATCCAGCAGGCTCTAGCTGGATTCTCATGATTTAGCCTGAGAACTTAAATAAGCTTCTCTCACAACTGTTAAAAAGTGCTCAGCGACGGTTGACGTTTCATCATGTCTCCATGAAACATATAAATTTACTCTTGGTGTCGTTTCTTGGATTTTTCTATAAACAACCCCTGAGCGTTTTACGCTTTCTACTGAGGATGGAACGACAGAGATTCCCATTCCTGCAGCAACTAAATTCACAATCGTATGCATTTGAATAGCTTCCTGAACTACGTTTAAACTTATGTTATTTTCCCAAAAGTAACTGATAATTAAATCGTAAAATGCAGCACCTAGATGACGCGGAAACATGATAAATGGTTCATTGGCTAATAAATGAATTGGAACTTTGGGAAATGAAGCTAAAGGATGGTTTTCTGGCAAAACCAAGCTTAAGGATTCCTCACAACAGATTTCTGAGGTAAGTATCTTATTATTTTGGTTAGAACGAATAAATCCTATTTGAATTTCTTTCTTATGTAGTGCTTTTAACTGCTGTTCTGTAGCCATTTCACATAAGACAAGATGAATGTTAGGGAAACTTTCTCGAAACCTTTTAATAATATCAATCACAATATCAGTAGAATCAACGAAACCGATCGTTAAATGCCCTATTTTTCCGTCATCTGCAAGTTGTGTTGCTTTAATCGTTCTATCTACTTGAAGGAGCGTACGGCGGGCTTCTTCTAAAAATACTCTCCCCGAATCTGAAAGTTCAACCTGTCTTCTCGTTCTATGAAAAAGCGTAACACCTAACTGTTCTTCTAATTTGCGAATTTCTTGACTTAATGGAGGCTGTGCCATTTTAAGACGTTCAGCTGCTCGGCTAAAATTTAGTTCTTCAGCAACCATTATAAAATACCGTATTTGTCTCAAATCCATCTTTAAGCCCCCAGTAAATTTCATACTTGCTTATTGTGTAAAATGATGAAGAAGGATTGTTATTAAACAGTTTTGCGCTTTTTAATGGAACTATTTTAATTATATAAAATATATATATATCTATCAGGATATATATATTATACATATTAATGGCCTCTTTTTATAATGAAAGTATTCTTTCAAAAGGGGGACATTGTTATGAAGTATAGTAAACTTGGAAATAGTGGATTAACAATTAGTAAACTTGCATACGGAAATTGGATTAATCATGGTGGTAAGATAAATGACGATACTGCCCATGATTGTGTGGAAGCTGCTCTTGATGTTGGTATTACGACGTTTGATACTGCTGATGTTTATTCAGACACCAAGGCTGAAGAGATACTAGGCAGGTCTTTAAAAGGGATCCGGCGTGAAAGCATTGAACTTTGTACAAAAGTATGTCATCCAACCGGTACTGGGAAAAACGATAGAGGATTATCACGCAAGCATATCATGGAAAACTGTCATGCCTCTTTGCGACGTTTACAAACGGATTATATTGATATTTACTATGCACACAGGTTTGATCCAACTACGCCTCTGGAAGAAACGATGTTAGCTTTTGCTGATCTAGTAAGACAGGGAAAAGTGAACTATATTGGTGTAAGTGAGTGGACAGCAGAACAAATTACTCGAGGGGCAGTGCTTGCCCGAGAGCTAAATGTTCCTCTAATCGCCAGCCAACCTCAATACTCCATGTTATGGAGAATCATTGAAAGTGATGTAATACCGACCTGCCAGCGTGAAGGACTTGGGCAGGTCGTATGGTCGCCTTTGGCCCAGGGAATCCTTACTGGAAAGTATCTCCCTGGAAAATCACTTCCGACTAATTCACGTGCTAACTCAACTGCTGGAAAACCTTTTTTTAAAAACCTTGCTCAACGCTGGATGAATAATAACACCTTAGAGGCGATCCAAAAGCTTATGCTTGTCGCACAAGAGGTTGATCTTACTCTCGCTCAGCTTGCGATAGCATGGGTACTGCAAAATCAGAACGTTTCTGCAGCAATTATCGGTGCTTCTATTCCAGAACAGGTGAGGGAGAATGCTTTAGCATCTGAGGTGAAAATTGAAGCTGAATTGATGAATCAAATTGATGAAATTCTAGGTGATCTGGTCGAGTACGATCAGAGTAAAACAGGTTAAAGCTTTTAAGTCTATCTTATAGATCATTATTCTTTAATCCAGCCGACCTTGGCTGGATTTTCTTGTTGCTGTAGTTTCATGGGATCGCACACTCAGATGTTTTGTATTTGTCAAAAAGGCTAAATGAATAGTATCAAATGTGGAGGTGGAACAAATGAGTGAAGAAAAAGGACATATGGATAAAGCAAAAGGAAAAACGAATCAAGCCAAAGGTCAATTGAAAGAGAAGCTTGGCGAAGCAACAGATCATCAAAAACTGAAGTCAGAAGGGAAAAAGGATCAAGCCAAAGGAAAGCTTCAAGATAAAAAAGGGGATTTGAAAAATCACCTGAACGAGTAAATTCGAATACAGGACACTGCTTCATGTCTCCCTCATGACATGTCTTTCATCAATAAAATGAATAGATGTGTGAAAAGAATTGATTATACGCGCTCACTATCATCATGTAGACTTATAACAGAAGACATGATCAAGGGAGATGGATGAAATGAAGCAAGTATGGGGGAAAGTTGACGAGTATATCAAAGACAAATTGATGGCCAAAGATGACGTATTGGAGCAAACTCTTATCAAGAATAAGCAAGCCGGGTTACCAGAAATAGATGTGTCGCCGGCCCAAGGAAAACTGCTTTATTTGTTAGCAAAAACCAGGGGTGCAAAGCGCATTTTAGAAATCGGTACACTTGGCGGTTATAGTACCATTGGCTTGCCCGTGCACTTGAATCGGATGGAGAACTCATGACATTAGAGGCTGTCAGTCATCATGCAGAAACCGCACAGCAAAACATAGACAGAGCAGGCCTAGCAGAACGTGTCACCATTTTACAAGGAAAAGCGTTAGATACTTTATCTCAGTTAAAAGAGCAGGATACGCTTCCGTTCGATTTGATTTTCATTGATGCAGACAAACCAAACAACCCGCAATATTTGAAGTGGGCGTTACATTTCTCAAAAAAGGGAACAGTCATTATTGCAGACAATGTGGTCAGAAATGGGGCAGTTCTCCATGCCTCTGATCAAGATGAGCGAGTGAAGGGAACGCGTGAATTTTTCAATTTACTCAAACAAGAGTCGAGAATAGAAGCAACCGCTATTCAAACTGTTGGCGAAAAAGGCTATGACGGCTTTATATACGGTATCGTAAAATGAAAAAAGCTTAACCGCATCCGGTTAAGCTTTTTCTATTAGAAAAACCATCTAGCTGTGCCCATCAGCATGACGCCTACTAGAACGGTGAGGGACAAGCTTTTTGTCCAAATAGCGATTAACACAGTTGGAACCAAGACAGCAAGGTACATCCAGTGAATGGTGACGCCTGCTGTAGTATGTATGAAAAGATGCTCTGCAATCAAAGCGGTAAATATACAAATAGGGATAAACGATAACCATTTGAGCACCACTTCTGGCATCTGGATACTCCTTACAAATAAAAATGGAACGACTCTTGGGATGATAGTCACAATCATACAGCCAAGAATGAGCCATAACATAAAACTACTAATCATTTATCTGTCACCACCCCAATAGTGGCAACAAGCACAGTTGCCAACAAAACAGCCACGTGTGAAGGAACAAAATGAAGCAGCACAAACATCGCAACAAACATATATAAAACAAGTGACAAGCGATGGGTTAGCTTATTTTTTGGCACCGTCTGTAAAGAAAGAATGAGCAGCGCAGCAAACATCGCGGATAGGGCAAAATCAAGACCAAGCGCCTCTGGATTTGAAATCCAGTGTCCGAATATTCCGCCAAGTGTACATGCAGCAATCCAGCATAAATAAGCTGTAATATTCAGTCCATGCATCCATCTGTTATTCAATTTTCCTTGCTGTGCTAATTTATTCATCGCTACGCCAAAGGATTCATCAGTAAGCAGAAGACCAAACCCGATGTTCTGCTTTACAGAGTAGCGTGTAAAATGGGGGGCAAGCGTAAGGCTGAGTAACAAATGCCGTAAATTGACAATGAACGTGGTGAAAATAATAGCGGAAAGGGGGCTTCCTGTCACAAGTAATGCACAGATGATAAACTGTGAAGCGCCAGCATAAATAAAGATAGAGAGCAGCGCGATTTCCCATATACTTAACTGCGAACTAATGCCAACAATTCCAAAGGCAAACCCAATGCTCATATAACCAAGCAAGGTTGGCACACAATCTTTTATTCCCTCAAGAAACGGTTCGTTTCCGGCAGTGGGAATGTGTTTCCTAGCTTCAACATCCAAAGACCTCTACTCCTTTTCTGTGTAAACATCAATTGTTTTACTTACTATAAGAAAACGAATTCATCATGTCAATCCTATTGAACTTCTATTATATGAAGAAACATGGGTGATAAAAAAGGATTGAAGTGAACCAGATTTTGTTATAAAGTAATCAGAAAATAAAAACAATTGGGGTGACTGATATGCAATGGAAGCCTTTATTTGAACATGATGTACCAAATCACCTCCGTCCATAACGGAGAGTGATCTCCGTTTATGGATATCGCAGTGAATATATCCAGTAACGGAGGGGAAAAAATGAATGAAAAATATATAGGAGCCCTTTACTTAGCGTTAGCTGCTAGTATTTGGGGCGGTATGTATGTAGTGGTCAAAGTAACAGTTGCGGTGGTCCCGCCACTTGAGCTCGTCTGGATGAGATATGCAATAGCTGGAGTCGTTCTTGTGTTCACGATTTGGCGTTTGGGCTACTCTTTTCGGTTAGATAAACAGGATATCCCGCTGATTGTGGCGATTGGATTGATTGGCAACTTTCTCTCGATCGTGACCCAAGAAATTGGCACAATGTATACGTCTGCACAAATGGGTGCCGTCATCACATCGGCCACACCTGCTTTTATGGTGCTTTTCGCTTTCTTTCTATTAAAAGAATCTTTCACAATGAGAAAGTGTGTCTCCATTCTGCTTGCTACAGTAGGTGTACTGATGATGATTGGGCCTGTCGCTGTTCAAACGGATGAGTTTGTTGGCGGTCTTTCACTGGTTATTGCTGCATTAACATGGGCGCTCATGTCTGTTCTTTTGAAACGAGTTCCAGGAAAGTATCCTCAAGTAGTGACGACAACATATGCGATCATTGTGGCCTTTATCGTATTAACACCACCTGTCTTGTTTCGTTTGCCTCATCTTGATGTGCAGCAAATGGCAAGACCGGAAATATGGGGCGGCATTCTGTATCTAGGTATCATCTCAACGGCCCTTGCTTTCTTTTTGTGGAATAGAGGGCTTCAACTGATGGACGCTTCAAGCGGTGGTCTGTTTTTCTTCTTTCAACCAATCGTTGGCACGGTCCTTGGATGGATGCTTCTAGGTGAAGAGATGGGCTTACGTTCGTTTGTTGGGATTTTGTGTATTTTCGCAGGTGTATATACTGTCCTGCGTCAGAGAGAGTAAGACGAGATTCCCCTTGGAGAAGGGGAATTTTCTTTACAATGAATAGATGAGAGATTCATAGAAGGTGGAGGTGAGCAGGGTGATCCAGTATCCGCATTTGAAAAAGGGACAAACAATTGGTGTGACAGCACCTTCCTCAGGTGTGCAGCCCTCTTTGCATGAGATGTTTCAACTGTCTTGCGATCGGATGAAAAAAAGAGGCTATGAAGTCATATGTGGAGAGACAGTATGGCAGCAGGAAAAAGCGAAATCTGCCCCTGCAATCATACGAGCAAATGAGTTACAGCGGATGATGACTTGTCATGAGATTGACCACATCATCCCGCCATGGGGCGGACAGCTGCTTATTGAAGTGTTAGAGCATCTTGATTTCTCAGTGATGCAAAAAAAGTGGATTCTTGGTTACTCAGATACAAGTCTCCTTCTATTAGCTTTGACATTAAACACAGGCATTGCGACAGCGCATGGACCGAATCTGGTGGATCTTCAGGGGGAAGAGCTTGATCAGGTGACGGCTATGTGGGAACAAATACTTTCCACTCCAGAGAAAAAGGACGTTACTCAATTTTCTTCTGATATGTATCAAAAGGAATGGCAGTATGACCATACAAGCATTCATGTCTTTCATTTAACCGAGCCAACCGCATGGCGTACTGTTGATCACTTAGAGACGACGATGAAGGGAAGACTGATGGGTGGCTGTATTGATGTGATCCGGCACTTAGCTGGCACGCCTTTTGGAGATGTCAAAGCTTTTCAAGAAACATACCTGAAAGGTGAACCCATTCTATGGTATTTTGAAAACTGTGAATTAAATGCTGCGAGCATGAAGAGGTCTCTTGTTCAATTAAAACTAGCAGGCTGGTTTGATCATTGCTCTGGCATCATGTTTGGCAGGAGTGCAGTGGACACTCCTGTGGAAGGATATGAATATACGGATCTATATGAAGAATTGCATAAAGAATTACACATACCGATTGTTTACGATATTGATTGTGGACACGTACCTCCGCAAATGACCCTCATTAACGGAGCATATGCGGAGGTGCAGTTGCAACAAGAAGGTAAAGCCGTGCTGAAGCAGACATTTTTGCCATAAAAAAAGGAAAGGGCGATCCCTTTCCTTCATAAAAAACATTACATTCCTTTTGTTTCTTCACCTGCTTTTGGAACTTCCCATGCAGACTCTCGGAATACTTTTTCCCATTTAGAAACGACAATACAGGCAACCGCATGTCCAGGAACATTCACGCCTGTTCGAGCCATATCCATAATCCGGTCAACCCCGGCGATAATAGCGACACCTTCTGCTGGCAGACCTACTGCATGAGCTGTTGCCAAAAGAACGACAAGTGAGCCAGACGGGACAGCTGCAATGCCTTTACTTGTTAAAACAAGGACAAGCATCATGAGGAGCTGCTGTGATAAACTCATATCGACACCAAACGCTTGTGCAAGAAACACACAGGAAACCGATAAATATAAACTTGAACCATCGCAATTAAGAGAAAGACCTGACGGGATGACGAAGGAAACGATTCTTTTTGGACAGCCGTATTTCTCCATCCGTGACATGAGCTGTGGAAGAACAGTTTCTGTACTTGTAGTAGAAAAGGCAACCAAAAACAAATCCCAAATCATTTTCAACACTTCGAAGTAGTTAAAACGGAAGATCAGTGCGACAAGAGGGAACAAAACAAATAGAATAATAAACAATCCTAAGAAGACAGTGCCAACAAGTTTCATCATAGGAATGAGTAAAACAATGCCGTATTGTCCAACAGAAGCTGCCATTAATGCTAAAACTCCAATAGGAGCTGTCACCATGACCATTTGTGTGAGCTTAAACATAATTTGTGCTACTGATTCAAAGAAGGTAAGGACAGGAGCAGAAGCTTTCCCAATACCGCTTGCGGCTACACCGAATAAAATAGCGAAGAAAATCACTGCTAGTAAATCATTCTGAGCCATGACATCGATGATATTGGTTGGAATGATGTCTAAAACCATCTGTTTAAAATCGACGACCTTTTGAGTATAACCATCGAGTTCCCCAATATCTTTCTTAGCTAATTGAGAGAAATCGAGTCCAACGCCTGGCTTTAACACGTTGGCCAATAAAAGCCCGATTCCAAGAACGATGGTCGTAATGACTTCAAACCAAATGATTGTCTTTAATCCGAGACTGCCCATTTTCTTCATTCCACCGCTGCCAGCTGCGCCGATGACAATCGTAGAGAAAACAATAGGGACTACAATCATTTTAATCAATCGGATAAAGCCATCCCCAATGGGCCGCAGTGCCATTCCGAAATCAGGGAAGAAGTGGCCGATAAGAGCTCCTATCACCAAAGCGATCATGATTTGAAAAGCGACAAACTTTTTCATCATCTCCTACCTCCTTTAAATGCATGGAAAATATTAAGAATTTTCCAATAAATAAAAATTCTAGGTGACCATGTTTTGTCCTCCTTTGGATTTAGAAAGATTTTATTTAAGAATCATTAGAATTATGAAGAAAGAAATGAAAATAGGGCGATTGAAACTCTATTTATCTAACAAAAGAGCACTTCTTAAAAAACATTAAACTTTTTTAGAAAAATGTATTGACCCTTTTGTATGATCCATGGTATATTTTTATTCGTCGCTGATGACGCATCTGAAACACTGATGCTCAGACAGATACGACAAACAAACTTTAAAAAGATGTTGACTTAATAAAAACGATATGTTAAGATAATTAAGTCGCCTGATTAAGCGCCCGTAGCTCAATTGGATAGAGCGTTTGACTACGGATCAAAAGGTTAGGGGTTCGACTCCTCTCGGGCGCGCCAATAACATTTAACCACGCGGGTGTAGTTTAGTGGTAAAACCTCAGCCTTCCAAGCTGATGTCGTGAGTTCGATTCTCATCACCCGCTCCATTTTAAAAAAATGATCTTTGAAAACTAAACAAGACAAAACGTACCTGTTAATTCGAATTTTTATAAAAAATCCTATGATACATCATAGGTAGTCAGTCAAACGCTGACGAAAAACAAAACTTCGGTTTTGTATTTTTTCGGAGAGTTTGATCCTGGCTCAGGACGAACGCTGGCGGCGTGCCTAATACATGCAAGTCGAGCGGACAGAAGGGAGCTTGCTCCCGGATG
>NZ_JANUEZ010000014.1:0-47913 GCF_024807925.1 Bacillus sp. JUb11 | reverse complement strand
GAACACGGAAGTTAAGCTCTTCAGCGCCGATGGTAGTTGGGGGTTTCCCCCTGTGAGAGTAGGACGCCGCCAAGCTTTTCAAAGGATCAGTTCCAATCGGAACTGGTCTTTTTTGTGTTTTTGGGACGTTTGGCACCAGATAAATGTGGAAATAATATTGTTAGTTGAGCGATTATCTTGAAAAATCGATCGAAAAAATTTATAGTAAGATTAAAGTCAAATATAGTCAAAGTCAATGGAGGAGGAGGCGGAGTGGCACAAAATATTTCTGATATCATCGAGCAGTATTTGAAGGAAGTCTTGGATCAGAATGGTCGAGAAATATTAGAAATTAAACGCAATGAAATTGCAGATAAGTTTCAATGCGTACCTTCACAAATTAACTATGTTATCAATACACGCTTTACGAGCGAAAGAGGTTATATCGTCGAAAGTAAGCGTGGCGGCGGTGGCTATATCCGTATCATTAAAGTCAAAATGAATGATGAAGTCGATTTATTGAACAACATTATTTCCCAAATATATCATCGTTTATCACAGGCTGCATCTGATCATATCATTATGCGTCTTGTTGAGAACAACATTTTATCCGAAAGAGAAGCAAAGATGATGATTAGTGTCATGGACCGTTCTGTTTTACACATTGATTTACCTGAACGAGATGAACTGCGGGCTCGGATGATGAAAGCGATGTTAAATGCTTTGAAATTAAAGTAAAGCGGGTGAAAAGATTGATTTGTCAAGAATGCAATGAGAGACCAGCCACTTTTCACTTTACGAAAGTAATAAATGGAGAAAAACAAGAAATGCATATATGTGAACAATGTGCAAAAGAAAACAGTGATTCATATGCTATGAGTGGAAACCAAGGTTTCTCGATTCACAACTTATTATCAGGATTATTGAATATTGATCCTAGCTTTACCACAAGTGCGAATAAAGGATCATCTATTTTTCAAGAGGCAAGAGAAGTGGATCAATGTCCTAAGTGTGGCTTAACTTTTCAGCAATTCAGGAAAACAGGCCGTTTTGGCTGTGCAGAATGTTATCGAACCTTTGATCAGTATTTAAATCCTGTTTTAAGGAAAGTCCATAGTGGAAATACAGTCCATAATGGAAAAGTCCCTAAACGAATTGCCGGCAGTCTGCATGTTCGCCGGAAACTTGAGTTAATGCAGCAAGAACTGAAGCAGCTGATTGAACAGGAAGAGTTTGAAAAAGCAGCGGAAGTTCGAGATCAAATTCGTGCATTAGAGCATGAGCAATCTCAGCAGAGGGAGGGAGATTAACGACATGTCGCTCCAGCATTTTATTCAAGACGCATTAAGTCAATGGATGAAACAGAAAGGACCAGAAAGTGACATTGTTCTAAGCAGTCGTATTCGGCTGGCACGCAATCTAGAGCATGTTCGTTTCCCAACTCAGTTTTCTCAAGAGGAGGCTGAAGCTGTTCTTCAGCAATTCGAGCAAAAGTTTGCGAGCCAGGAAGTGAAGGACATTGGAAACTTTGTTCTGATTCGAATGAATGACACGCAGCCTTTGGCTAAAAGGGTACTTGTTGAAAAGCACTTGATTAGCCCCAATTTAGCAGAATCAAGATTTGGCGGCTGTTTGCTTTCAGAAAATGAAGAAATCAGTGTCATGCTGAATGAGGAAGACCATATTCGTATTCAATGCTTGTTCCCAGGATTTCAGCTGGCTAATGCACTAAAAGCAGCTAACCAAATAGATGACTGGATTGAAGAGCAAGTGGATTATGCGTTTTCAGAAAAGCGAGGATACTTAACGAGCTGTCCGACCAATGTAGGTACAGGTATTAGGGCTTCAGTCATGATGCACTTACCAGCACTAGCCCTGACAAGACAAATGAATCGCATTATTCCTGCAATTAATCAATTAGGTCTTGTGGTCAGAGGAATTTATGGTGAGGGTAGCGAAGCAATAGGAAACATCTTTCAAATTTCAAATCAAATGACACTGGGTCAATCAGAAGAAGATATTGTAGATGACTTGAATAGTGTGACAGCGCAGCTCATTGAACAAGAGCGATCTGCACGTAAGGCATTATATCAGACGTCTAAAATTGAACTTGAAGACAGAGTGTACCGTTCCTTGGGGATTTTGGCTAATTGTCGCATGATTGAATCTAAGGAAACGGCTAAGTGTTTGTCAGATGTGCGACTTGGAATTGATTTAGGTATCATTAAGGGACTTTCAAGTAATATACTGAATGAACTCATGATTTTGACACAGCCTGGCTTCCTTCAGCAATATTCAGGAGGAGCCTTGGAACCAAATGAAAGAGATATAAAACGAGCAGCAATTATCAGAGAAAGGCTGCGCTTAGAAATGCATAGGAATGGACAGGAGGATGAAACGATATGATGTTTGGAAGATTCACTGAAAGAGCTCAAAAGGTATTAGCACTTGCACAAGAAGAAGCCATTCGCCTAGGCCATAAGAACATCGGAACAGAGCATATTTTACTTGGTCTTGTACGTGAAGGTGAGGGCATCGCCGCAAAAGCATTAGAAGCACTGGGCCTTGTTTCAGATAAAATCCAAAAAGAAGTCGAGAGCTTGATTGGAAGAGGGCAAGAGGTGTCTCAAGCTATTCCTCATTACACACCTAGAGCGAAGAAGGTTACGGAGCTTTCTATGGATGAAGCGAGAAAGCTTGGTCATTCCTATGTAGGGACAGAACATATTCTTTTAGGTCTTATTCGTGAGGGAGAGGGTGTAGCTGCCCGTGTCTTAAATAACCTCGGAGTGAGCTTAAATAAAGCACGCCAGCAAGTATTGCAGCTTCTAGGCAGCAATGAAACGGGTGCATCTGCGGCAGGATCTAATAGCAATGCCAATACACCAACTTTAGATAGCTTGGCAAGAGACTTAACGGCTATTGCGAAAGAGGACAGCTTGGACCCTGTGATTGGCCGCAGCAAAGAAATTCAGCGTGTCATAGAGGTCCTAAGTAGAAGAACAAAGAATAACCCTGTCTTGATTGGAGAGCCTGGTGTTGGTAAAACAGCGATCGCAGAAGGTCTCGCACAGCAAATTATTCACAACGAAGTGCCTGAAATTCTGCGTGATAAACGAGTCATGACACTTGATATGGGAACCGTTGTAGCGGGAACGAAATATCGTGGTGAATTCGAGGATCGTTTGAAAAAAGTCATGGACGAAATCCGTCAGGCTGGAAATATCATTCTCTTCATTGATGAGCTTCATACACTGATTGGTGCAGGTGGAGCAGAGGGTGCGATTGATGCCTCTAATATTCTAAAACCATCTTTAGCACGTGGTGAGCTTCAATGTATCGGGGCAACAACGTTAGATGAGTACCGTAAATATATTGAAAAAGATGCTGCACTTGAACGTCGATTCCAGCCAATTCAAGTGGACCAGCCATCTGTCGATGAAAGTATTCAAATTTTAAGAGGGCTTAGAGACCGTTATGAAGCACATCACCGTGTGTCTATTACAGATGAAGCCATTGAGGCGGCGGTAAAGCTTTCTGATCGTTATATCTCCGATCGTTTCCTTCCAGATAAGGCGATCGACTTAATTGATGAGGCGGGTTCAAAAGTTCGCTTACGTTCTTTCACAACACCGCCTAATCTAAAGGAACTTGAGCAAAAGCTGGATGAAGTACGCAAGGAAAAGGATGCAGCTGTTCAAAGTCAAGAATTTGAAAAAGCCGCTTCTCTTCGTGATACGGAGCAACGTTTGCGTGAAAAGGTAGAAGTGACGAAGAAATCTTGGAAAGAAAAGCAGGGACAAGAGAATTCAGAGGTTTCTGTGGATGATATCGCAATGGTTGTTTCTAGCTGGACGGGAGTACCTGTTTCAAAAATTGCTCAAACAGAAACAGATAAGCTTCTAAACATGGAACAATTGCTCCACTCTCGCGTCATTGGACAGGATGAAGCAGTTGTTGCTGTTGCAAAAGCTGTAAGACGTGCCCGTGCTGGACTAAAAGATCCGAAACGTCCGATTGGCTCCTTTATTTTCTTAGGGCCAACAGGTGTTGGTAAGACTGAGCTTGCAAGAGCACTCGCCGAGTCTATCTTCGGTGATGAAGAAGCGATGATTCGTATTGATATGTCTGAGTACATGGAAAAACACTCGACTTCAAGACTTGTTGGATCACCTCCAGGCTATGTGGGCTATGATGAGGGCGGTCAGCTGACTGAAAAAGTGAGAAGAAAGCCGTATTCTGTCGTGCTTCTAGATGAGATTGAAAAGGCGCACCCTGATGTGTTTAACATCTTACTTCAAGTGTTAGAAGATGGTCGTCTCACTGATTCTAAAGGTCGTACTGTTGACTTTAGAAATACGATTTTGATTATGACTTCAAACGTTGGAGCTAGTGAGCTGAAGCGCAATAAATATGTTGGCTTTAACGTGCAGGATGAAAGTCAAAATTACAAAGATATGAAAGGCAAAGTTATGGGTGAGCTGAAACGTGCGTTTAGACCGGAGTTCATCAACCGTATTGATGAAATCATTGTCTTCCACTCACTCGAAAAGAAACATCTAAAAGAGATTGTGTCTCTCATGTCTGATCAATTGACAAAACGACTAAAAGAGCAGGACCTTTCAATTGAATTGACGGAAGCAGCAAAAGCCAAGATTGCCGACGAAGGCGTAGATCTTGAGTATGGTGCTCGTCCGTTAAGAAGAGCGATTCAAAAGCACGTCGAGGATCGACTTTCTGAGGAATTGCTGAAAGGCAATATTGAAAAGGGCCAACATATCGTATTAGATGTAGAAGATGGAGAAATTGTCGTAAAAGCAACGGCTGCTACGAACTAATATAGTAAGAAAAAAGTGTGAGGCATACCAGTAAGTTGGATGCCTCCCTTTACTTATTTTCTGACCAGTATAAGGAGTTGTATTCTTCAATCTATGGCTAAGTCAAAATCAAAATTTATATGCCAATCGTGCGGTTATGAGTCAGCCAAATGGATGGGGAAATGTCCCGGCTGCGGCACTTGGAACAGTATGACAGAAGAGGTCGTTCGTAAAGAGCCGGCAAATCGTCGAAGTGCGTTTAATCATTCTGTTCAAACCATTCAAAAACCTTCACCTATATCTGCAATTGAAACATCCGAAGAACCCCGAATTAAAACGAATTTAGAAGAATTTAACCGAGTATTAGGAAGTGGAATTGTCAAAGGTTCACTCGTTCTTATTGGCGGTGATCCTGGGATTGGGAAGTCCACACTATTATTACAAGTTTCAGCACAGCTATCAGATCAAAATCAGAATGTGTTGTACATATCTGGTGAGGAATCAATCAAACAAACGAAGCTTAGGGCGGACCGTCTCGGTATTGAAAGTGCCTCTTTACATGTTTTGGCTGAAACCGATATGGAGTATATAACGTCTGCTATACAAGAGATGAAACCCGCTTTTGTTGTGGTCGATTCAATTCAAACCGTTTATCAAAGCGATATCACGTCAGCTCCTGGATCTGTTTCTCAGGTGAGGGAATGCACTGCCCAGCTGATGAAAATTGCCAAGACGAATGGTATTCCTATTTTTATCGTTGGTCACGTGACGAAGGAGGGCTCGATTGCTGGGCCGCGCCTTTTAGAGCATATGGTAGATACAGTTCTTTATTTTGAAGGGGAGCGTCATCATACGTTTCGTATTTTAAGGGCAGTGAAAAACCGTTTTGGTTCAACGAATGAATTAGGAATTTTTGAAATGAGAGAGGAAGGGCTCACAGAGGTATTAAACCCATCAGAAATCTTCTTAGAAGAGCGGTCAGCAGGTGTATCTGGATCGTGTGTTGTTGCCTCAATGGAAGGAACAAGACCTGTTCTAGTGGAGATACAAGCACTTATTTCACCGACGAGCTTTGGGAATCCACGGAGAATGGCTACTGGCCTTGATCATAACCGAGTGTCATTGCTTATGGCCGTTTTAGAAAAACGGGTAGGGCTGCTACTGCAAAACCAAGATGCCTACTTAAAGGTCGCAGGTGGTGTGAAACTTGATGAACCAGCGATTGACTTGGCTATTGCCGTCAGTATTGCATCAAGCTTTAAAGATGCAGCGCCGCATCAAGCAGATTGCTTTATAGGAGAAGTGGGTCTGACGGGAGAAGTCAGAAGAGTATCAAGAATTGAACAGCGTGTGCAGGAAGCTGCTAAACTAGGATTTAAGCGAATGTTTATTCCTCAGGCGAATATAGATGGATGGAAAAAACCGAGAGGGATTGAGTTAGTCGGTGTAGAAAATGTAGCAGAGGCACTTCGTATTTCACTAGGGGGATCATAGAAATGGAAAAAGAGAAAAAAGGAGCGAGAGAAGTCGATCTCTTAGATATTGTCCAGTTTGTGGCACCGGGGACACCCCTGCGGGCAGGGATTGAAAACGTCCTAAGAGCCAATACTGGAGGGCTCATTGTTGTTGGTTATAACGATAAAGTGAAAAGTGTGGTAGATGGAGGATTTCATATTAATTCTGCTTTCTCCCCAGCACATTTATATGAATTGGCGAAAATGGATGGGGCGATTATTTTAAGTGACTCTGGTCAAAAAATCTTGTATGCGAATACACAGCTCATGCCGGATGCAACCATTCATTCATCAGAAACAGGCATGAGACACCGAACGGCTGAACGTGTAGCAAAGCAGACAGGTTGCTTAATCATTGCCATTTCTGAACGTCGGAACGTCATTACCTTATACCAAGGGAATCGACGATATACGTTGAAAGATATTGGTTTTATTTTGACGAAGGCCAACCAAGCGATACAAACACTTGAGAAATATAAAACCATTTTAGATCACGCCATTTCTGCGTTAAGCGCCTTAGAATTTGAAGAGCTTGTGACCTTTGGTGATGTATTATCCGTGCTACATCGTTATGAAATGGTACTTAGAATCAAAAATGAAATCAATATGTATATCAAAGAGCTTGGGACAGAAGGACACTTGATCCGTCTGCAAGTCAATGAGCTGATTACAGATATGGAGCAGGAAGCGGCGTTATTTATTAAAGATTACGTGAAAGAAAAGATCAAAGATCCATATGTGCTGCTGAAACAGCTCCAAGATATGTCGAGCTTTGAACTTTTAGATGATTCCATTTTGTACAAGTTACTCGGCTATCCAGCATCTACAAATATTGACGAATATGTGTACACTAGAGGATACAGATTACTTCATAAAATCCCTAGACTGCCTATGCCAATCGTTGAAAACGTGGTCGAAGCATTTGGTGTGCTAGATCGAATTATGGAAGCAGATGTACAAGATTTGGATGAAGTAGAAGGAATTGGAGAAGTAAGAGCGAAAAAGATAAAAAAAGGATTAAAAAGACTGCAAGAAAAACATTATATCGACCGTCAGCTATAAAAAGAGAAATTTTTCTTAAATACGGTTAAAAATGGATGAATATGGGTATATTAATGATGGTTTTGTTTTCTGTTCATGATGATAGGAAACTTAAGCATATATCAATGTCAGATGAAGGTGGATTGACAGATGAAAAATAAAGGAGGTGAAGGTATGTTAAAAAGAATCGTTCAGGCGTTTTTTATCATTTTCGGTGCAGTTGTAGGGATTTTTATCATTCCAGAGTTATTTCTGCTGTTAAATTTGAAGGACATACCTTTCATAACAAATGCTTACTCTTCAGCACTAATAGGAGCCGCTGTGTTCTTTATCATTGGTAAATGGTGCACAGGCTATGTGGTTAATTGGGTGAAATGGATCGAGGATTCTCTATTGAAGGCGCCTCTTCCTGATCTTATATCTGGAAGTTTCGGTTTAGTATTTGGACTTATTCTAGCATATCTTATTGTAAACGTGATCCCGCTAAACAATATCCCATATCATATTTTTGGTACCATTATTCCGATTTTCCTGGCTTTCTTTTTAGGATACCTTGGATTTCAGGTAGGGTTTAAGAAGAAGGATGAAATGATGGGGCTGTTCTCCCGATCTGCAAAGGTCACAAAGAAAAAAGGAGCAGCTGATGATGAACCTGAAATAGAAGATAAAAAGCTGAAAATTTTAGACACAAGTGTTATCATTGATGGAAGAATCGCAGATATTTGTCAAACTGGATTCCTAGAAGGTGTGATGGTCATTCCTCAATTTGTACTCGAGGAATTACAGCATATTGCAGACTCTTCTGATGTATTAAAGAGAAATAGAGGCCGAAGAGGTCTTGATATTTTAAATCGTATCCAAAAAGAACTGGATATTAAAGTTGAAATTTACGAAGGTGACTTTGAAGATATTCAAGAGGTTGACAGCAAGCTTGTGAAACTCGCTAAGTTAACTTCAGGTGTTGTTGTGACAAATGATTTTAATTTAAATAAAGTATGCGAACTTCAAAAAGTAGCAGTGTTAAACATCAATGATCTAGCCAATGCAGTCAAACCGGTTGTGCTGCCTGGGGAAGAAATGAAGGTACAGGTCATTAAAGATGGGAAAGAGCATAACCAAGGTGTTGCTTACTTAGATGACGGTACGATGATTGTGGTCGAAGAAGGACGCAATTATATTGGAAAAGACATTGATGTGCTCGTCACGAGTGTGCTGCAAACTGCTGCTGGAAGAATGATTTTTGCGAAGCCAAAACTTCTGGAGAAGGCGCTCTAAAGGGAGAACGAACATGTATTATGAAGTAGTTATTCCGGCTGCGGGGCAGGGGAAGCGAATGAAGGCCGGCCGCAATAAACTTTTTATTGAATTGAAAAGAATGCCGGTCATCATCCACACACTGAAGGTGTTTGACGCTCATTCACAATGCAGACGCATGATCTTAGCGATCAATGAAGAAGAGCGTCGTGACTTTGAAAGGCTACTGAAGGTACACGCTTTTCAAACGCCTGTTTCACTTGTCACTGGCGGTGAAGAACGGCAGCAAAGTGTATACGAAGGATTGAAGGCTGTGCAAGATGCGGACATCGTGCTTGTTCATGATGGCGCAAGGCCTTTTATTAAGCATACACAGATTGACTTGCTCGTTAAAGCAGCGATTGAAAAAGGCTCCGCAGTCGTAGCGGTACCAGTGAAAGACACAATCAAACGCGTTCAAGAAGGCAAAGTGGAACAAACCATTGAACGTCAGAGCTTGTGGGCAGTCCAGACCCCACAAGCTTTTCGTCATTCTATTTTAAAAGAAGCGCATGAACATGCGGAGCGGACAGGCTTTCTTGGAACAGATGACGCCAGTCTTGTGGAACAATTACACGGTGAGAGTGTGTATATTGTTCAAGGAGACTATACCAATATTAAACTGACAACACCGGATGATTTATTGGTTGCCAAGGCAATTATGGATGCGGAAAGAGGGTACTAGAACATGTTTAGAATAGGACAAGGTTTTGATGTGCATCAATTAACAGAGGGAAGACCTCTTATTATTGGCGGTGTGACGATCCCTTATGAAAAGGGTCTACTTGGGCATTCAGATGCGGATGTACTGCTTCATACTGTGGCGGATGCCTGCCTAGGTGCGATTGCAGAAGGAGATATCGGCAGACATTTCCCAGACACGGATCCAGAGTTTAAAGATGCAGACTCTTTTAAATTACTTCAACACGTGTGGGCACTTGTAAAAGAAAAAGGCTATACACTGGTGAATATCGATTGCACGATCATGGCGCAAAAACCAAAGATGGCACCATACATTCAGCCAATGTGTGAGAAAATCGCAGAAGCCCTTGAGGCAGATGTCACACAGGTGAATGTCAAAGCAACAACAACAGAGAAACTTGGATTTACAGGAAGAGGCGAAGGAATTGCCTCTCAAGCAACCGTACTTCTTCAGAAAAAGTAAAATCCGTTTTGATGAGAATGGGTTTTGATGATAAAATACGTTTATAAAAAATTGGTGTCAGACAACATGATGCAGATGAAAGGAAGTTAAACTCATGGGAAATGAAGTGCGTGTTCGTTATGCACCGAGTCCAACTGGTCATTTACATATTGGGAATGCTAGAACGGCTCTTTTCAATTATTTGTTCGCACGCAGCCAAGGCGGCAAATTTATTATTCGAATCGAGGATACGGATCAAAAGCGTAATGTAGAAGGCGGAGAAGAAAGCCAGCTTCGCCACCTGCAATGGCTCGGGATTGATTGGGACGAGAGCATTGATAAAGATGGTGGCTACGGTCCTTACAGACAATCAGAGCGTAATGATATTTACAAAAAATATTATGACGAGCTGCTAGCGAAAGACTTGGCGTATAAGTGCTATTGTACGGCTGAAGAACTAGAAGAAGAGCGTGAAGCACAAATTGCCCGCAGTGAAATGCCTCGATATTCTGGTAAATGCAGTCATTTATCAAAAGAAGAAGAGGACAAGCTGATTGCTGAAGGAAGAGAGCCAAGCATCCGCTTCCGAGTGCCTAAAGGAGAAATCATCAAATTTGACGATATGGTCAAAGGCGAGATTTCATTTGAAACAGACGGCATCGGTGACTTTGTTATTGTGAAGAAAGATGGTACGCCAACGTATAACTTCGCTGTAGCGGTGGATGATCATTTGATGAAAATGACTCACATTCTTCGTGGTGAGGATCACATCTCGAATACACCTAAACAAATTATGGTCTTCAATGCATTTGGCTGGGATGTTCCGCTGTTCGGACATATGACGCTGATTGTAAACGAGAACCGCAAGAAATTAAGCAAGCGTGATGAATCAATTATCCAGTTCATCGAACAGTATAAGAACTTGGGCTATTTACCAGAAGCTTTGTTTAACTTCATTGCACTGCTTGGATGGTCTCCAGTTGGTGAAGAGGAACTATTTACAAAAGAGCAGTTCATCGATATTTTCGATGTCAATCGACTTTCTAAGTCACCAGCTCTATTTGATATGCATAAACTAAAATGGGTGAATAACCAATACGTGAAAGCACTTGATCTTGATCAAGTTGTGGCACTTACACTTCCACATCTTCAAAAGGCAGGCAAGGTAAGTGAGCAGCTGACAGAAGAAGAAAACACGTGGGTGCGCAAACTCATTTCTCTATACCACGAGCAATTGAGCTACGGAGCAGAAATTGTTGAGTTAACAGAGTTGTTCTTTAAGGAACAAATTGAGTATAATCAAGAGGCAAAGGAAGTTCTTGCAGAAGAGCAAGTACCAGAAGTGATGGCTTCGTTTGCAGGTCAGCTTGAACGTCTTGAGTCTTTCACACCTGATGAAATCAAAGCTGCCATTAAAGCGGTACAAAAAGAAACAGGGCATAAAGGTAAGAAACTATTCATGCCAATTCGTGTGGCTGTCACTGGACAAACGCATGGCCCAGAGCTTCCGCAAAGTATTGAACTACTAGGTAAAGAGACGGTATTAAACCGCATTAAACAAATATAAGGAAAATCGTTGCGAGGGAGAAGTACAATGTTATCGTCCATCACAGAAAGAGTCTTCACCGGCTGAAAGAGACTTATGGGCAGACGTTGGAAATGCACCCTCAAGACCCTTGAGGAACACGTATGTTAGTATGCAAGGGCGGTACCCTCCGTTATGGGATGAAGTTGAGAAGGCTGCGAAATGAGGGCTTTCTAAACAGAGTGGAACCGCGTTTTCAAAACGTCTCTGTCATATGGCAGAGGCGTTTTTTATTTGTCCAAAAAAGAGAGTAAGTCCTAAGAGAGATTGATGGGGAAGAACGGGGGGAGCATGTGTTTTTCAAAATGCTGAAAGAAGATATTGATACTGTGTTTGATCAAGATCCTGCTGCTAGAAGCTATCTTGAAGTAGTGCTAACCTATTCAGGGCTTCATGCGATTTGGGCTCATCGTGTTGCGCATGCATTTTACAAGCGTAAGCTGTATTTTCTTGCGCGGATCATTTCTCAGGTCAGCCGGTTTTTCACAGGGGTTGAGATTCACCCAGCAGCAACCATCGGCCGGCGGTTCTTTATTGATCACGGCATGGGCGTCGTGATTGGGGAAACATGTGAAATTGGCGATAACGTCACTGTTTTCCAAGGCGTGACATTAGGGGGAACAGGGAAAGAAAAGGGAAAGCGGCATCCAACTATTTTGGACGATGCCCTGATTGCGACTGGTGCTAAGGTGCTCGGTTCCATTACCGTAGGAAAAGGGTCCAAGATTGGTGCGGGGTCTGTTGTGTTAAAAGACGTACCAGACCATTCCACTGTTGTAGGTATACCTGGGCGAGTGGTCGTTCAAAATGGAAAGAAAATCAATCGTGATCTCAATCATCAAGATTTGCCAGATCCAGTTTCTGATCGTTTCAAAGAATTGGAGCGAGAAATGGAAAAGCTAAAACGTGAGCTGGCTTCATTGAGCAGAAAGGAAGAACAATCATGACAATCAATATTTATAATACATTGACACGTAAGAAGGAAGAGTTTGTCCCACTTGAACCAGGAAAGGTCAAAATGTATGTATGCGGACCAACCGTGTATAACTACATTCATATCGGGAATGCAAGACCGGCCATTGTATATGACACGGTACGTAAGTATTTAGAATATAGCGGCTATGATGTGAATTTCGTATCCAACTTTACTGATGTGGATGATAAACTCATCAAAGCAGCAAATGAATTAGGCGAGGATGTCCCAACGATTGCTGATCGATTTATCCAAGCATACTTTGAGGACGTCAGTGCATTAGGCTGCAAAAAAGCAGACCTTCACCCGCGAGTGACAGAAAATATGGATGATATCATTGCGTTTATCGCCACATTGATTGAAAAAGGCTACGCCTATGAAGCAGATGGTGACGTGTATTACAGCACACGCTCATTTGAAGGCTACGGAAAACTGTCTCACCAATCGATTGATGAATTAAAGACAGGTGCCCGTATTCGTGTAGG
This sequence comes from Bacillus sp. JUb11, assembly GCF_024807925.1. Classification (NCBI taxonomy): domain Bacteria; kingdom Bacillati; phylum Bacillota; class Bacilli; order Caryophanales; family Bacillaceae; genus Bacillus; species Bacillus sp. JUb11. The sequence goes on along the minus strand of NZ_JANUEZ010000014.1, from coordinate 35,082 downwards.
TGAGAAGAAACGAGATGCGCTGGACTTTGCTTTATGGAAGGCTGCAAAGGACCAAGAAATCTCATGGGATAGCCCGTGGGGCGAAGGACGCCCAGGCTGGCACATCGAGTGCTCTGCGATGGTCAAAAAGTATTTAGGCGATACGATTGACATTCATGCTGGCGGACAGGATTTAACGTTCCCTCATCACGAGAATGAGATCGCTCAATCTGAGGCTTTGACAGGCAAACCTTTTGCAAAGTATTGGATGCATAACGGATATATTAATATTGAGAATGAAAAAATGTCAAAATCACTAGGCAACTTTGTGCTCGTGCATGACATTGTGAAAGAACAAGATCCTGACGTACTTCGATTCTTTATGTTGTCGGTTCACTACCGTCATCCAATTAACTACTCAATGGACTTACTAGAGAGTACAAAGAGTGCGTTTAACCGACTCAAAACGTCGTATGCTAATTTACATCATCGCCTTGAAAGCAGCACGAATATCACAGAAGATAACACTGAATGGTTGACAAAGATTGAAGAGCAGCGTGCGACATTTATTTCTGAAATGAATGATGACTTCAATACGGCAAATGCCATCTCTGTTTTATTTGAACTAGCGAAACAAGCGAATTACTATATGGAAAATGATCATACTTCCGAGGAAGTGATCAAGGCATTTATTGGCTTGTTCCAAGAAATCACATCCGTCCTCGGCTTCTCACTAGAAGAAAAGCACACGCTTGACGAAGAGGTAGAAGCATTAATTGAGAAGCGGAATGAAGCTAGAAGGAATCGTGACTTCGCATTGTCTGATCAAATTCGTGACCAGTTAAAGAGCATGAATATTGTATTGGAGGACACTCCTCAAGGTACGCGCTGGAAAAGAGGAGAATAGGTCATGTTGAATTTTGAAAAGCTGAAAGACGGAAAACAGTTGAACGGACTTGCGCTTGCTTATATGGGTGATGCCATTTTTGAAGTATACGTGAGGCATCACCTCCTCCAAACGGGGGCGACCAAACCAAATGAGCTTCATAAACGTGCAAGTAAGATCGTTTCAGCTAAATCTCAGGCCGCTATTTTATTTGAGCTTCAGCAGAAGGGCTTTTTCACAGAAGCGGAAGAAGCGGTGCTGAAAAGAGGAAGAAATGCAAAATCAGGCACAGTGCCTAAAAACACAGACGTTCAAACGTATCGTTATAGTACAGCGTTTGAAGCGCTCATGGGTTATTTATTTATTGAGAAGCAGGACGAACGCTTAGAAGAGTTGATTAGTCAGGCGATTGAAATCGGAACGTCAGGGAGGAAGACAAATGAGTCAGCAACATGATTATGTGATTGGGAAAAATGCAGTGATTGAAACACTGAAGTCAGATCGGGAGTTATACAAGCTCTGGATGGCAGAAAACACTGTAAAAGGACAAGCCCAGCAGGTCATTGAACTCGCGAAAAAGCAAAATATCACCATTCAGTATGTTCCGAGGAAAAAGCTTGATCAGATGGTAACAGGTCAGCACCAGGGAATCGTTGCACAAGTAGCAGCATATGAATATGCAGAATTGGACGATCTGTATCAAATTGCTGAAAAGCGGAATGAACAACCATTTTTCATCATCTTAGATGAAATTGAAGATCCGCACAATTTAGGGTCGATCATGCGTACGGCCGATGCTGTTGGTGCACATGGAATCGTCATTCCAAAACGACGAGCGGTAGGCTTGACGACAACTGTTGCGAAAGCATCTACTGGAGCCATTGAACATATCCCGGTCGCAAAAGTAACCAATCTTTCCAGAGCTCTTGATGAAATGAAAGAAAGAGGAATCTGGGTCGCAGGAACAGATGCATCTGCGAAGCAGGACTACAGACAATTTGATGGCACGATGCCTCTCGCTCTTGTCATTGGCAGTGAAGGAAAAGGAATTGGCCGATTGATTAAGGAAAAATGTGATTTCTTGATTAAATTGCCAATGGCCGGGAAGGTCACTTCATTAAATGCATCAGTTGCCGCTAGTCTATTGATGTATGAAGTGTATCGAAAACGTTATCCGTTAGGAGAATAGAGATGGACATCCTCTTAGTCGATGGATACAACATGATAGGTGCATGGCCTCGTTTGCAGCACTTAAAAGAAAACAGCTTTGAAGAAGCCAGAGACGTGCTGATTCAACATTTAGCAGAATATCAAGCATATACAGGGTATCGAGTCATTGTCGTATTCGATGCCCATATGGTCAAAGGAATCGAAAAGAAGCGGACAAACCACCGAGTAGAGGTCATCTTTACAAGAGAAAATGAAACGGCTGATGAGCGGATTGAAAAACTGGCACAAGACTTGAATAACATTCGGACGCAAATTCATGTGGCGACCTCTGATTATACAGAACAATGGGCGATTTTTGGACAGGGTGCACTTCGTAAGTCAGCACGAGAGCTCTTAAGAGAGATAGAAGTGATTGAACGAAAGATTGAAACACGTGTCAAAAAGATTACTTCTGATAAACCAGCATCTAAAATTGAATTGTCAGAAGATGTATTGAAAACGTTTGAAAAATGGCGGCGGGGAAACTTGGAATAGCTTGACGATATTTCAACCATTATTGTATAATATTTCTATCTAGGTGCGGTCGGGGGGATCGAAGTGAATCTAAACAACAGCAAGGGTAAGTCCATCAGAGAGCAATTTTGCCAGTTGGAAGATGAACAAGTCATTGAAAGGGTTCATGTCGGAGATAGTGATGCGCTAGATTATTTAATAACGAAATACCGCAATTTTGTACGTGCGAAAGCAAGATCTTATTTCTTGATTGGAGCGGATCGAGAGGACATTGTCCAAGAGGGGATGATCGGACTTTATAAGTCTATCCGCGATTTCAGAGAGGACAAGCTTACTTCATTTAAGGCTTTTGCAGAATTATGTATTACCCGCCAAATTATCACCGCAATTAAAACAGCTACTCGCCAAAAACATATCCCGTTAAATTCCTATGTATCATTAGACAAGCCGATATACGATGAAGAATCGGACAGAACATTATTGGACGTCATTTCCGGTGCTAAAGCGCTTAACCCAGAAGATTTAATCATTAGCAAAGAAGAATTTGATGATATTGAAATGAAAATGGGTGAATTACTAAGCGAGCTGGAAAGAAAGGTACTTGTGCTTTATCTTGATGGCAGGTCCTATCAGGAGATTTCTGAAGATTTAAACCGTCATGTGAAATCAATTGATAACGCACTCCAAAGAGTAAAGAGAAAATTAGAGAAATATTTAGAGCTGCGCGAGATCAGTCTCTAATCAAACCTATATTGACAGCTTTTTCGACACTGTGATAAGGTACTAAGGAAATGATGTCGAGAAAATAGGTGTAAATATGAGGAAAAAGATTACTCTAGCCTGTAAAGACTGCGGAAGCCGCAATTATACGACAATGAAAAGTGTTGCTTCAGCAGCTGAAAGATTAGAAGTTAAGAAATATTGCAAGACTTGTAATTCACATAAAACACATTTAGAAACGAAGTAGGATTTGCGTTCTTTAATCTGTGGAGGTCTTTTACATGCGTATTATCAGTTTCTTAAAAAGTGTCGGGAAAGAAATGAAAAAGGTCAGCTGGCCAAAGAAAAACGAAATGGTCCGCTACACGATCACTGTTATTTTAACAGTCGTATTTTTTGCCATCTTTTTCTCTTTTCTTGATATAGGAATCTCACAATTAATCGAATTAATTCATTAATACTTGAATAATGGTCTGCTGAACGTGCTATAATAGATCATAATATGACTTGCCAAAAAACCCGTTTTACGGGTTTTTTCAATTGCTTGAAAATATTTACCGGTACTCGAGATTCGTCAAATAGACATTACGAAATGTGGGGAGGGAAGGACTAAATAGTCCTGAACGAAAATGGAAAAGAATTGGTATGTTGTGCATACGTACTCTGGCTATGAGAACAAAGTGAAAGCGAACTTGGAAAAGCGTGTTGAATCAATGGGCATGCAGGATAAAATTTTCCGCGTTGTTGTACCAGAAGAAGAAGAAACGGACATTAAAAACGGTAAGAAAAAAGTAGTGAAAAAGAAAGTATTCCCTGGATATGTGCTAGTAGAAATCGTCATGACTGACGATTCTTGGTATGTCGTTCGTAATACACCAGGTGTGACAGGATTCGTTGGATCAGCTGGATCAGGCTCTAAGCCGACAGCGTTATTACCTGGCGAAGCGGAAACCATTCTGAAGAGAATGGGACTTGAAGAGCGCAAGACAGAAATCGACTTTGAACTAAAAGAAACAGTCAAGGTCATCGATGGACCATTTGCTAACTTCACAGGCTCTATCGAAGAGATTGATTATGATAAAAGCAAAGTCAAAGTATTCGTTAATATGTTTGGTAGAGAAACTCCTGTGGAACTTGAGTTCACACAGATCGATAAATTGTAATTTAAAAGAGCTTGAAATGAGTGTATAGAAGTGGTAATATAGCAAAGGTACGTCTTGAGTTCGCTCAAGATCGCTAGCTAGTTATTTCGTCATTCATATAAAGAATGAAGTTGTTGAGTGGGAGGGGGATTCCCCTATTACCACATCACGGACTTTAAGGAGGTGTGTCTCGTGGCTAAAAAAGTAGTAAAAGTTGTTAAATTGCAAATTCCTGCTGGAAAAGCTAACCCAGCTCCACCAGTTGGACCTGCACTAGGTCAAGCCGGTGTTAATATCATGGGATTCTGTAAGGAGTTTAACGCTCGTACAGCTGACCAAGCTGGTCTTATCATTCCTGTTGAAATTTCGGTTTTTGAAGACCGTTCATTTACATTTATTACTAAAACTCCACCTGCTGCAGTATTACTTAAAAAAGCAGCTGGTATTGAGTCTGGTTCTGGTGAACCTAACCGTAATAAAGTGGCAACTGTTAAGCGTGATAAAGTACGCGAAATCGCGGAAACAAAAATGCCTGACTTAAACGCTGCTAGCGTTGAATCAGCTATGCGCATGGTTGAAGGTACTGCACGCAGTATGGGTATTGTCATCGAAGATTAATTTTTTGTCTTGTTGGGTTGCGAGTTTGGTTTTGACAAGTTCGCAACCCTTATTCGTGGGAGGTTATTCCGCTAAAACCACATAAGGAGGATTTTTATAATGGCTAAAAAAGGTAAAAAGTATGTAGAAGCTGCTAAGCTGATCGATCGTACAAAAGCGTATGATGTTGCTGAAGCTGTTTCTCTTACAAAAAAAGCAAATACAGCGAAATTTGATGCGACTGTAGAAGTTGCTTTTCGTTTGGGCGTAGACCCTCGTAAAAACGATCAACAAATCCGCGGTGCAGTTGTACTTCCTAATGGAACTGGTAAAACTCAACGCGTTCTTGTGTTCGCTAAAGGCGAAAAAGCAAAAGAAGCAGAAGCTGCTGGAGCAGACTACGTTGGAGATTCTGATTACATCACTAAAATCCAACAAGGCTGGTTCGAATTCGATGTAATCGTTGCGACACCTGACATGATGGGTGAAGTTGGTAAGATCGGTCGTGTACTTGGACCAAAAGGTCTTATGCCAAACCCTAAAACAGGAACTGTAACTTTCGAAGTAGAAAAAGCAATCAATGAAATCAAAGCTGGTAAAGTAGAATACCGCGTTGATAAAGCTGGTAACATCCACGCGCCAATCGGAAAGGTTTCTTTCGAGGACGAAAAGCTTGTTGAGAACTTTGCAACAATCTATGACACAATCCTTAAAGCAAAACCTGCAGCGGCTAAAGGTGTATACGTGAAAAACGTTTCTGTTACATCTACTATGGGCCCTGGCGTGAAAGTGGACCCATCTTCTTTCTCTGCAAAATAATTCTTGACTTGTCACAACCGTTTTGATAATATCAAAATGTTGTAAAATAGAATAATCATTTATACCGTAGACAGCAGGGGCCTTATGGCTTAATTAACCCGCCGAGGTGTATATGTCACAGTCTTACGTTAACGTATGCTTGTATATACAGCCTCCATGTCTTAATGGAGGCTTTTTATATGGAGAACCGTTCGTTAGGAACGTGATGGCCTGATCGGTATAAGTGTTACACAAAGAATTGTACAGGAGGTGTAACCATGAGCAATGCAATCGATACTAAAAAAGTTGTCGTTGATGAAATTACTTCTAAATTTAAAGACAGTATGTCTACTGTAATCGTAGATTACCGCGGTCTTTCAGTTTCTGAAGTGACTGAACTTCGTAAACAGCTTCGTGATGCTGGCGTAGAATTCAAAGTTTACAAAAATACTTTGACTCGCCGTGCAGTTGAACAAGTTGAACTAACGGGTTTAAACGATTTCTTAACAGGTCCAAACGCTATCGCATTCAGTAACGAAGATGTTATCGCACCTGCGAAAATCATCAACGAATTTGCGAAAAGCCACGAAGCTTTAGAAATCAAAGCTGGTGTTATCGAAGGAAACGTAGCGACTGTAGAAGAAGTGAAGGCTCTTGCGGAACTTCCGTCTCGCGAAGGCTTACTTTCTATGTTGCTTAGCGTTCTTCAAGCTCCAGTTCGTAACCTTGCTCTTGCTACTAAAGCAGTTGCAGATCAAAAAGAAGAACAAGGCGCTTAATGCGTACTTGACGTAAAAAACTTAAAATGGAGGAATTACAAATGGCTTTAAATATCGAAGAAATCATTGCTTCAGTTAAAGAAGCAACTGTACTTGAGTTAAACGACTTAGTAAAAGCAATCGAAGAAGAATTTGGCGTAACTGCTGCTGCTCCTGTAGCTGTAGCTGCTGGTGGCGGTGCTGCTGCTGAAGAAAAAACTGATTTTGATCTAGTACTTGCTGGTGCTGGAGACCAAAAAATCAAAGTTATCAAAGTGGTTCGTGAAATCACTGGTCTTGGCTTGAAAGAAGCTAAAGAACTTGTTGACAACACTCCAAAACCACTTAAAGAAGGTATTGCTAAAGAAGAAGCTGAAGAACTTAAAGCTAAGCTTGAAGAAGTTGGCGCTTCTGTAGAAGTTAAGTAATCTTCGCCTAATCTTTTGGGAAAGCTCGCTTTTACTGGCGGGCTTTTTCTTTTCTTATCTCCTGAAACGATTGAATCCAGAGGAGGTCCATTCACCATGAGTGACCACTATTATACGGAAAAGCCATCAGTGAAAAGCAATAAACAGACATGGGACTTCACCTTGAGAAACCGTAGCTTTACTTTTACAAGTGACAGTGGAGTGTTTTCTAAGAAAGAAGTCGACTATGGTTCGAGGCTTTTAATTGAAGCTTTTGAAGAACCTGACTTGGATGGCGACGTCTTAGATGTCGGTTGCGGTTATGGACCGATCGGCTTATCGTTAGCAAACGAAATGACAGGCCGCACCATTCATATGATTGATGTGAACGAAAGAGCAGTCGAACTTTCAAAGGAAAACGCTAAGCATAATCGCATTGATAATGTCCGCATCTATCAAAGTGATTTGTTCTCGAATGTTCATTCATCAGCTGCTTTTGCCTCTATACTGACCAATCCCCCAATACGGGCAGGGAAGAAAGTAGTACATGCGATCTTTGAAAAAAGTGCTGATCATTTATTGCCGGAAGGTGAGTTGTGGGTGGTTATTCAGAAAAAACAAGGTGGGCCATCTGCGATTGAGAAATTAGAGCAACTTTTTGGAGAAGTGACGGTCGTTATGAAAAAAAAGGGCTACTATATTATCAAAGCTAAAAAAGTTTGACGCAGTTTCCTAGCTGTGTTAACATTATAAAATGCCAATGTGTATATTTTGCTTGATAGGCTTAAAAAACAACTATTTTGTATAAATTATGCATACTTGGGAAAACTAATAAAATCGGTATTTGTTTTTGGATGTGGTTTTCTTATTTTAGAAACCCTTTTTTCTTTTGTCTTGTAAAAGTATTTCTTTACTGACATTTGAAAGACAGAAATACTTTTTACACATATAATACGCATGATTTGAGGGGTGAATCAGTTGACAGGTCAACTAGTTCAGTATGGACGACACCGCCAGCGCAGAAGCTACGCACGCATAAGCGAAGTGTTAGAATTACCAAATCTCATTGAAATTCAAACCTCTTCTTATCAGTGGTTTCTTGATGAGGGTCTTAGAGAGATGTTTCAAGATATATCCCCAATTGAGGATTTTACTGGTAACCTTTCTCTTGAATTCATTGATTACAGCCTAGGGGATCCTAAGTATCCTGTAGCAGAATCAAAAGAACGTGATGTAACTTACTCTGCTCCACTAAGAGTAAAAGTTCGTTTAATTAACAAAGAAACTGGAGAAGTAAAAGACCAAGATGTGTTTATGGGTGATTTCCCAATCATGACAGACACAGGTACTTTTATCATTAATGGTGCGGAACGTGTAATCGTTTCTCAGTTAGTACGTTCTCCAAGTGTATATTTCAGTGGTAAAGTAGACAAAAACGGTAAAAAAGGTTTTACTGCGACTGTCATTCCAAACCGTGGCGCATGGTTAGAATACGAAACTGATGCGAAGGATGTAGTCTATGTACGCATCGATCGCACACGTAAGTTGCCGGTTACGGTTCTTTTGCGTGCTCTCGGCTTCAGCTCTGATCAAGAGATTCTTGACCTCATTGGCGAGAATGAATACTTACGCAACACGTTGGAAAAGGACAATACAGAGAATGCCGATAAAGCACTTCTCGAAATCTACGAGCGTCTTCGTCCCGGAGAGCCGCCAACTGTTGAAAATGCGAAAAGCTTGCTAGACTCTCGCTTCTTTGATCCGAAGAGATATGACTTAGCAAATGTTGGACGCTACAAGATTAATAAGAAGCTTCATATTAAAAATAGACTATTCAATCAAAAATTGGCTGAAACGCTAGTTGATCCTGAAACAGGTGAAATCCTAGCAGAAAAAGGTCAAATTTTAGATAGAAGAGTGCTTGATAAAGTTCTTCCATACTTAGAAAACGGCATCGGATTTAGAAAGCTTTATCCAAATGGTGGCGTAGTAGAGGATGAAGTAGAACTTCAATCTATCAAGATTTATGCACCAACTGATCAAGAAGGCGAGCAAGTGATCAACGTGATTGGTAATGCATATGTAGAGGAAGCTGTGAAGAACATCACGCCTTCTGACATCATTGCTTCAATCAGTTACTTCTTTAACCTGCTTCATGGAGTAGGTGACACAGATGATATCGATCACCTTGGTAACCGTCGTCTGCGTTCTGTAGGTGAACTTCTGCAAAACCAATTCCGTATTGGTTTAAGTAGAATGGAGCGTGTTGTTCGTGAAAGAATGTCGATTCAAGACACGAACACGATCACACCTCAGCAGCTGATCAACATCCGTCCTGTGATCGCTTCTATCAAAGAGTTCTTTGGTAGCTCTCAGCTTTCTCAGTTCATGGATCAAACAAACCCGCTTGCTGAATTGACACACAAACGTCGTCTATCAGCGCTTGGACCGGGTGGTTTGACACGTGAGCGTGCAGGAATGGAAGTTCGTGACGTTCACTATTCTCACTATGGTCGTATGTGTCCGATTGAAACACCAGAGGGTCCAAACATTGGTTTGATCAACTCTCTATCTTCATTTGCGAAAGTGAACCGCTTCGGATTTATCGAAACACCTTACCGTCGGGTTGATCCTGAAACAGGTAAAGTGACGCCGAGAATCGATTACTTAACCGCTGATGAAGAGGATAACTACGTTGTAGCACAAGCGAACGCTCAGCTAGCTGATGATGGTTCGTTTATCGATGATAACATTATCGCTCGTTTCAGAGGGGAAAACACCGTTGTTCCTCGAAACCGCGTTGACTACATGGACGTTTCGCCGAAGCAGGTTGTTTCTGCAGCGACAGCATGTATCCCATTCTTAGAAAACGATGACTCTAACCGTGCTCTAATGGGAGCGAACATGCAACGTCAGGCTGTGCCTTTGATGCAGCCGGAATCACCGATTGTTGGTACAGGTATGGAGTATGTATCAGGTAAAGACTCTGGTGCTGCTGTGATCTGTCGTTACCCAGGTGTTGTAGAACGTGTTGAAGCGAAGAATATTTGGGTTCGCCGTTATGAAGACGTTGACGGACAACAAGTCAAAGGAAACCTAGACAAATACAGCTTGCTGAAATTTGTCCGCTCTAACCAAGGGACTTGCTACAACCAGCGCCCAATTGTAAGTGTTGGAGATGAAGTCGTCAAAGGAGAAATCCTTGCAGACGGTCCTTCTATGGAAAAAGGTGAATTGGCTCTAGGACGTAACGTCATGGTCGGCTTCATGACTTGGGACGGTTACAACTATGAGGATGCGATCATTATGAGTGAGCGCCTTGTAAAAGATGACGTCTACACTTCTATTCATATTGAAGAATATGAATCAGAAGCTCGTGATACAAAGCTTGGACCAGAAGAAATTACGCGTGATATTCCAAACGTTGGGGAAGATGCTTTACGCAACCTTGACGAGCGTGGAATCATCCGTATTGGTGCAGAAGTAAAAGACGGAGACCTTCTTGTCGGGAAAGTAACGCCTAAAGGTGTAACAGAACTAACAGCTGAAGAACGTCTATTACATGCAATCTTCGGTGAAAAGGCTCGTGAAGTACGTGATACCTCTCTACGTGTACCACACGGCGGCGGCGGAATCATCCATGATGTCAAAGTCTTTAACCGTGAAGATGGAGATGAATTACCACCAGGTGTTAACCAGTTAGTCCGTGTATACATCGTTCAGAAGCGTAAAATTTCTGAAGGTGACAAAATGGCCGGACGACATGGTAACAAAGGGGTTATCTCTAAGATTCTTCCAGAAGAAGATATGCCGTATCTTCCAGATGGAACACCGATTGATATCATGTTAAACCCTCTAGGGGTACCATCTCGTATGAATATCGGTCAGGTACTTGAGCTTCATATGGGTATGGCTGCACGTTACCTAGGCATCCACATTGCGTCACCAGTATTTGATGGTGCGCGTGAGGAAGATGTTTGGGAAACGCTTGAAGAAGCAGGTATGTCCCGTGATGCGAAAACAGTCCTTTATGACGGTCGAACTGGTGAACCATTCGATAACCGTGTATCAGTCGGAATCATGTACATGATCAAACTGGCTCACATGGTTGACGATAAACTTCACGCTCGTTCAACTGGACCATACTCACTTGTTACGCAGCAGCCACTGGGCGGTAAAGCACAGTTTGGTGGACAGCGTTTCGGAGAGATGGAAGTATGGGCACTTGAAGCTTACGGTGCAGCATATACACTTCAAGAAATCTTAACTGTAAAATCGGATGACGTTGTGGGTCGTGTGAAAACATACGAAGCGATCGTCAAAGGGGATAACGTACCTGAACCAGGTGTCCCTGAATCATTCAAAGTATTAATTAAAGAACTTCAAAGTTTAGGTATGGATGTGAAAATCCTATCTGGCGATGAAGAAGAGATAGAAATGAGAGATTTAGAAGACGATGAGGAAACGAAGAAAGCAGACGGATTAGCGTTATCTAATGACGAAGATGCTGCAGACCTCGCACCTGTCGATCTTGAACGTGACGCAGTCACAAAAGAATAGCAGAAACGATTAGAGCAAGTGACTAGGGTATAACCCGAAGATTAAAAGGGAGGTAGGCCCCTTGCTAGATGTGAACAATTTTGAGTATATGAACATCGGTCTCGCATCACCTGATAAAATCCGTTCTTGGTCTTTTGGTGAAGTGAAAAAGCCTGAAACGATTAACTATCGTACACTGAAACCGGAAAAAGATGGTCTCTTTTGTGAACGTATCTTCGGACCGCAAAAAGACTGGGAATGTCATTGTGGAAAGTATAAACGCGTTCGTTATAAGGGTGTTGTATGTGACCGTTGTGGTGTAGAAGTAACACGGGCAAAAGTCCGTCGTGAGAGAATGGGGCATATCGAACTGGCTGCCCCAGTTTCCCACATTTGGTATTTCAAAGGTATCCCAAGCCGTATGGGTCTTGTTCTAGATATGTCACCACGTGCGTTAGAAGAAGTGATTTACTTCGCTTCTTACGTCGTGACTGATCCGGGCAACACACCGCTTGAGAAGAAACAACTTCTTTCTGAGAAAGAATTCCGTGCTTATTTAGATAAATACGGTAACACCTTCCAAGCAGCTATGGGTGCAGAAGCAATTAACAAACTTCTTCAAGATATCGATCTTGTGAAAGAAGTAGATACACTCAAAGAAGAACTAAAAACAGCTCAAGGACAGCGTCGTACACGTGCGATCAAACGCCTTGAAGTGTTGGAAGCTTTCCGTAACTCAGGAAACAAACCGTCTTGGATGATCCTTGATGTACTTCCGGTTATTCCACCAGAATTACGTCCAATGGTTCAGCTTGATGGCGGACGTTTTGCTACTTCTGACTTGAACGACCTTTATCGTCGTGTCATCAACCGTAACAACCGTCTGAAACGTTTATTAGATCTTGGCGCGCCAAGCATCATCGTTCAGAACGAGAAGCGTATGCTTCAAGAAGCTGTCGATGCCTTGATTGATAATGGACGTAGAGGCCGACCAGTAACAGGACCAGGAAATAGACCATTGAAATCTCTTTCTCACATGCTGAAAGGGAAACAAGGGCGTTTCCGTCAAAACTTGCTTGGTAAACGTGTTGACTATTCTGGACGTTCCGTTATCGTCGTTGGACCACATTTGAAAATGTATCAGTGTGGACTTCCGAAAGAAATGGCTCTTGAACTATTCAAACCATTCGTGATGAAGGAGCTTGTTGAAAAAGGATTAGCTCACAACATTAAGAGCGCGAAACGTAAGATTGAGCGCGTGCAGCCGGAAGTTTGGGATGTTTTAGAATCAGTGATTCGTGAGCATCCAGTCTTACTAAACCGTGCACCAACTCTTCACAGACTTGGTATTCAAGCGTTTGAACCTACACTTGTGGAAGGACGCGCAATTCGTCTGCATCCACTTGTATGTACTGCCTACAACGCTGACTTTGATGGTGACCAAATGGCGGTTCACGTACCATTATCTGCTGAAGCTCAAGCTGAAGCTCGTATCTTAATGCTTGCTGCTCAAAACATTTTGAACCCGAAAGATGGAAAACCTGTTGTTACGCCATCTCAGGATATGGTGCTAGGTAACTACTACCTTACACTTGAGCGTAAAGGTGCTATCGGAGAAGGTATGGTCTTCAAAGATACGAACGAAGCCCTTCTAGCTTATCAAAATGGGTATGTGCATCTTCATACACGTGTAGCTGTTGCAGCTAACTCGTTGAAGAATGTGACATTCACTGATGAACAGCGTTCTAAATTGTTGATTACAACAGTTGGAAAACTAATCTTTAACGAAATCTTACCGGAATCATTCCCTTACATGAATGAGCCGACAAAGAGCAATATTGAAGAAAAAACGCCTGACCGCTTCTTCCTTGAAAAAGGTGAAGATGTCAAAGCTGCGATCGAGAAACAAGAAATCAATGCGCCGTTCAAAAAAGGTATTTTAGGTAAAATCATTGCGGAAATCTTTAAGAGATTCCATATCACTGAAACATCTAAAATGCTTGACCGCATGAAAAATCTTGGTTTCAAATACTCTACTAAAGCGGGTATTACGGTTGGGGTGTCTGATATCGTCGTATTAGATGATAAACAGAAGATCCTCGAAGAAGCGCAAGCAAAAGTAGATAACGTCATGAAGCAATTCAGACGTGGTTTGATTACTGAAGAAGAGCGTTACGAGAGAGTCATTTCGATCTGGAGTTCTTCTAAAGATGTCATCCAAGGTAAACTGATGAAGTCCCTTGATGAAGTCAACCCTATCTACATGATGAGTGACTCTGGAGCGCGTGGTAACGCATCTAACTTCACTCAGCTGGCTGGTATGCGTGGTCTGATGGCCAACCCGGCTGGACGTATCATTGAACTTCCGATCAAATCTAGTTTCCGTGAAGGTTTAACCGTATTGGAATACTTTATTTCCACTCACGGAGCGCGTAAAGGTCTTGCCGATACAGCTCTTAAAACAGCTGACTCAGGTTACCTCACGCGTCGTCTCGTTGACGTTGCACAGGATGTTATCATCCGTGAAACAGATTGCGGTACAGACCGTGGAATCTTGGCGAAGTCCATTAAAGAAGGAAATGAAATTATTGAGAAACTTGAAGAACGTCTTATCGGACGTTTTGCAAGAAAACCAATTGTTCATCCTGAAACGGGCGAAGTCATTGTTGGCGAAAACGAACTAATTGATGAAGATAAAGCACTTGAAGTAGTTGAAGCAGGAATCGAGGAAGTATGGATCCGTTCTGCATTTACATGTAACACGCCTCATGGTGTATGTAAACGATGCTACGGCCGTAACCTTGCAACTGGTACTGACGTTGAAGTCGGTGAAGCAGTTGGAATCATCGCTGCACAATCGATCGGTGAGCCAGGAACACAGCTTACAATGCGTACGTTCCATACCGGTGGGGTAGCAGGAGACGATATCACTCAAGGTTTACCTCGTATCCAAGAGTTATTTGAAGCGCGTAATCCGAAAGGGCAGGCAACCATTTCTGAAATTGATGGTGTCGTTGCTGAAATTAACGATGTTCGTGACAAGCAACAGGAAATTGTGGTTCAAGGCGAAGTTGAAACTCGCTCTTACACAGCTCCTTACAATGCACGTCTGAAAGTTGTTGAAGGTGACAAAGTCACTCGTGGTCAAGTACTGACAGAAGGTTCAATCGATCCGAAAGAACTTCTTAAAGTGACTGATATGACAGCTGTTCAAGAATATCTGCTTCATGAAGTACAAAAAGTATACCGTATGCAAGGGGTAGAAATCGGAGATAAGCACGTAGAAGTAATGGTTCGCCAAATGCTTCGTAAAGTGCGTGTCGCTGATGCAGGGGATACAGATGTATTACCAGGCACACTTCTTGATGTACACCAATTCACAGAAGCGAACAAAAAAGTACTATTCGAAGGCAAACGTCCTGCAACAGGCCGTCCAGTTCTTCTTGGTATTACAAAAGCATCGCTTGAAACAGACTCATTCTTGTCTGCAGCATCCTTCCAAGAAACGACTCGTGTCCTAACAGATGCGGCGATCAAAGGAAAACGTGATGAACTGCTTGGCTTGAAAGAGAATGTCATCATCGGTAAACTTGTTCCTGCTGGAACTGGAATGCCAAACTACCGTAAAGTTAAGCCGGTTTCACAAGTGCAGCCGTCTGACGATATGGTTCCTGTAGAGTAATCTTTCTCTTAAGATTTCTATAAAAATCATCAAAAAATGGTGAAGGATGTCAAGATTATCTGTCAAACGATATTGACATCCTTCTGCCATGATGATAATATAACCAAGGTGCTCAAAATAAAACCTGTTACTTTGGAGGATATTCGATGTCTTATGATAAAGTATCACAGGCTCAATCCATTATTATTGGTACGAAGCAAACAGTAAAAGCTCTGAAACGAGATTCAGTGAAGGAAATCGTCGTAGCGAAAGATGCTGATCCTGCTTTAACCGCTAGTGTAATGAAACTAGCGCAAGAGAAGGGTGTAGACATTTTAGTGGTAGATTCCATGAAAAAGCTCGGCAAGGCCTGCGGAATTGAAGTTGGGGCAGCAGCTGTTGCCATTATGTTATAGCGTACTTGTTTTGTTTTTGCATGCTTAAAATGCAAAAGCATTGTTTTTTGCCTTTTGATGAACCACCTGGGTATGTGGGTTATAAAAAAAGTAATGAAGGGAGGAATAACAACATGCCTACAATTAATCAGCTAATACGCAAAGGACGCGTGAGTAAAGTTGAAAACTCAAAGTCTCCTGCACTTAACAAAGGATACAACAGTTTCAAAAAAGAGCACACTAACGTAACATCTCCACAGAAGCGCGGGGTTTGTACTCGTGTCGGTACAATGACACCGAAAAAACCAAACTCAGCACTACGTAAATATGCTCGTGTACGTTTGTCTAACCTGATTGAGGTAACAGCTTACATTCCTGGTATCGGACATAACCTACAAGAGCACAGTGTAGTACTTATCCGTGGCGGACGTGTAAAAGACTTACCGGGTGTACGTTACCACATCGTTCGTGGTGCGCTTGATACTGCCGGAGTTGACGGTCGTATGCAAGGACGTTCTAAATACGGAACAAAACGCCCTAAACAAAGCAAATAATATAAACAAACATAAGGGTTTTTAGAAGTTGAGTTCAGATCAGTGGAGTCAGACAGCTGACAATGAAATTGAGATGAAAGACAGATAGAAATCCTTTTAAAAGAGAAGGGAGGCTATTCAGATGCCACGTAAAGGTCCTGTAGCAAAAAGAGACGTTTTGCCAGATCCAATTTACAATTCTAAACTTGTATCTCGTTTGATCAACAAAATGATGATCGACGGTAAAAGAGGAAAGTCACAAACTATTCTCTACAAGTCATTTGATATCATCAAAGAACGTACTGGTAATGAAGCGATGGAGGTTTTCGAACAAGCCTTGAAAAACATCATGCCAGTTCTTGAAGTTAAAGCACGTCGTGTAGGTGGAGCTAACTACCAAGTTCCTGTAGAAGTTCGCCCAGATCGTCGTACGACTTTAGGTCTTCGCTGGTTAGTAAACTACGCTCGTCTTCGTGGAGAAAAAACGATGGAAGAGCGTCTTGCTAACGAAATCCTTGACGCAGCTAACAACACTGGTGCTGCTGTTAAGAAACGTGAAGATACACACAAAATGGCAGAAGCGAACAAAGCATTCGCTCACTACCGCTGGTAGGATTTATACCAAACTAAAAAAACTATTCCCTAATAAGGAAGGAGAAATTACCCAATGGCAAGAGAGTTCTCCTTAGACAAAACTCGTAATATTGGTATCATGGCTCACATCGATGCCGGTAAAACGACAACGACTGAGCGTATCTTGTACTACACTGGTCGTATCCATAAAATTGGTGAAACTCACGAAGGAGCTTCACAAATGGACTGGATGGAGCAGGAGCAAGAACGTGGTATTACAATCACTTCTGCTGCTACTACAGCACAATGGAAAGGTTACCGTGTAAACATCATTGATACACCAGGACACGTAGACTTCACTGTTGAAGTTGAACGTTCTTTGCGTGTACTTGATGGTGCGGTTGCTGTTCTTGATGCACAATCAGGTGTAGAGCCTCAAACTGAAACAGTTTGGCGCCAAGCAACAACTTACGGAGTACCTCGTATCGTATTCGTTAACAAAATGGATAAAACTGGTGCGGACTTCCTTTACTCTGTAAGCACATTAAGAGATCGTCTTCAAGCGAACGCTCATGCAATTCAATTGCCGATCGGCGCTGAAGATCAATTCGAAGGAATCATCGACCTTGTAGAAAACGTAGCATACTTCTACGAAGATGACCTTGGAACTCGCTCTGATGCACAAGAAATCCCTGCTGAGTATAAAGACAAAGCTGAAGAGCTTCGCAGCAGCTTGATTGAAGCTGTCGCTGAGCTTGATGAAGAGCTTATGGAAAAATACCTTGAGGGTGAAGAAATCACAATTCCTGAATTGAAAGCTGCAATCCGTAAAGGAACTTTGAATGTTGAATTCTACCCAGTTCTTGTTGGATCTGCTTTCAAAAACAAAGGTGTTCAGCTTGTACTTGACGCTGTGCTTGACTACCTTCCTGCACCAACTGATGTTGCTGCAATCAAAGGTACATTGCCAGATACAAATGAAGAGGTTGTACGTGAGTCTACTGATGACGCACCATTCGCAGCTCTTGCATTTAAAGTTATGACTGACCCTTATGTTGGGAAACTAACTTTCTTCCGCGTATACTCTGGAACACTTGATTCTGGTTCTTACGTGAAGAACTCTTCTAAGAACAAGCGTGAGCGTGTTGGACGTATCCTTCAAATGCACGCAAACAGCCGTGAAGAAATCTCTACTGTATATGCAGGGGATATCGCAGCAGCTGTTGGTCTTAAAGATACATCTACTGGTGATACTCTTTGTGACGAGAAAAATCTTGTTATCCTTGAGTCTATGGAATTCCCAGAGCCAGTTATCGATGTAGCTATCGAGCCTAAATCTAAGGCTGACCAAGATAAAATGGGTATCGCTTTAGCTAAACTAGCTGAAGAGGATCCAACATTCCGTACACAAACAAACACTGAAACTGGTCAAACGATCATCTCTGGTATGGGTGAGCTTCACCTTGATATCATTGTTGACCGTATGAAGCGTGAGTTCAAGGTTGAAGCTAACGTAGGAGCTCCTCAAGTTGCGTACCGTGAAACATTCCGTTCTAGTGCAAAAGTTGAAGGTAAATTCGTACGTCAGTCTGGTGGACGCGGTCAGTTCGGACACGTTTGGATCGAATTCGAACCAAACGAAGAAGGCGCAGGCTTCGAATTCACAAATGCAATCGTCGGTGGGGTTGTTCCACGTGAATACATTCCAGCAATTCAAGCAGGTCTTGAAGATTCACTAGAAAATGGTGTATTAGCTGGATTCCCATTAATCGACATCAAAGCAAAATTATTCGATGGATCTTACCACGATGTTGACTCTAACGAAATGGCGTTTAAAATTGCTGCATCTATGGCATTGAAAAATGCTGTCAGCAAATGTAACCCAGTTCTACTTGAGCCAATGATGAAAGTAGAAGTCGTTATCCCAGAAGAATACATGGGAGACATCATGGGTGATATCACATCTCGTCGTGGACGTGTAGAAGGTATGGAAGCTCGCGGTAACGCTCAAGTTGTTCGCGCTATGGTTCCACTTTCTGAAATGTTCGGATATGCAACTGCACTCCGTTCTAACACACAAGGACGCGGTACTTTCACTATGCACATGGATCACTACGAAGAAGTGCCTAAGAGCATCAGTGAAGAAATCATCAAAAAAAATAAAGGTGAATAATTGATTTTGCCTTTAAACTAAAGTATAACTACTATTGAAGATCAGAAAGTGAGAGGTAACTCTTCACTTTCTATCACTCATACCAAATACAATGAACCTTTAAGGAGGATTTTTAGAATGGCTAAAGAAAAATTCGACCGTTCCAAATCGCATGCTAACATTGGTACAATTGGACACGTTGACCATGGTAAAACAACTCTAACTGCTGCTATCTCAACAGTTCTTCATAAGAAATCTGGTAAAGGTACAGCTATGGCTTATGACCAAATCGATGGTGCTCCAGAAGAGCGCGAGCGTGGAATCACAATCTCAACTGCACACGTTGAGTATGAAACTGAAACTCGTCACTATGCACACGTAGACTGCCCAGGACACGCTGACTATGTTAAAAACATGATCACTGGTGCTGCTCAAATGGACGGCGCGATCTTAGTAGTATCTGCTGCTGATGGTCCAATGCCACAAACACGTGAGCACATCCTACTTTCTCGTAACGTAGGTGTTCCTTACATCGTAGTATTCCTTAACAAATGTGACATGGTTGACGATGAAGAGTTACTTGAACTTGTTGAAATGGAAGTTCGTGACCTTCTTTCTGATTATGACTTCCCTGGTGACGATGTACCAGTTATCAAAGGTTCTGCTCTTAAAGCTCTTGAAGGTGATGCTGATTACGAAGCAAAAATCTTCGAACTTATGGATGCGGTTGATGAGTACATCCCAACTCCAGAGCGTGACACTGAGAAGCCATTCATGATGCCAGTTGAGGACGTATTCTCAATCACTGGTCGTGGAACAGTTGCTACTGGTCGTGTTGAGCGTGGACAAGTTAAAGTCGGTGACGAAGTTGAAATCATCGGTCTTCAAGAAGAAAACGGTAAAACAACTGTTACAGGTGTTGAAATGTTCCGTAAACTTCTTGACTATGCTGAAGCTGGTGACAACATCGGTGCACTACTTCGTGGTGTATCTCGTGAAAATATCCAACGTGGTCAAGTACTTGCTAAACCAGGTACAATCACTCCACATAGCCGTTTCAAAGCTGAAGTTTATGTACTTTCTAAAGAAGAGGGTGGACGTCACACTCCATTCTTCACTAACTACCGTCCGCAGTTCTACTTCCGTACAACTGACGTAACTGGTATCGTACATCTTCCAGAAGGTACTGAAATGGTAATGCCTGGCGATAACACTGAGATGGAAGTTGAACTTATCTCTACTATCGCTATCGAAGAAGGAACTCGTTTCTCTATCCGTGAGGGTGGACGTACTGTAGGTTCTGGCGTCGTTTCTACTATCATTAAGTAATAACAGTTAAAAGAGACTCCTTGCAAAAGGGTCTCTTTTTTTGCTTTTCCAGTGCATAACGGCTACTATAAGCTATAGAATCTAAATGGAACCGAGAGGATCACTGGAATGGCGAAGACAATGTTGAAAAAGTGGCCGATTGGCGGGCTTGATCAATGGATTATGATAAAAGAAGATCAAGCAGAAAAAACAAAACCTGTTTTATTATTTTTACACGGTGGCCCAGGCTCAGCTCAAATGAGTTATATCGATTCCTTTCATAAGGAACTTGATCAAGACTTCACTGTTGTTCATTGGGACCAGCGCGGTGCAGGACTGTCTTATCAAAAAAACATTCCTGAGTCTTCTATGACCATTGGGCAATTCGTAGAGGATACGATTGAGCTTACAGAAAAACTACTTTCTTATAATGATCAAACGAAATTATACATTGCGGGTTATTCATGGGGATCATTAATTGCGATACAAGCTGTACATAAACGACCAGATTTGTATCATGCCTATTATGGAATTAGTCAGGTGGTTGATGTATTAAAAGAGGATATTGTATCGTACGAACTTCTTCTAAAAAAATATCAAGGCAAGCATTTCTTCACTAGATGTCTAAGATTGCTGACACCACCCCCTTGGAAACGCACCTCTGCTCATGCTTTGTTCTCTCTATACAAAGAGTTCGCAAAAGTAGGGCTCACGCATAGGTGGAAGCCACTTTTTCAAATGCTGTATGCATTTCTCGTTAGTAAGCATTATCAGCTAAAAGATAAGTGGAAATTCCTTATGGGACAGAAGTATAGCCAGGATATGCTGTGGGACGAGCTGATGAACGAAAGCATTCAATACCGAGTTTCTTCTATATTAATACCCTGCTACTTTATCATCGGGGAACATGACATGATTACACCAGCTGCTGTATCAAAACCATATGTTGATCAACTTACAGCACCAATAAAAGAGTGGTTTACTTTTAAAGAATCTGCGCATTCTCCGCATATTGAAGAGCCAGAAGAATTTATTCGTATCGTCAGGAAGACAGCTACACATCATCTTCAGGGAAAGCTTGATTTATAGGCTGAACCCCTGTATAATATGAAAAGTGTGCAAATCATAAATTTATCCGATTTATTATTGCAACACGCAGGCCAATTTGGTACAATAGTGCATGTTGGTCTTTGACTGCGATGAAGTGAGAGGTTGCTGACACACCCGGCCGCTTTGCCATGGCAAGGTGATCAGGTTTTTCTCACGGAGAACTGTCTAACGTAAGTAGGCGAAAAGGAGGGAAAATAATGGCAAAACAAAAAATTCGTATTCGTTTAAAAGCATATGATCATAGAATTCTTGATCAATCTGCTGAGAAGATTGTTGAAACGGCTAAGCGTTCTGGTGCTAGTGTATCTGGTCCAATCCCGCTTCCAACTGAAAAATCAGTTTACACAATCCTTCGTGCGGTGCATAAGTACAAAGATTCTCGTGAGCAATTCGAGATGCGTACTCACAAACGTCTAATCGACATCGTGAATCCAACTCCGCAAACAGTTGATGCACTTATGCGTTTAGATTTACCATCCGGTGTAGATATCGAAATCAAACTTTAATTCAAATAGAAAACACATATTATAGGAGGTGTGACGAATGACCAAAGGAATCTTAGGTAGAAAAATTGGTATGACGCAAGTATTCGCAGAAAACGGTGATCTTATCCCTGTAACTGTTGTTGAGGCTGCTGCTAACGTTGTTCTTCAGAAGAAGACTACTGACACGGATGGCTATGAAGCAATCCAAATCGGTTTTGACGACAAACGTGAGAAGCTTTCTAACAAACCAGAGAAAGGCCACGTTGCTAAAGCGGAAACTGCTCCTAAGCGCTTCGTAAAAGAATTACGCGGTGTGGAGTTAGATGCGTATGAAGTTGGTCAGGAAGTCAAAGTTGATATTTTCGCAAATGGAGATATCGTAGATGTAACAGGAACATCAAAAGGTAAAGGATTCCAAGGGGCTATCAAACGCCACGGACAATCACGCGGACCAATGACTCACGGTTCACGTTACCACCGTCGTCCTGGTTCAATGGGACCTGTTGATCCAAACCGAGTATTCAAAGGTAAACTTCTTCCAGGACGTATGGGCGGAGAGCAAATCACTGTCCAAAACCTTGAGATCGTTAAAGTTGATGCAGAACGCAATCTTCTATTGATCAAAGGAAACGTACCAGGAGCTAAAAAATCTCTAGTAACTGTAAAGAGTGCAGTTAAAACTAAATAACTCTCTTAGGAAAGGAGGAAACAAGTCATGCCAAAAGTAGCATTATTTAACCAAAACGGTTCTACTAACGGTGAAATCGAATTAAACGCTTCTGTGTTTGGAATTGAGCCAAACGAAAGCGTAGTATTCGATGCTATTCTTATGCAAAGAGCTTCCTTACGTCAAGGAACTCACAAAGTAAAAACTCGTTCTGAAGTACGTGGCGGAGGTCGTAAACCTTGGAGACAGAAGGGTACAGGTCGTGCTCGTCAAGGTTCTATCCGTTCACCACAATGGCGCGGAGGCGGTATCGTATTCGGTCCAACACCACGCAGCTATTCTTATAAATTACCTAAAAAAGTTCGCCGCTTGGCTATCAAGTCAGTATTGTCTTCTAAAGTAATCGACAACAACATCATCGTTCTTGAGGATCTTACTCTTGATGCAGTGAAAACGAAAGAATTCGCAGGCATCCTTAAAGGGTTATCTGTTGAGAAGAAAGCGTTGATCGTCACTGCGGATGCAAACGAAACAGTTGCTTTATCTGCTCGTAACATCCCTGGAGTAACAGTTGTTGAAGCTAACGGTATCAACGTTCTTGACGTTGTCAACCACGACAAACTTCTGATCACTAAAGCAGCGGTTGAAAAAGTAGAGGAGGGACTTGCATAATGAAAGATCCTCGTGATGTTCTAAAGCGCCCTATCATTACTGAACGTTCTGCTGATCTAATGACAGAGAAGAAGTACACGTTCGAAGTTGATGTCAGAGCTAACAAGACAGAAGTGAAAGACGCTGTTGAAGAAATCTTTGGAGTGAAAGTTGAGAAAGTCAACGTTCAAAACTACAAAGGTAAATCAAAACGCGTTGGACGCTACACTGGTATGACTAGCCGTCGCAGAAAAGCGATCGTGAAATTAACTGCTGACAGCAAAGAAATCGAAATTTTTGAAGCGTAAATCTTAAAAAGAAGGAGGGAAATTCAAAATGGCGATTAAAAAGTATAAACCAACCAGTAATGGTCGTCGTGGCATGACTACTTCAGATTTTGCTGAAATCACGACTGACAAACCAGAAAAATCGTTGCTTGCACCGCTTCACAGAAAAGGCGGACGTAACAACCAAGGTAGATTGACTGTTCGTCATCAAGGTGGCGGTCACAAACGTCAATACCGTATCATCGACTTTAAGCGTGATAAAGACGGTATACCTGGACGCGTTGCTACAATCGAGTATGATCCAAACCGTTCAGCGAACATCGCTCTTGTAAACTATGCAGATGGTGAGAAACGTTACATTCTTGCTCCGAAAGGAATCCAAGTTGGTACTGAAGTTACTTCTGGACCAGAAGCTGACATCAAACCAGGTAATGCTCTTCCACTTATCAACATTCCAGTTGGTACAGTTGTGCATAACATTGAATTAAAACCAGGTAAAGGTGGACAATTAGTTCGTTCTGCTGGTACTTCTGCTCAAGTTCTAGGTAAAGAAGGTAAATACGTTCTTGTACGTTTGAACTCTGGTGAAGTACGCATGATCCTTTCTGCTTGCCGTGCGACTATCGGTCAAGTTGGAAACGAACAACACGAACTAATCAACATCGGTAAAGCTGGACGTTCTCGCTGGAAAGGCGTACGCCCAACAGTTCGTGGTTCTGTAATGAACCCTAACGATCACCCACACGGCGGTGGTGAAGGACGCGCTCCAATCGGACGTAAATCACCAATGTCTCCATGGGGTAAACCGACTCTTGGATTCAAGACTCGTAAGAAAACCAACAAGTCTGATAAATTCATTGTACGTCGTCGTAAAAACAAGTAACGGGGTTGTCTACGGTTCATTTAGGACCGTAGTTCAATCACGAAGGGAGGTTCCACAATGGCTCGCAGCTTAAAAAAAGGACCATTTGTTGATGATCATTTGATGGCTAAAGTCGAGAAATTGAATGAAACTGACAAAAAGCAAGTCGTAAAAACTTGGTCTCGTCGTTCTACAATTTTCCCACAATTCATCGGTCACACAATCGCTGTCTATGACGGACGCAAACATGTACCTGTTTTCATTTCTGAAGATATGGTAGGTCACAAATTGGGCGAATTCGCACCAAGCCGTACTTACAAAGGTCATGCTAGTGACGATAAAAAAACAAGACGCTAATGAGAGGAGGCTTTTAAATGCAAGCTAAAGCTGTCGCAAGAACAGTCCGTATTGCTCCTCGTAAAGCACGTCTAGTAATGGACCTGATCCGAGGTAAGCAAGTAGGAGAAGCAGTTTCTATCTTAAACCTTACGCCTAAGGCTGCTTCACCAATTATTGAAAAAGTATTAAAATCTGCTATCGCAAATGCTGAGCACAACTACGAGTTGGACGCTAACAGCCTAGTGATTACTCAAGCATTCGTTGACGAAGGTCCAACACTTAAGAGATTCCGTCCACGTGCTATGGGTCGTGCGAGCGCAATTAATAAACGTACTAGCCACATTACAATCGTTGTATCAGAAAAGAAGGAGGGATAATCCGTGGGTCAAAAGGTAAATCCAGTAGGTCTTCGTATTGGCGTCATTCGTGATTGGGAATCTAAATGGTTCGCAGGAAAAGATTACGCTGACTTCTTACATGAAGACTTGAAAATCCGTGAATTCATCAGCAAGCGTTTGTCTGACGCGTCTGTTTCTAAAGTAGAAATCGAACGTGCTGCAAACCGCGTAAATATCACAATCCACACGGCTAAACCAGGTATGGTAATTGGTAAAGGCGGATCTGAAGTTGAAGCACTTCGTAAAGCTCTTAACAGCCTAACTGGCAAACGTGTACACATCAACATTCTTGAAATCAAGAGAGCAGATCTTGATGCTCAGCTAGTTGCTGAAAACATCGCTCGTCAACTTGAAAATCGTATTTCATTCCGTCGTGCACAAAAACAAACAATCCAACGCACAATGCGTGCTGGAGCACAAGGAATCAAAACAATGGTTTCTGGTCGTCTTGGCGGTGCAGATATTGCTCGTTCTGAATATTACAGTGAAGGTACTGTTCCATTGCACACACTTCGTGCTGACATCGACTATGCTACTGCTGAAGCTGATACTACTTATGGTAAGCTTGGCGTAAAAGTATGGATCTATCGTGGAGAAGTCCTTCCAACTAAGAAGAATACTGCGGAAGGAGGAAAATAATATGTTATTGCCAAAACGCGTGAAGTATCGCAGAGAACATCGTGGAAAAATGCGTGGTCGTGCAAAAGGCGGCACTGAAGTACATTTCGGTGAGTTCGGTATCCAAGCTCTTGAAGCTTCTTGGATCACTAACCGTCAAATCGAAGCTGCTCGTATTGCTATGACTCGTTACATGAAACGTGGCGGTAAAGTTTGGATCAAAATTTTCCCTTCTAAGCCATACACAGCAAAACCTCTAGAGGTCCGCATGGGTTCCGGTAAAGGTGCTCCAGAAGGCTGGGTAGCTGTAGTAAAACCGGGCAAAGTTTTATTTGAAATTTCTGGTGTGTCTGAAGAAGTTGCTCGTGAAGCTCTTCGTCTTGCATCTCACAAATTGCCAATTAAAACGAAGTTCGTAAAACGTGAAGAAATTGGTGGTGAATCAAATGAAAGCTAATGAAATTCGTGACCTTACCACTGCTGAAATTGAACAAAAAGTAAAGTCTCTTAAAGAAGAACTTTTCAATCTTCGTTTCCAATTAGCGACTGGGCAGCTTGAAAACACTGCTCGCATTCGTGAAGTGCGTAAATCAATCGCACGCATGAAAACTGTGATTCGTCAAAGAGAAATCGCTGCTAATAAATAATAATTAGAGGGGAGGCCCCGCAAACATGAGCGAACGTAACCAACGTAAAGTGTATCAAGGTCGTGTTGTTTCTGACAAAATGGATAAAACCATCACTGTTGTAGTTGAAACATACAAAAAGCATTCACTTTATGGCAAACGTGTAAGATACTCTAAAAAGTTCAAAGCACATGATGAAAACAACCAAGCAAAAATCGGAGACATCGTAAAGGTCATGGAAACTCGTCCATTATCTGCGACTAAACGCTTTCGTCTAGTTGAAGTTGTCGAAGAAGCTGTTATTATCTAATAAAGTTCGGATTTCTTTTTCCGAAGGGAGGTAACATTAATGATTCAACAGGAGACTCGTTTAAAAGTAGCTGACAACTCTGGCGCACGCGAAGTACTAACGATTAAAGTTCTTGGTGGCTCTGGACGTAAGACGGCTAACATCGGTGATGTCATTGTTTGTACGGTTAAACAAGCAACACCAGGAGGCGTTGTCAAAAAAGGTGAAGTTGTGAAAGCAGTTATCGTTCGTACTAAGAGCGGAGCTCGCAGAAACGATGGATCTTACATCAGTTTTGATGAAAATGCATGTGTCATCATCCGTGACGACAAGAGCCCACGTGGAACTCGTATCTTCGGACCAGTAGCACGTGAACTTCGTGAAAACAACTATATGAAAATTGTTTCTTTAGCACCAGAAGTACTTTAATGAATACAATCCGCGACTCAAGGAGGTGCGATTAAATGCATGTTAAAAAGGGCGATAAAGTAGTGGTTATCTCTGGTAAAGATAAAGGTAAACAAGGTGTCATCCTTGCTGCTTTCCCTAAAAAGGACCGTGTTTTAGTAGAAGGTATTAACCTTGTGAAAAAACACTCTAAACCAACCCAAGCTAACCCTCAAGGCGGAATTTCTGAACAAGAAGCGCCGATCCACGTATCAAACGTAATGCCGCTTGATCCTAAAACGGGTGAAGTGACACGTATTGGATATAAAGTTGAGGACGGAAAGAAAGTCCGTGTAGCGAAAAAATCTGGGCAAGTTCTAGATAAATAGTAAATAAGGAAGGGAGGTCTTTCTCATGAACCGCCTTAAAGAAAAGTATGTAAAAGAAATTACACCTGCATTAGTTTCTAAGTTTGAATACAAATCAGTAATGCAAGTGCCAAAAATCGAAAAAATCGTGATCAACATGGGTGTTGGTGACGCCGTTCAAAACGCTAAAGCAATCGATACTGCTGTTGAAGAATTAACGTTTATCGCTGGTCAAAAACCTGTCGTTACTCGTGCGAAGAAGTCTATTGCTGGATTCCGTCTACGTGAAGGAATGCCAATCGGTGCGAAAGTAACACTTCGCGGAGAGCGCATGTACGATTTCCTTGATAAACTTATTTCTGTATCTTTACCACGTGTACGTGACTTCCGCGGGATTTCTAAGAAATCTTTCGACGGTCGTGGAAACTACACGCTTGGTATTAAAGAACAGTTAATCTTCCCAGAAATTGATTACGATAAAGTAACAAAAGTCCGCGGTATGGATATCGTTATCGTTACGACTGCCAACACGGATGAAGAAGCACGTGAGTTATTAACTCAAGTAGGTATGCCGTTCCAGAAATAATCAATGAAAGGGAGGCGAAATCGTGGCTAAAAAGTCTATGATTGCGAAACAACAACGCAAACAAAAGTTTAAAGTTCAAGAGTATACGCGCTGCGAACGTTGTGGACGTCCACATTCAGTAATTCGCAAGTTTAAACTTTGCCGTATTTGTTTCCGCGAACTTGCATATAAAGGACAAATTCCTGGCGTTAAAAAAGCCAGCTGGTAATCCCCATAAATGGGAAGGAGGTTATTAAATAATGGTTATGACAGATCCGATTGCAGATTTGCTGACTCGTATTCGCAATGCGAACATGGTACGTCATGAGAAGCTAGAAGTACCGGCTTCAAAAATCAAAAGAGAAATTGCTGAAATCTTAAAGCGTGAAGGTTTTATCCGTGACGTTGAGTACGTCGAAGACAGCAAACAAGGAATTATCCGTTTGTTCCTTAAATACGGCCAAAACAACGAACGTGTTATCACTGGTCTTAAAAGAATCAGTAAACCTGGTTTACGCGTATATGCGAAATCAAATGAAGTACCACGTGTACTTAACGGACTTGGAATCGCAATTATTTCTACATCACAAGGTGTTTTATCGGACAAAGAAGCCCGTGCTAAACAAGCTGGTGGAGAAGTACTTGCTTACGTATGGTAAAAATAGTTTAAGATGAATGGAGGTGCTTGGTATGTCTCGTATAGGTAAAAAGCTAATCGAGATCCCTTCAGGAGTAACTGTGACAAACAACGATAACACAGTGACAGTAAAGGGACCAAAAGGTGAACTAACTCGTGCATTTCACCCTGATATGGAAATTAAAATTGAGGACAACGTCTTAACTGTAAGCCGTCCGTCTGAAAATAAAGAACACCGTGCATTACATGGTACAACACGTAGCTTAATTGCAAACATGGTTGAAGGTGTATCTAAAGGTTTCGAAAGAGGTTTAGAACTAATCGGTGTCGGTTACCGTGCAGCTAAATCTGGAAACAAACTTGTTCTTAACGTTGGATACTCTCACCCAGTTGAAATCGTTCCTGAGGCTGGAGTTGAAGTAGAAGTTCCATCTCAAACGAAAGTAATCGTTAAAGGTATCGATAAAGAGCGTGTAGGAGCTCTAGCTTCTAACATCCGCGCTGTCCGTGCTCCAGAGCCTTACAAAGGTAAAGGAATTCGTTACGAAGGTGAATTCGTTCGCCGTAAAGAAGGAAAAACTGGTAAGTAAGATCGCTTAATGTGAAGAAAGGAGTGACTCGGATGATTACGAAAACTAGCAAAAACGCTACTCGTCTTAAAAGACACGCTCGTGTTCGTGCGAAACTTTCAGGTACTGCTGAAAGACCTCGCCTTAACGTTTTCCGTTCTAACAAGAACATCTACGCTCAAGTAATTGATGATGTTAACGGTGTAACACTTGTAAGTGCTTCTACTCTTGATAAAGAGTTAAAGATCGAGAATAGTTCTGACGCTGCAGCTGCTACTAAAGTTGGCGAACTTGTTGCAAAACGTGCTGTTGAAAAAGGCATCTCTAACGTGGTATTTGACCGCGGAGGATACTTATATCATGGACGTGTAAAAGCTCTAGCTGAAGCTGCTCGTGAGGCTGGACTTAAATTTTAATAAAAGAAGGAGGGACACATCCGAATGAGTCGTATTGACCCAAGCAAATTAGAGTTAGAAGAACGCTTAGTTACGGTTAACCGGGTAGCGAAAGTTGTTAAAGGTGGACGTCGTTTCCGTTTTGCAGCTTTAGTTGTTGTCGGTGACAAAAACGGTCATGTAGGATTCGGTACTGGTAAAGCACAAGAAGTACCAGAAGCGATCCGCAAAGCTGTTGAAGACGCGAAAAAGAATTTAATTGAAGTACCAATGGTTGGAACTACAATTCCACATGAAATCATCGGTCGATTCGGTGCAGGAAACGTTCTATTGAAGCCTGCTTCAGAAGGTACAGGAGTTATCGCTGGAGGCCCAGTGCGTGCGGTACTTGAGCTTGCTGGTCTAGCTGATATCCTTTCTAAATCTCTAGGTTCTAATACACCGATCAACATGATCCGCGCAACACTTCAAGGTTTAAGTGAACTTAAACGTGCTGAAGATGTAGCGAAGCTTCGTGGAAAATCTGTAGAAGACCTGTTAGGATAAGGAGGGAACAATAATGGCAAATAAATTAGAAATTACCCTCAAACGCAGTGTAATCGGTCGCCCGGAAGATCAGCGTGTCACTGTTCGTACTCTTGGTCTAAAGAAAACAAACCAAACAGTCGTACATGAAGACAATGCAGCGATCCGCGGCATGATTAACAAGGTGTCTCATTTAGTTTCTGTTAAAGAACAATAAAACATTTTTAATCGATAAGGAGGTGCCCAAATGAAACTTCATGAATTGAAGCCTTCAGAAGGTTCACGTAAAGTACGCAACCGTGTTGGTCGTGGTATTGGATCAGGTAACGGTAAAACTTCTGGTAAAGGTCATAAAGGTCAAAACGCTCGTTCTGGTGGCGGTGTACGCCCTGGATTCGAAGGTGGTCAAATGCCTTTATTCCAACGCCTTCCAAAACGTGGTTTTACAAACATCAACCGTAAAGATTACGCGGTAATCAACTTAGACAGATTAAACAGTTTTGACGAAGGAACGGAAGTCACTCCTGAACTTCTTCTAGAGACTGGTGCAATAAGCAAGTTAAAAGCAGGAGTAAAAATTCTTGGCAACGGTAAATTAGAAAAAAAATTAACTGTAAAAGCCAATAAATTCTCTGCTTCTGCTAAAGAAGCGATTGAAGCTGCTGGCGGTACAGCCGAGGTGATCTAACTTGTTTAAGACAATCTCCAATTTTATGCGCGTGAAAGATATACGGAATAAGATTATATTTACACTTTTAATGTTAGTCGTCTTTCGTATAGGTGCTTTCATCCCTGTGCCTAATGTGAACGCCGAAGTTCTCCAGGCACAGGATCAAATGAGTGTTTTCGGAATCCTCAACACGTTTGGGGGCGGGGCACTTTTCCAATTCTCCATTCTTGCAATGGGGATTATGCCGTATATCACTGCTTCGATCATCATCCAGCTCTTGCAGATGGATGTTGTACCGAAGTTTACTGAGTGGTCAAAGCAAGGAGAGGTTGGCCGCCGAAAATTAGCACAATTCACAAGGTATTTTACAATTGTTCTAGGATTTATCCAGGCGTTAGGAATGTCATATGGATTTAACAATATGGCAGGAGGCATGCTGATTGAAAACCCAGGTGTTTCAACGTATCTCTTAATTGCGGTCGTACTCACTGCGGGAACAGCATTTTTAATGTGGCTGGGAGAGCAGATTACTGCTCACGGTGTTGGTAACGGTATTTCGATTATTATCTTTGCCGGTATCATCGCAGGTATCCCTCAAACATTAAAGCAAGTGTACGCTCAGCAATTTGTAGGTGGAGATGGACAGCTGTTCATGCAAATCCTGAAAATTGCCCTTATTGTGATTGCTATTCTTGTCATTGTTATCGGTGTTATTTACATTCAAATGGCAGTGAGAAAGATTGCAATTCAATATTCAAAAGGAACTGGCCGTGCACAAATGTCTGCTAGTCAAGCAACGCACCTTCCATTGAAAGTGAATCCAGCAGGGGTGATTCCAGTCATCTTTGCCGTTTCTTTCATTATTACTCCGCAGACGGTCGCATCGTTCTTCGGAACTAATAATGTGACAACCTGGATAACTAACAACTTTGACTATACTAAGCCAATCGGTATGACGATTTATGTAGCACTGATTGTTGCTTTCACATATTTTTATGCCTTTGTCCAAGTAAACCCTGAACAAATGGCTGAAAATCTGCAAAAGCAGGGTGGCTATATCCCGGGAGTTCGTCCAGGGAAAATGACTCAAGATAGAATTACGAGCATTTTGTACCGACTCACGTTTGTGGGCGCCATTTTCTTAGCCGTGATTTCAATACTTCCTATCTTTTTCATTCAATTCGCTGGATTACCTTCCGCTGCACAAATTGGCGGCACAAGTCTTCTCATTGTTGTAGGTGTTGCACTTGAAACAATGAAACAGCTTGAAAGCCAATTAGTGAAACGAAACTACCGTGGATTTATGAAATAAAACAGAGGGCTGGGCTCCTGCCCAACCTCTCTAAGTAAGGAAGGGGAAATCCGAAATGAACTTAGTCTTAATGGGGCTTCCGGGTGCTGGTAAAGGCACTCAGGCAGAACGAATTGTTGATGATTATGGGATCCCTCATATCTCAACAGGAGATATGTTCCGTGCTGCTATGAAAGAGGAGACACAACTTGGACTCGAAGCAAAATCCTTTATCGATAAAGGAGAGCTTGTTCCTGATGAGGTCACAATCGGTATTGTTAGAGAAAGACTTGGCAAGAATGATTGTGAACAAGGTTTTCTTCTGGACGGATTTCCGCGAACAGTCGCTCAAGCTGAAGCTTTAGAAGACATTCTAAAGGACCTTGGCAGAACGATTGATTATGTCATTAATATTAAAGTCGATAAAGATGCTTTGATGGAGCGTCTGACTGGCCGAAGAATTTGCAAAGATTGCGGAGCAACATATCATTTAGTATTCAATCCACCTGCGAAAGAAAATGTTTGTGACAAGTGTGGAGGCGAGCTTTATCAACGTGCAGATGATAATGCAGAAACCGTTTCGACAAGACTTGAAGTGAACTTAAAGCAGACTGAACCTTTACTGAACTTCTATTCAGAAAAAGGATATCTTGCAAACATTGATGGTGCGAAGCACATTAACGATGTTTACGCTGATATCAAGGACCTGCTTGGGGGATTAAATAAATGATTATCTGTAAAACTCCTCGCGAGCTTGAGATTATGAGAGAAGCTGGACGCATTGTCGCACTGACTCATGAAGAGCTGAAGAAACATATAAAACCAGGTATTTCGACAAAAGAATTGGATCAAATTGCCGAACGTTTTATTACAAAGCAGGGTGCAATCCCATCTTTTAAAGGGTATAATGGTTTTCGCGGGAGCATTTGCGTTTCGGTGAATGAAGAACTCGTTCACGGTATTCCTGGTAAACGGGTTTTACGTGATGGAGACATCATTAGTATCGATATCGGCGCAAAGTTAAATGGCTATCATGGTGACTCTGCTTGGACTTATCCAGTTGGGGTAATCAGTGATGAGGACCGCAAACTACTGGAAGTCACAGAGGAATCTCTATATAAGGGCTTACAGGAAGCAAAGCCAGGTGAACGTC
This sequence comes from Bacillus sp. JUb11, assembly GCF_024807925.1. Taxonomy (NCBI): domain Bacteria; kingdom Bacillati; phylum Bacillota; class Bacilli; order Caryophanales; family Bacillaceae; genus Bacillus; species Bacillus sp. JUb11. Next base: position 2,059 of record NZ_JANUEZ010000014.1, on the reverse strand, counting down.
TGTCAAACATTTCCCATGCCATACAAACGTATGTTGAAGATGAGAATTTCTCAGTTGTTAGAGAATATGTTGGACATGGGGTCGGACAGGATCTTCATGAGGACCCTCAAATTCCTCATTATGGTCCGCCGAACAAAGGCCCACGGCTCAAACCTGGAATGGTGTTGGCCATCGAACCGATGGTGAACGCAGGCAGCCGATATGTGAAAACACTGGCTGATAACTGGACGGTTGTAACGGTTGATGGGAAAAAGTGTGCTCACTTTGAGCATACGATTGCGATTACAGATACAGGTTTTGATATACTGACTAAGATTTAGGTCTTCACTGAAGCCTTTCAGGCCCAAATCGGGCAGGTTGTCTGTATAGTCCAAGGAAAGAACAAGATCAGTATACAGTTGTCATCGGCGTGTTCGATGGCTGCCATGTACTAATCGCAGACGGAGAAAAGCGTAAATTCATTCTCCTAAGAAAAAATATCAATCATTTAACCTTTTATGATTGCGTATCTCCGGAAGTTCAGAACAGTATATTCAAAACAGGTCGGGTGATAGATGGACAATTGAGAACATCTCATTTGGACATTTATCAGAGAGCAAGTTACTGATTTGAAGAAGGGAGAACACTTGAATGGCGAAAGACGATGTAATTGAAGTGGAAGGTACTGTAGCAGAAACTTTGCCAAATGCAATGTTCAAAGTTGAACTAGAGAATGGTCATACAGTTTTGGCTCATGTATCAGGAAAAATCCGTATGCACTTCATTCGCATTTTACCTGGAGACAAAGTTACGGTAGAATTATCTCCATATGACTTAACTCGTGGTAGAATTACGTACCGTTACAAATAAAGCAACTCCGGAAGAAGGAGGTTGGAAACACATGAAAGTGAGACCATCTGTTAAACCTATCTGTGAAAAATGTAAAGTGATTCGCAGAAAAGGAAAAGTAATGGTGATCTGTGAAAACCCAAAACATAAACAAAAACAAGGCTAATAACAAGGAGGTGCCCAAATCATGGCTCGTATTGCTGGTGTAGATATTCCACGTGATAAGCGTGTTGTCATTTCTTTAACATATGTTTTTGGAATTGGTCGTACGACGGCTCAACAAGTCCTTAAAGAAGCAGGTGTTTCTGAAGACACTCGCGTTCGCGATCTAACTGAAGACGAACTAGGTAAAATCCGTGATATCATTGACAAACTTAAAGTAGAAGGTGACCTTCGTCGTGAAGTTTCACTTAACATTAAGCGTCTAATTGAAATCGGAAGCTACCGCGGAATCCGTCATCGTAGAGGACTTCCTGTTCGTGGACAAAACACAAAAAACAACGCGCGTACTCGTAAAGGTCCGCGTCGTACTGTAGCTAACAAGAAAAAATAAGTAAAGGAGGTAGTTAAAGAATGGCTGCTGCTCGTAAACAAAATACGCGTAAACGTCGCGTGAAAAAGAATATTGAAGCTGGAATCGCTCATATCCGTTCCACTTTCAACAACACGATTGTAACGATTACTGATGTTCATGGAAACGCAATTTCTTGGTCAAGTGCTGGTGCATTAGGATTCAGAGGTTCTCGTAAATCTACTCCTTTCGCTGCACAAATGGCTGCTGAAACTGCTGCTAAAGGTTCTATCGAACATGGTCTTAAAACACTTGAAGTAACTGTTAAAGGTCCTGGTTCTGGTCGTGAAGCTGCAATTCGTGCGCTTCAAGCTGCAGGTCTTGAAGTTACTGCAATCAGAGACGTAACTCCAGTTCCTCATAACGGATGCCGTCCACCAAAACGTCGCCGCGTGTAATTTGTTTGTATAGATTTTGTGTCCCTGTCAATAATGGGTTATGATACAGTTATTTATGAGACGAATACACGACTCGTTGCCTGAGCACATACGGGACTAAACAATGAGGAATTTCGGATGGAATCTCATATGATTCTATTCGAGGTTTCGACGTTTTGAAGGAGGGTTTTATTAGATGATCGAAATTGAAAAACCAAACCTCGAACCGGTTGAAATCAGCGACGATGCCAAGTATGGCAAGTTTGTCGTAGAGCCACTTGAG
>NZ_JANUEZ010000013.1:0-55460 GCF_024807925.1 Bacillus sp. JUb11 | reverse complement strand
ACCTATGATGTATCATAGGATTTTTTTATAAAAACTCGAATTAACAGGTACGTTTTGTCTTGTTTAGTTTTCAAAGATCATTTTCGTTATCGCTCGTAAGCGACTTTAATATCTTAACATTTCGCTTCGGTTGAAGTCAAGAACTTTTTTCATTTTCTTTTTTCAACCTCGTTGCTGTTTTGCGGCAACGAATAATAATATACCATCTGAATTCTTTTCTTGCAATAGTTTTTTTGAAAAAAGTTTCATTTTATGAAAAATAAAAAGCGCCACAGATCAAATGGCGCTTTTGTTGATGTATTAACGGTTTCTCATTTGCGGGAAAAGCAGTACATCTCTGATTGATGGAGAATTTGTTAGCAGCATGATTAATCGGTCGATACCGATTCCTAGTCCGCCTGTTGGCGGCATGCCATATTCTAATGCTTCAACAAAATCGTCATCCATGAGATGCGCTTCGTCATTTCCTTCTTCACGTTCTTTTAATTGAGCTTCAAAGCGTTCTCTTTGGTCAATTGGATCATTCAGTTCGGTGAATGCATTTGCATGCTCGCGACGCACGATGAATAGCTCAAAGCGGTCCGTGAAGCGCGGGTCTTCAGGATTTTTCTTAGCTAATGGAGAAATCTCAACTGGGTGCCCGTAAATAAAGGTAGGCTGAACCAGTGTTTCTTCTACTTTTTGCTCGAAGAACTCATTGATAATATGACCTACTGTCATGTTTTTTGTGATTTCAACATCGTGATCAGCAGCATGCTGTTTTGCTTCTTCTACAGACATCTCCTGCCAGAAGTCTACACCTGTTGCTTCTTTGACTGCTTCAACCATATGGAGTCTCTTCCATTCAGGTTTTAGATCAATTTCATCTTCTCCATATTGAATCGTTGTTGTTCCTAGTACCTCTTGGGCAATATGAGCAATCAAGTTTTCCGTTAGGTTCATGATGTCTTTGTAGTCTGCATATGCTTCATACAGCTCAATCATAGTAAATTCCGGGTTATGACGAGTTGAGACTCCTTCATTACGGAATACGCGGCCAATCTCGTATACTTTCTCTAGACCACCGACAATTAGACGTTTTAAATGCAGCTCGATCGCAATACGCATATAAAGCGGCATATCAAGTGCATTGTGATGAGTAATGAAAGGACGAGCTGATGCACCACCAGGGATGCTATGCATTGTTGGTGTTTCAACTTCTAGGTATCCTTTTGAATCTAAGTATCTTCTCATTGATTGAATGATTTTGCTTCGCATGATGAACGTCTGCTTACTTTCTGGATTGACAATCAGGTCAAGGTAACGCTGACGATAGCGTTGTTCTACATCTTTTAGTCCGTGATATTTATCAGGGAGCGGGCGAAGTGCTTTTGTAAGAACCTCAAAGCTAGTCGCTTTAATTGAAAGTTCTCCTACATTCGTTTTAAATACGGTTCCCGTCACACCGATAATATCGCCTAGGTCCGAGCTTTTGAATAATTCGTAAGCTTCTTCTCCTACGCTATCTTTACGTACATAGATTTGAATTTGTCCTTCTAAGTCTTGAATGTGTGCAAAGCCAGCTTTCCCTTTTCCGCGTTTTGTCATCATACGGCCAGCAATTGTTACTTGAGCTGCTTTTTCTTCTAAGTCTTCTTTTGAAAACTCGTCATATTCAGCAATAATTTGTGCGGATTGATGAGAACGGTCATATCGTTCACCGAATGGATCGATACCCTCTTCTCTCATTTTATTCATTTTGTCACGTCTTACTTGGAATTGATCATTTAATTCTTCGTTATTAAGCCCTTCATTACTCATTTATATCACTCCAATAATGTATTTTGCAGAGAAAAGCAGAAAAACTGCCAGTACGTGCACTAGCAGTGAGCTACAAAAAGAAAGATAGTCTTATCCTACTTTTATTCTTTGAAGCTCTTTTGCCTCGGCTTCGATCGTAAAGTCATCTAGAACTTTTACAAGCTCCGCTCTCGTTTCACTTTGATTGATTTGGTTTCTTACATCTGCATTGCCTCGGACACCTTTTAAGTACCATGCTGCATGTTTTCTCATTTCTCTGACAGCCACATGCTCGCCTTTCAGGTCTATGAGTCTGTCTAAGTGAAGTTTGCACACAGACATTTTCTCACGCACATTAGGCTCTTCTTTTAGTTCACCCGTTTCTAAATAATGAACCGTCCGGTAAATCATCCACGGGTTTCCTAGTGCGGCTCTTCCGATCATGACAGCATCTGCACCCGTTTCATCAAGCATACGTTTTGCATCTTGAGGGGTTTTGACATCTCCATTGCCGATGACTGGAATGGAAACAGATTGTTTGACCTCTTTTATAATATCCCAATTCGCTGTTCCTTCGTACATCTGCACACGTGTCCGTCCGTGAAGCGCAACCGCTTGTCCACCTGCTCGTTCAACAGCACGGGCATTGTCGATAGCGAAGATATGGTCTTCGTCCCAGCCCATTCTCATTTTCACAGTAACAGGTTTATCTACAGCTTCTACGACTGCGGATACCATTTCGTAAATCTTGTTTGGATCCAGCAGCCATTTCGCTCCTGCGTCACATTTCGTGATCTTTGGTACAGGACATCCCATATTAATATCAATAATGTCCGCCGTTGTATTCTGGTCTACAAACTTGGCCGCTTCTACGAGCGTGTCCTTTTCTCCCCCAAATATCTGAAGGCTCAACGGTTTTTCACGTTCATCAATGTACAGCATGCCCATCGTTCTGGCATTATTAATCAAGATCGCTTTGTCACTGACCATTTCAGCGCAGACTAAGCCCGCTCCAAACTCTTTCACCGTGAGTCTGAAAGCAGAGTTACACACACCAGCCATTGGTGCGAGCACTACTTTGTTTTTAATTTCGATATCTCCGATTTTAAACATCATGTCCCCTCCTTTCTTCTTCAAGAATTGGTGAAAGTTCTTCCACCGTTATATTTAAAGCATCTGCTATTTGACCAACCATTTGGTTTGTTGGTAATCGATTGCCTCGCTCAATTTCCCCTAAGACAGAGACAGAGATGCCCAGTCTTTTGGCGAACCCTTCCTGAGTATACCCTTTTAGCTTTCGGTATGCACGAATTCTTCTACCCCACATGTCTTTTTCCATATGCTTACACCTTCTTGGTCTGTTACGGCTTTTATCTGGGCTTCGCCGATTTCTGGGCAAATCTCACTCATCGGAACAAGAACGAATAAACGTTCGTACATTCTAGGATGCGGCACTACAAGTTGTTCTGTTTCAATATTTTCACGATTATAAAGTAAAATGTCAAGGTCAGCTGTCCGTGGACCCCACCTCACTTCTCTTGTTCTGCCCAACTCCTGCTCAATGTTCTGAGTCAGTGATAGAAGTTCTTCAGGACGAAGCGAGGTGGAAATCTTCACAGCCATGTTCAAGAAGTCATCCTGATTCTCGTAGCCTACAGGTGTTGTCTCATATATAGATGAAATGGATTCAACTTGAACACCTGGATGTTCGTGAAGTTTTTTGACAGCTTCTTTTAAGTAGGTTTCCTTTTTTCCTATGTTTGAGCCTAAAGCGATATAAGCTGTATTGTTCATGCGCGTGATCTCGTCATTTCAATGGCAACGGACTGATAGTGTCCTGGAATTGGCGGATCTGGTTTGATTACTTTTACTGTACATTCTTGAACTGTCGGAAAGTCCTTTAACACTTGATTTGCAATTCTTTCTGTCAGCGTTTCAACGAGGTTCACTGGGTCCCCTTCTACAATATTTTTGCAGATGTTGTAGAGCTCAGCATAGTTGATGGTCTCATTTAGGTCATCCGTTTGTCCTGCCTTACTTAAATCCAGTGAAGCTGTTAGGTCCACACGAAAGCGCTGGCCTAGTTTATTCTCTTCTGCAAATACACCGTGATAGCCGTAAAATTCCATTCCGTTTACATATACTTTATCGATGATAAGCGCCTCCTTTATTCAGCATGGCATCCATCATTTTTGCCATTCTTGCGATTTCTTTTACATCGTGCACTCGGACCATCGCGCTGCCCTTTTGAATCCCAAGACAGACCGTCGCACCCGTTCCTTCAGTACGTTCTTCAGGCGGCAGGTCTAAAACTGCACCGATGAATCGTTTGCGGGATGTTGCTAGAAGCAGCGGATACCCTAGGTGGCAAAAATGTTCAAGTTCATTCATGACCATGAGGTTGTCAGTTTTATTTTTCGCAAATCCTACACCAGGGTCTAATATAATCATGTCATCACCGACACCCGCTTGTTTTACAATTTGAACACTTTCTTTCAGATCTGCAATCATATCTGAAACCAGATGGGTGTAATTCCGCTCTGGTCGATTGTGCATTAAGATGATTGGCACGTTGTGCTTCGCTGCCACATGCGCCATTTGAGGATCAGCTTTCGCCCCCCATACATCATTAATGATTGAGGCTCCCGCTTTCACTGCCTCATCTGCGACATGGGCTTTATACGTATCAATAGAAATAGGTATGTCCAATTCTTTTGTGATCTTCTCAATGACAGGAATGACCCTTGAAAGCTCCTCTTGCTCTGAGACAAGTGCCGCTCCCGGCCGAGTCGATTCACCGCCAATATCAATAATATGCGCCCCATCTTCTATGAGCTGCGTTGCATGAGCTAGCGCTTTATCAATTTGATTGAATTTTCCTCCATCTGAAAAAGAGTCCGGTGTGACATTTAAAATGCCCATGACCAATGTCTTTTCTTCATAACTAAGGGTATGGTGCTTGGCTTGTATGATTTTAGGCTGTTTTATCAATTGTTGTGTCATTGTGTCCACCTACTCTTTATGTTCTAGACGTTCTTTTGTATATTCTGTTCTCAGCTTGGTCGAAATCGTTCGGTTGTGGTTTTGCAGAACGGTGTCTCCGATATTTTTAAAAGGCACAATTCCCTGAACCGAATTGGTCATCCACGCCTCATCAGCTGAGAGCAAGTGCGAGAGTGGATATCTTCCTTCTATTAGTGGGATCCCCGAAGCTTGCAGCGTTTCGATACAATATCGACGGGTAACCCCGTTTAAAATGCCGGTATCAAGTGAAGGTGTATAGATCACATCTTTTTTTCGCCAAAATAGATTTGACGTAATGCCTTCTGCCACATCGTCTTCTTTTGTTAAAAAGATCCCTTCTACCGACGGATCGTTCCCTACTTCTCTTTTCGCCAGCAGGTTGTTCATGTAATGATGCGACTTGAGCCGTCTTGGACCTTCCGGTGTGTTTCTTCTTGTATCAAGAATGATTCCCTGTTTTTCATCTACTATTGATTCAGGCCGGAAGGGGGAGATCATCACAAAAACAACAGGCTCCTCATAAGGGTCTGCAGAAAATCCATTGCCTCTGCCCGCAGAAACATTGAAGCGGATCCTCGCATGACCGTCCGTTATTTGGTTTTGATTGAATAATGTATGAATGATGTCGAGTACAAATGGTTTCTCTATTGTGGATTCGATGCAAAGGTCACGCAATGATTGATTGAGCCTTTCAAGATGCCAGTCTAACAAGAAGACTTGTCCTGCTAGAGAGGTAAATGTTTCGAATACACCGATGCCATATAGAAAACCATGATCAAAAGGAGAAAGAGTCGCGTCTTTCTCCTCTATATACTGACCGTTCAGGTAAATGATCATGCGTTTACTTCATTCCCCTTTTTACGATAGGTTTCAATGAAATTTCTGAGCATTTCTTTACCGAAGGACGTCATAATCGATTCTGGATGGAATTGAACACTTTCAATCGGAAGTTCTTTATGGCGAATGGCCATGAGTTCGCCTTCCTTTGTGCTCGCTGTTCTGACAAAGCACTCCGGTAGCGTCTCGTCTTTAACAATTAATGAATGATATCTCGTTGCGACGAGCGGATTTTGGAGTCCCGTGAAGACACCTTTGCCGTCATGTTCAATCTCTGATGTTTTCCCATGCATTAACCGCTCCGCACGAATGACATCTCCACCAAATACTTGTGCAATGGATTGATGACCTAAACAGACACCGAAGATCGGAATCTTCCCAGCAAAATGTTTGATCGCTTCCATACTAATTCCTGCTTCATCCGGACTGCAAGGTCCTGGAGAAATCATCAGAAAGTCTGGCTTAAGCTCTTCGATTTCTTGAATAGTGACTTGATCGTTTCGTTTTACAATCAGTTCTTCCCCAAGCTCACCTAAATACTGGACCAGGTTGTACGTAAATGAATCGTAATTATCAATCATTAATATCATACTCTGCTCACCTCTAACTCAAAATAGTCTCTTCTTTGCTCAACTGTAATGCTTTTTTCACTGCATAGGCTTTTTTAATCGATTCTTTGTATTCGTGCTTTGGTACAGAATCGATGACAATGCCTGCACCTGACTGCATGAAGGCTCTGCCCCCTGTACAATAAGCCGTGCGAATGACGATATTAAAATGCATATCTTGATTGAATCCAAACCAGCCTATAGATCCAGTATAAAGCCCACGCCTTGTCGGCTCAAGCTCTTCTATGATTTCCATTGTTCTCACTTTTGGCGCACCTGTAATTGTGCCGCCTGGGAATACAGCTCTCATGACATCTACTGCATCACAATCATCACGCAGCTCCCCTTGGACATTTGATACAATGTGCATCACGTGTGAATATTTCTCAATGGCCATAAACTCGTTCACCTTGACTGAGCCATAAGTAGACACTCGTCCAAGATCATTCCGCTCAAGATCAACGAGCATCACATGTTCTGCGCGTTCTTTTTCATCTTCAATGAGTTCTTTTGCCAGCGCTTGATCTTCCGCATCATCCTTGCCTCTTGATCTTGTGCCAGCGATCGGTCTTGTTTCGAGCTGAATGCCTTTTTTCTTAATAAGCAGCTCTGGAGATCCACAGACAATTTGGAAATCTGGCGTGTGCAGATATGACATATATGGAGATGGATTCACGTGACGTAATGTTTTGTATAAATGATATGGGTGGGTATGAAGCTGTTCATCTTGTCTAATGGATAGGTTCACTTGGAACACGTCACCGTTCGCGATATATTGTTTAATCGTTTCTACAGCTTCCCCGAAAGCTTCTTCAGTAAAAGGTGCAGCAGGTACACATTCCGAAGAAGACACATTGACAGGTGAATGTGCTGATTCTTCTGATGTGCTTGTCCAGCTGTGCTTTAATTCTTCGAGTCTTTGATGAACTTCACTGACAGGTTCGTCTCCTTCTGTATGAGTCATCAGCCAGAGGACGTCTTTATTATGATCAAAGACAGCGACATCATTGAATACGAGGAAATACAAATCAGGCGTCTTCAAATCATCGATGGACAGCATTTTAAAATGCTCGATATATCTTGCGTAATCATAGCTTAAAAATCCAATCGCTCCACCTTGGAAGTCAGGGTATTCGTCGTTCGTTTCGGTTTGTAGGGTTTGAAACCAATCAGCAAATGCCCTAAAAGGATCTCCCTCTTTGAACAACACCTCATTCTGATAATGGATGGTGGTCATCCCGTCCTTCCCTTTCGCTTTAGCGATCGGATGAATGCCGGCAATACTGTATTCTCCTCCACGTGCACTTTCAAGAAGGACGTGATGTGATTCATGAGCCGTTAATTGTTCGTATCGTTTCAAGAATGCATCTTTCGTAAAAGGAATTTTGATGCCCATCGGCCTACGTTGTGTCATGTAATCATCCTTTTTTATTTTCATTAATCTTATTGTAATGCAATCCATTTTAATTAGAAAATAGTATTTGCTTTCCATCTTCAGAATTCATAAAAAAACCCCAGCAAATGCTGGGGTGTATTGTTTAATCAAATTGATAAAGCGGCGTACTAAGGTAACGTTCACCGTTACTTGGAATAATCGCTAGAACCTTTTTCCCTTTACCAAGCTTCTTCGCTGTTTGAAGCGCTGCATAAATGGCTGCTCCTGAAGATATACCACCAAGGATTCCTTCTTCTTTCGCTGCCTTTCTTGCAAGTTCAAATGCATCTTCGTTTTTCACTTGGATAATGCCGTCATATACTTCTGTGTTCAAGATAGATGGAACAAACCCTGCTCCGATGCCTTGAATTTTATGCGGACCTGGTTTCCCGCCTGATAGTACAGGAGAATCTGTTGGTTCTACCGCATAAAGCTGAATAGATGGAATGGCTTCTTTCAGGACTTCACCAGCACCTGTAATCGTACCACCCGTACCAACTCCTGCAATAAATGCATCAAGTTCGCCGTCAAACTGTTCAAGAATCTCTTTCCCTGTTGTGCGGCGGTGAATCTCAGCGTTGGCTTCATTGCTGAACTGCTGAGGCATGAAGTATCCGTGCTCTTCCGCTAATTCTTCTGCTTTTTTGATGGCACCTTTCATTCCTTCTGCACCCGGTGTTAAGACAAGCTCTGCACCGTAAGCGCGTAAAAGGTTGCGGCGCTCCTGACTCATTGTATCCGGCATAACTAAAATCGCATTGATTCCTTTTGCAGCCGCGACCATCGCAAGACCGATTCCTGTGTTTCCGCTTGTTGGCTCAATGAGTGTGTCACCAGCTTTTAATGTACCTTTTGCTTCAGCATCTTCGATCATCGCTAACGCAATACGATCTTTTACACTGCTACCTGGGTTCATATATTCAAGTTTCAAGTAGACATCCGCACTGTCTTCATCTACTAAACGGTTTAATTTAACGACTGGTGTATTTCCTATTAGTTCAAAAACTGAATTTGCAATACGAGCCATCACTAACACCTCTATCTCCGAGTAATTTTATTGTATTAATATTAAATTATCAATTTCGAAAAATTTTGTCAATGCTTTTAGTCCTGCTCTCCATCGTAAAACCATGTGACTTTTGCTTCTTTCCACAGGGTTTTGACATTCGCCTTTTCACCCAGATCTTCCATGGCGATCTGCCTTTTGATCTGATCTTTGACTTCTTCATAAGAGAAAGAGCGGCCATTTAATTTTTCTTTTAATTGTATGATGGCATAACCATTTTTGATCTCGATCGGCTCTTTCGTCCATTCATCTGGCTTAAGCTTTTGGGCTTCTTGTATGTATAGGGCTGGAATGCTTTCTTGCTCTTCTGTGACAAATCCAAGATCTCCGCCGTAAGGAGAGGTATATCGATCGGTGGATCGCTCAGCTGCTACAGCTTCGAAACTAGATCCGCCCTTTAAATCTTTTAATACACTTTGTGCCTCGTCTTTTGTTTTCACAACAATGTGGCGAATTCGGTATGAGTCATCATATTGATACAAGTCTTTGTTTTTTTCATAAAAGGATGTGGCTTCTTTTTCAGAAACGACCGCATCTCTCGTTAGAAGCTGTTCTAATAAAATTTGATAACGAATCTGCTCTTTCCATTCCTTTTCACTTGTATGACCGTCTTCGTAGAAATTATTAGATACCGCTTTCAGCATCAGCAGCTCACGATTGATCTCTTTTGAAGATACCTCCAGCTTGTTTTCTTTCGCAAGCTGATTGACTACCTTCTGATTAATCATTTGTTCAAGTGTTGCCTTTCCGTAGCGATCTTCCATTTTCTTTAACCATTCTTGACGTGTGACTTTCTCTTTCCCAATAGAAGCAATTTCTTCACCGCTCTTCCCATTTGAAGAAGCCTGCGACATTTGTGACTTTGTTAATACATATGCAATGACAACGGCATTAATCATGAGCAGAACGAGGATAAATGTCCATACCACTCTTGCTTTCAGTCTCATCTTTCGTCTCCTTTCCATTCTAAAAAGAAAACCCGCTGCTTAGAGCTTAGCGGGTTATTTCTTCACGTAGCTCTTCTAGCTCTTCTTTTGTAAATACATACGTTTCGTTACAAAAATGGCATTGAGCTTCTGCTTGTCCGTCTTGTTCAATCATATCCTCAATTTCGGCTTTCCCTAGGCTGATAATACCGTTGGCAAACCGTTCTTTTGAGCAGTTACAAGAAAATTCGACAGGTACAGTTTCTAAGATTTGAGGTTTTTCACCGAGCACTTCTTCTAAAATTTCTTCAGGAGTCATCCCTTTTTCAATCAGTTTAGAGATCGGTTCAATGGTTGATAATCTCTTTTCGAGTCTTTCGATGACTGCATCTTCTGTTCCAGGCAGCAATTGAATGATGAAACCGCCTGCTGCAAGGATCGAGTTGTCTGGATTGACAAGAACACCCACACCTACAGAGGATGGCACTTGTTCAGAGGAGACCAGGTAATAAGTAAAGTCATCTCCAATTTCACCTGAGACAATTTCCGTTTGCCCTGTAAAGTGGTCTTTCAGTCCGATATCTTTGACAACACTTAACGTTCCAGATGTTCCAACAGCACGTCTAACGTCCAGCTTCCCATGTTCATTTAAATCAAAGTGAACTTGTGGGTTTGAGACATATCCGCGCACCTGACCTTTTGCGTTTCCATCTGCAATGATGGCTCCGATCGGCCCACCGCCTTCAATTTTGACAGTTAATTTATTCTCGCCTTTCAGCATGGCTCCCATCATGACAGTCGCTGTCATGGTTCTGCCGATTGCAGCTGAAGCAGTTGGCCACGTATGGTGTCTTCTCTGCGCTTCGTTGATTGTATCTGTTGTGTTCGCAGCATACGCACGGACTTTCCCGTCATATGCTAACGCTTTAACTAAATAATCCATTTTGATTAAACCCTCCTATAATACACCGACACGATTGCGTTCATAAATTAATTGAAGTCCTTTTAATGTGAGGAACGGATCGACAATATCAATACAGTCTGATTCATTTCCAATCAATGTAGACAAACCGCCTGTTGCAATGACTTTCGGTGTTTGTTTGGCTTGCTGCTTCATCCGTTTCACTATTCCCTCGACTTGACCAACATATCCATACAGGATACCTGATTGCATCGCACTAATCGTGTTTTTCCCTACGATATGATCTGGACGAACAATTTCAATCCTTGGCAGCTTAGCCGCTCTTGTATATAAAGCCTCTGTTGAGATGGTAATACCCGGTGCAATTGCGCCACCCATGTATTGTTTTTGTTCATTGATATAGCAGTAGGTTGTGGCTGTTCCAAAGTCTACCACAATGAGAGGCGCCCCATACAGATGAATGGCCGCCACTGCGTTTACAATTCGATCAGCGCCGACTTCCTTTGGATTGTCACACATAATGTTTAATCCAGTCTTCATGCCAGGCCCAACGATTTGAGGAGTAATGTGAAAATACTTTTCGCACATTCTTTCCAGAGCAAACATCATTGGCGGGACAACAGAAGAAATGATAATCCCTTCTATCTGGTCAAACATCAGCCCTACATAGTCAAATAAGGATCGGATTGCCATACCAAATTCATCTTCTGTTTTATGACGGCTTGTTTCAATCCGCCAATGGTAGTTCAAATCGCCATTATGATAAACACCTAAAACGGTATTTGTGTTTCCTACATCTATCACGAGTAACAACTTCATCACCACTTTGAATAGTGTCTCAAAAAGAGCATTTTTCGACTTTCTATCATACCATACACGAATTGAGTTCCATTTGTAAACAATTCGAAACCGATCCATTCATGAATCGAAATAAAAAAAAGCTGCCGGTGAGCCCGACAGCTTTTTATAGAAGGAGATTAGATCTCCTCGTCTTCTTCTTTTTTCTTGATGTTCACTTTCACATCATCGTTTTTCTCTTCGTCATCTGCGTATACACGCTCTGGAAGCTTTCCAGTTTCGTAAAGAGATTTAATTTGTTCAGCATCTAATGTTTCCACTTCTAGAAGAGCTTGTGCGATGATTTCTAGCTTATCTTTATTCTCAGTGAGAATTTGTTTCGCACGTTCGTAGCTTTCTTTGATGAAGCGCTGAACTTCTTGGTCAATTTCATAAGCGATCGCTTCACTATAATTCGGCTCGTTGTTGAAATCACGGCCAAGGAATACTTGACCTCCTTGTGCTTGACCGAATTGTAGAGGACCAAGTTTATCAGACATACCGAACTCTGTGACCATTCTTCTTGCAATGCCTGTTGCACGCTGGAAGTCGTTGTGTGCACCTGTACTTACTTCACCAAACGTAATTTCCTCTGCAACACGGCCGCCGAGCAAGCCGACGATTTTATCAAGAAGCTCTGGCTTCGTTTGGAAATAACGGTCTTCTCTTGGAAGCATGACCGCATATCCGCCTGCCTGACCACGAGGAACGATCGTTACTTTATGAACCATATCCGCTTCGTCTAGGATAAGCCCAATGACGGTATGACCTGCTTCATGGTACGCCACGATATTACGTTCTTTCTTCGAAATGACACGGCTTTTCTTAGCCGGTCCAGCAATGACACGGTCAGTCGCTTCGTCGATATCACGCATATCAATTTTCTTTTTGTTTTGACGGGCAGCAACAAGTGCTGCTTCGTTTAGTAAGTTCTCAAGATCTGCCCCAGAGAACCCTGGTGTTCTGCTTGCAATGGCTTTCAAGTTGACTGTATCATCAAGCGGTTTGTTTTTCGCATGAACCTTCAGTACTTCTTCACGGCCAATGACATCTGGGCGGTCAACCGTAATTTGACGGTCAAAACGTCCCGGACGTAGCAATGCAGGATCTAGGATATCTGCACGGTTCGTTGCAGCAATGATAATAATCCCTTCGTTGGCACTAAAACCATCCATTTCAACAAGAAGCTGGTTAAGCGTTTGTTCACGCTCATCATGACCACCGCCAAGACCTGCTCCACGCTGACGACCCACTGCATCAATCTCATCAATAAAGATTAAGCAAGGTGCATTCTTTTTCGCATTTTCAAACAAATCACGTACACGTGATGCACCGACACCGACGAACATCTCGACGAAGTCAGAACCACTGATGCTGAAGAAAGGAACGCCTGCTTCTCCTGCAGATGCTCTCGCAAGCAATGTTTTACCTGTACCTGGAGGTCCTACTAGTAAAACCCCTTTAGGGATTCTTGCGCCAAGCTCCGCAAATTTACGTGGATCTTTTAAGAATTCAACCACTTCTACGAGCTCTTGTTTTTCTTCATCCGCACCGGCAACATCTTTAAATTTCACACGTTTCTTCTCTTCTGTGTAAAGCTTTGCCTTACTCTTACCAAAGTTCATGACACGGCTTCCACCGCCTTGAGCTTGGTTCAATAAGAAGAAGAACAGGATAAAGATGATGATGAATGGAATGATGGTTGTCAGAACTTGCAGCCATCCATTTGTTTCAGGTGCTGGTTCTACTTTTACATCTGTATTCTTCAGTGCACTGTAAATCTGGTCAACACCTTGACCATCTGGAACATGGGTAATGAAGTATTCATCTTTCTTCGCGCCATCTAATTGACCACGAATTTCATAAACCCCTCTTACAGGCTGGATGGAGATACTCTCCACTTTTCCCGCACTTAAATTTTGCGAAAATTTGCTGTAAGACATGTTCTCAGGCTTTTGATTAGGGGATCCTAACCAACTGACAACCCCTATCACAAGTAATAAAATAAGTATATAAAAAATCGTATTACGAAAAACCCGATTCATTCCTTACCTCCTCCCACAGTAAGCACAACTATGTTCAATAGTATCATAGAAAATCATTCCAACACAACCAATAACCTCATGTAAACGTGTGCTCATTAGCCTTCGTAAACAGATGGTTTTAACACTCCAATATACGGGAGGTTTCGGTAACGTTCGGCAAAATCCAATCCATAGCCAACAACAAATGCATCTGGTACTTCAAACCCAACATAATCTGCTTTGATGTCTGCTTTGCGGCCGCTTGGTTTATCAAGCAATGTCACAATTTTAATGGAGTTTGCTTTACGGTATCGGAAAAGCTCTACCAGATAACTCAAAGTTAACCCACTGTCGATGATATCTTCCATAATTAGAATATCTCTTCCTTCAACAGAAGTATCTAGATCTTTGATGATCTTCACTTCTCCAGAAGATACGGTAGACTTTCCGTAGCTAGATACATCCATAAAATCAAGCTCTAAATATGTATCAATGTGTTTGATCAGGTCTGCCATGAATGGAAGAGCCCCTTTCAAAACACCAATAGCCAGGGGAAATTTACCATCATAATCGCTGGTTAATGTTGCACCCAGTTCTTTCACTTTTAGCTGGATCTCTTCTTCTGAGATCAAAATCTTTTCAATATCTTGTTTCATGCTTTTGCTTGCCCCCTACAAATTTTCGTGCTGTCTATATTGTAATACAATGAGATCGCTGTTTGTCATATCAATTTCTTCAAAAACGGATTTTTTCAGACCTGGGATCCAGATGATTTGATGATCCGAGTCAGTGACGATCGGCCAGCTGTCTCTTTCTGCAAGAGGCACTTTTTTATCAATAAATATATCTTTCACCTTTTTTGATCCATTCATCCCTTTAAGTTTGATTCGATCACCGTTTTTTCGTGAGCGAATGATCAAAGGAAGACGAACATGATCTTTTTGAAGCAAGAAAAAATGGTTTCCGTTCCGTGCATCCTTCGGAACATGATTTGATACCAAGATAGACTGTCCATTCGGGAGAAAAAGTTCCTCGCCAAGCTCACCTTTTAAATGATGAGTATATGACTGATCTATGACAAGCGATCGTTCAAAGGTAAACATACAGTGATCATAAGATTTGACAGCTTGTAAACCTTTTGGCAAATCTAATGATCCAGACGGTTGATCAGTATGAGATAACCAGTCCAAAGTCCCTAGAATATGCTGGTTTGAAAACGCTGATTGAGTGTTTTCATAAAGATAGTTTAATATTAGTTGAATGCCTCTTCTTTGTAAAGGCAAAGGCAGGTCAAGCAAAGGCTTCGTTTTGATCTCAATTTGCTTAGGCGTTTGATTCGTAATGACTTGATGCATTTGATCCTTTGTTAATGCCTGCAAGTACTGCTCATCCTCAGTCAGCATGTCACTTACAAACTGAAAGCTTTCATGCACATGAGGTGCCTCTTCTTTTAACACGGGAAGAACGTGTCTTCTGATCCGGTTTCTCAAGTAGTCATCGGTGTGATTGCTTTGATCAATGACATAAGGAACTTGTTCTTTTTCGCAAGTAGTGAGTACATCATCCTTAGAATATCCAATCAGCGGACGAATCAGCCACCCTTCTTGAAAAGGGCGCTTTGCTTGTATACCTGCGATTCCTATTCCAACAGTCCCTCTTGTCAGCCTCATCACCATTGTTTCTACTTGATCGTCTCCATGATGTGCAAGCGCTATAAATTGAGCGTTGTACTGTTCCATCAATTGACGAAAGAAAGCATATCTGCACTCTCTTGCAGCTGCCTGTTTGTTTAAGCGGTTTTCTTTTGCATATTGGGTGACCTGTATACGAGCCGATTCAAAAAGGATCTCATGCTCTTTACAGTACGCTTCAACAAATGCCAAATCAGCAAAGGATTCTTCTCCTCTGAACATGTGATCTACATGGGCTGCAATCAGCTGAAAGGAACCTTTTCGACGTTTGTTTAGTTCATGCAGCAAGAGCATAGAATCTGGTCCGCCAGAAACCCCGACAATGACTGTCGTATTTTCAAGGAAAACATCATGTTTTTTCAAAAAAGATTCAATTCTATTCACAACTTCCTCCTCACAAAGAGCAGGTAATTTAAAGATATACATATCCTATCACTTTCATTAGCTCCAAGCAAAGAAGAAGCCTGCTTTTTTACAGCTCTATAATAGGAATAAAACCACATAGGCACAGTAAAGAGCGAGCACACTGCATAAGATGAGAATGGTTTCAAAAAGACCGCCTGATTTTTTGCGTACTGATGTTCTTTTCGCAGCAGCAACTCTTGATCGTGAAGGTACGGTCTGTTGATGTTGAGGAACAGCTGACTTTTGCCTATTTTGCTGTGATGGCTTCTTTTGTCGTGATTTTCTTGAAGCAAGCAATTGTCCTTCTTTCAGCATCGCGCTTTTCATGTCTGCCGCTGATTGATATTTGCCTTGGAGAGCCGCTTTTAACACCCTCTCATATCGCTTTAATAAAGGATGTCCTTCAATCGCTCGATAAAGCTGCTTTTCTGGTTCTGCCCCTTTTTTAAATTCTTTTTTATAGGCACAGTTCACCATGACCATACTTAAGGCAAATAGATCATAAGAAGGTTCTGCTTTTCTTGTACCGAAGCCCCAGTAGCCGCGGTCAAAAAACTCGGTGTATTCCTTAATCGCCCTTCCTGCCTTCGTTGTTCCTCCAACATCAATACAACGAATCGTAGCTGGGGGTCCTGAAACGATGAGATTATCAGGCTTCAAGTCACCGAAGATCCAGCCTTCCTTATGTAAGTGAGCAAGGTTAGACAACAGTTGAATCATGAGAACGACGATCCATTCATCGCCTTTTTGTTTCACAAATTCAAGCAGCAATGGCCCTCTGACATACTCCATGACATAAAACGACCGTTTCTCTGACATTCCAGGATAAAGAGCATCATCCATATCATAAAAAGAAGGCCCCATGGTTTTCACAGGAGCCTTTGAAAAGGATTTTAATACATTGACTTCAGATGCAATGAGCATACTGTCATCACTCACTTTAAGGGCCACTTGTCCCTTTGGCGATTCGGCCAGATAAACCACACCGTTCGCCCCTTTTCCCAGCTCTTTTACAATGCGGTAATGTTGGTGATGCCACTTTCCCTTTATCATTGTACCTAATGGGATGTTAGAAGCCGAATTCATCATGTTCTTCCTTCGCTTCAAGCAGCCCTTTTCGTGATCGAACTGATTTGAAATGCTGGAGTGCTTCTCGAATTGCTGGTCCTGTCGGTGTAATTCCTCCTGTTGTCAGCTTCGGGAAAATCGATGATAACGAATCGAACCGTGGCGTCCAGTTCAACACAATTTCTGCATCTGAGTTTTTCCCGGGAAATACACACATCCCAAACTGATTTTCACCAATTCTCGAATTTAGACTAATAGAGAGATCGATGAGTGCTTCTTTGACCGTTGGCAACTTCGGTTTCATACTTGCACTCGTATCCACAAGCACAAGCACTTGAAGATGAACCGTCTCACCGAGCTCGTCCACAACTTCCATCACTTCTCCACGCTTATCTGGGGGAAGTTCTTCAATTTCAGTATCTTTGCCAAGAATTTGCTGCAATTCTTTATTCACAACACCTTGTAACGTTTGCGTCATCGCCTTTTTTGTAACCATTTGTACGGTTTGAGACAATTGCTGAACGTAGACAACCTGATGAATGCCTCCGCCTGCTAGAGCAATCCCCTCTACTTCTTTCATCGCTTCATGATCGTGTCTGTTCTCTTCCATAATGCCAATGACATTGACTGTGATCCCTTGCTCCTTTGCCAATGCGGCAATCGCAAGTGGGTCTTCCCCATGATTTGAGCAGCCATCTGTAATCAGTAAGATTTGGTTTACGTGACCTTTTCGCATCTTCATTCCTCCTGGGATTGTAACTGAATGCTTATATCCCCATCATCGCCAGAAGAAATTCATATTATACGATATTTCAAGAAATCTCTTGTTTCTGGAGATAGAATGTACCTGTCGGAATGGATGCCCATTTTGGTGTATTGTGGTCAAGCCTAATGACGACAACCGTCATATCGTCATCGATTTGACCTGCTCTTGTGCGAATGACCTCCTCCATTAATAAATCAGCAATCTCTTGCGGATCTTCTGTTTTAAAGCTCTTCATTTTTCGTTTGACCCACAAATCATGATTTTCGATATGCTTTGGTCCTTCAAAGATACCGTCGCTCATCATGATAAGGAGATCTCCTGCCTTCATCTGTTCACTCACCACTTCTACTTCAAATTCATCAATAATGCCAATAGGCAAGTTGCTGGCCTGTACCTTCATCACTTGATCACCACGTTTAATAAAACTTGGAGTGGAGCCAATCTTGAGGAACTTACAGCTCGCATCCTGTAAATCAATGATGGATAAGTCTAATGTGGAATAGACTTCATCTGTTGTCCGTAAAGATAAAATGCTATTAATCGTTTTAATCGCTACTTTTTCATCAATACCAGACGCCAAGATTTTTTCTAACAGCTTGATCGTTTCATTGCTTTCAAAATGGGCTCTTGCTCCATTTCCCATCCCATCACTAATAGCTGCGGCATATTTACCTGCACCCAGCTCCATCATGCTGTAGCTGTCTCCAGATACTAATCCTCCGCCTTTCGCTGCATGTGCTACACCTGTAGACACTCGATACGATTTTGCAGAACCGAATACAACATGACAATAACCTGTTGGATGCTCCGCACACTGCTCTGCTTTGACTAAAACTTGTTCTTCTAAAATATCCGAGAGCATTGGAGCGATGATTTTTTCGCATTCCCCATGACCTTGGCAATAGGGAATTCTCATCTCTATATCAACATTTCCCTGTTCTAAGCTATAAATTTCAACTTGCTGAATTTCAATTCCAAAGTTCTGAAGTGCTTCTATCATCTGCTCTTCCTGAATAAAATGCTGCTCTCTTTCTCGTTTTATTTCCCGGGAAAAATCCTCCATGACTTGCGAAACACCCATCAGTTGTTCGGCCACAAGGCGCCTGCTGTCTTGGACCTTTTTCTTTAAGGTCTGATTTGCTTTATAGTAAGCTATCTCCTCTTCAATCAATTCTTCTACATGCTTTGATTTTGAGCAGTGCTGACTGAATTTCTTTTTCAACTTCCGGTTATGCTCGTACGTTTTTTCATCA
The DNA here is from genome assembly GCF_024807925.1 of Bacillus sp. JUb11. Classification (NCBI taxonomy): domain Bacteria; kingdom Bacillati; phylum Bacillota; class Bacilli; order Caryophanales; family Bacillaceae; genus Bacillus; species Bacillus sp. JUb11. Next base: position 36,819 of record NZ_JANUEZ010000013.1, on the reverse strand, counting down.
GATTCATGCATAACTTGTTTCATGAGTTCATAGGTTGTATCAAAGTTCTGCACCCAGCATTTATTTTTCTTATAGCACGTTTGACAGGAACGTTCTGTGATCGTACTTAAAAAAAGATCTACATCCTCTTCCTGCTTCTTCTCCTCAGGAATGGATTCGTAAAATGTCGCAAAACTCTCAGACAGCGCATGAAATACATTAGAGAATTGATCTACCTTTTTTGCTGTCACGTCTCGTACTTTTCTGGCATATTGCTGCTGTTCCTGTACATGCTCTACCGTACCAGGAATATATTTTGCCACCTTGGACGTTACTGACTGTGGCGTGAGCAAAAACAGTGCAACTGCGATGAGTGATTCATATAGCGTTGTCATCAGCCCTGCTGACCCTTCACCGTAGAGGGAGATTAGTAAAGAACCCACAATCAAGCCGATGGCGGCTCCTGCTTTTTTCCCCTCTTTTAGTAATCCGCCTAATAAGCCCGAAAAGGCAAGCAGACTCATCTGATAAAGGTTGCCGATGTTGGCGAGACCAAGAATTAATCCAGTTACAACACCCACTGTACAACCAATACTCGCTCCTCCAATAAAGGCAAAGCTCAACACTACATATCGTGACAAAATATGCTCTGCCTGCATTCCTTGAAATGTGATCCCAGCCAGACCTGTTAAAACTGAAGCGATTAATATCATAAAGCAAATAATTTCTTCAACCTTTAAAGAGTGTTTGATTTTCCTGACTGTAAAAATCGGCAAACTTTGAAGAAAAATCAGTGTCAAAATGAAGGCAAGTCCAGCTTCAACCCCCGCCATCACATAGTCATAGCTTTGAACCGCACCCTGCTCGAGGTAAACAAAAGTTCCCCTGGTCATCAGCATTGAGAGCACAATCACAACCGGTAATGTTTTCACTGGGTCTTTGATGATAAATGAAACGACCTTTGACATGAGGAGGAATACGATCAATGACGCAAACACGAATAATGCATTTTGAGGTGATATCGTCATCGCTCCAGCGAGTAAAGCAAGACAAGCAAGCATTGCTTTATCCCTTTTAATGAGCAGCATGGACCCAAAGAAAGGCAATGCAAACGGCATAATTTCAGATAAGATAAAGGCTCGTCCCAATAAAAAGCCCAGAACAACATAAATAAACCCTTTATAGAAAAAAAGAGAATGCGTATGATGAAGAAACAGGTTTTTCATCTTTTTTAACCCTGCACTGATTCTTTCAAACCCGGCTCCCGTTAAATCAGTTCTTCTTTCTAGTTTTTCCATCTTTTCATCCCCCACCTGATATTCGTTGCTTGCATTATAGCGAAGGTGAAAAAGAAATTTTGTCAAAAGAAGTTGTCGTTTCCATAAAACGTTCGACGCTTTATTTGCCAAAAAGGCATACTTTCTTGAAAGTCGATGTCTTTCATCAGAATTTTACGAAAGCACAAAAAAACAGCTTTCCTATAGAAAGCTGTTTTGAAGATGACCCGTACGGGATTCGAACCCGTGTTACCGCCGTGAAAGGGCGGTGTCTTAACCGCTTGACCAACGGGCCTTGCTTATCGTTCTTTTTAAAAGGATAGCGGCGGAGGGGATCGAACCCCCGACCTCACGGGTATGAACCGTACGCTCTAGCCAGCTGAGCTACACCGCCATAATATAAAATGCGCTAAGAAGCACAAGAACTATAATACAAAGGATTCGCTTGTCCGTCAATAGAAAGTTTTAAATTAAATGGCGAAATCACAAAAAACGTTGAATTTGTATTGAAAAAAAGCACCCGCTAAACAGCAGGTGCTTTGTTGTGAAAGATATATAGAAAGCAGCAACAAGTTAACCTCTTCTTGCTCCGCGTCCCCCACGTTTTGATTCCGTGTTACGTTTTAAAGATGTTAAGCGGTCTTCACTATCTTTTAAGAATTTGTTCATTTTTTGCTCAAACGATTCCTTCGGACGGAAATCATTTCTGCTCGGTCTTGATTGTTGTTGTTGAGGACGATCTTTTGCTTTTTTAATGGACAAGCCGATTTTACCGTCTTTTTCAACGTTAATCACTTTCACTTCAACTTGTTCACCGACTTTTAAATGCTCATTAATATCTTTTACATAGTTATCGGCTACCTCACTGATATGAACGAGACCAGTTGAACCGCCTGGCAACTCCACAAAAGCTCCAAAATTTGTAATGCCCGTAACTTTCCCTTGTAACTTGCTGCCAACTTCAATCGACATAAAAAAAGTGCTCCTCCTTAGACTTATAAAAAAATCTCATTTGTTCAATTATACATAAACTGAATTTTAAGTGTCAACAAGGCTAATCGCTCTTATTGCCCACATCAAAGATTTTTTCGCCTTTTTTGGACATATAATAGTCCCGTCGTGCCAGTTCGAGTACGTATTCCTTGCTTTTCAGCTTTTTGATTTCATCAGAAATATCTTCCTGCTTTGTTTGTAATTGCTTCAATTCTTTTTCAAGCGCAACCTTCTTCTCTTCTTTTTCTTTCAATGCAGACGATTGCGACCAGAGGGCACTTGTTACCAAAACAGCAAACATGAGCACAATGACTCCAAACACGGTAAGCCTTCTAAGGAGTCCCCGGCGTTTGCGTTTTAGGCGCTGCGCTTGCTGTTCCATTTGTTTTTGATAATCATTTTGAATTTGTGCGATATTTCTTTTTCTCTCGTTCAAGGATGAAGGCCTCCTCTCTTACTTTGTCCAGAATTGTTTCCATTTCGTTTTCATGGTACGAGATACTTTCTTGATCCCTTGTAAAATTCCTGCTCCTTTTGAGAAAAACAACCTCATTGATGTTCGCCATTTTTCGGGAATTCGATGAATAATGGTTACATTGAGTAACCAAATAAGCGGATAACAAACAATATACAGCACCTTCCACACGAGTCGAAACGCAAAACGAACAAGGCGTAAGAGCAAGTGGAACAAGAACAGAAGAGCACTTATGATCAAACCAACGATCCAGCGAATGGGCTGGAAAACCATCGACATGATCAGCCTTTTCAGGACGAGAACAGTCTGATAAATACACCTCATCACAAACTTGAGGATGTTCATATACAGCTGTTTCATCAATGCCTGGTACATCGAGAAACCTAAAGCAACAGCTAGAAAAATATAAAGCCTGAATTCTCCCTCATTGGTCAGTAGCAGGACATAAAAGAATAAGAGACCCTGCACCACCCAAAAAAGGAGGTCGTGAATGACCAGCAGCCATTTTGCTGTTTTTTCCCGGTTCACAAACAGCTTGTACGTATCCAGCGATGCGCCCAGCCAGATGCCCATCGCCGCCATCGAAAGCATCGTATAAAACTGGACCGTCAGTGTCATTTAAACAGCTTGCTAAAAAATCCTTTAGCTTTCTCCCCGTGCTGCTCATCTACATAGATTAAGTCAAAGACACGCCCTTTAATGGACACAACGCCCTTTTCTACATCTAAGTTTTTCATTTGCAGATTTTCTCCGCGAATGGCGAGGACTCCCATGACAGTCTCAAGCAGAAATTCTTCATTATCAAAGCTCTCGACTTGTTTGACCCCGGTAATATCTAAATGCTTTCTGTTGCGCATTGTGACATGATGCTCGGCTTCTGATGACAACTTCGTGCCTTGAGGTTGATTATAATATTGATTCATTTATACATCCCCCATATCTCATACTTGCATTGTTACTGCATTGTATGTGACAGGCGGGACATTTAGAACAAGCCCTATTCTGCTGTTTTCTCTTCTTTTAGCACGGTATACATGCCAGCAGCTTCTTCTTTTTTCGTTGTGTCTTTTAACTCGTTGACTTGAACGGTCACAAGCTTTTGGCCGAAGCGGATTTGAAGCTCGTCCCCTTCTTTCACGTCAGAGCTGGCTTTCGCCTGCGTGCCATTAATGGAAATTCTCCCTTGATCGGCTACTTCTTTTGCCAATGTTCTTCTTTTGATTAAACGAGACACTTTTAAGAATTTATCTAGTCTCATGTATGTTCACCTCTTTCTATGCGTTTAGCATCGTTCCACAGATCGTCCATTTCTTCTAGGGTCAAGTCCTCTAGTGAACGCCCTATGTCCTTTGCTTTTTGTTCAATATGCTGAAAGCGCCGCATAAATTTTGTGTTTGCAGAAGAGAGGGCGGTTTCAGGCTCTAGCTGATAAAATCTGCCGATGTTGACGAGAACAAACAAAAGATCCCCAAATTCATCCTTCATCTGCTTTGTTGCACCTTCATCCGTCTTATCTGCCACTTCCACAAGGAATTCCTGCTTTTCCTCTTCGTATTTGTTCCAAATATCCTCTACTTCTGTCCAGTCGAAGCCCACTTTCGCTGCTTTCTTTTGGAGCTTATAGGCTTTTGTTAAAGCTGGAAGAGTCGTTGGAATGGATTGCAAAATAGATGCTGCACGCTCCGGTTTTTCCTGCTGCTTGATTTTTTCCCAGTTGGCGACGACATCTGATGCTTCAGACACATCGGTATCACCAAACACATGCGGATGTCGTCGAATCATTTTTTCTGTGACATGCTGGATGACGTCATCCATTGAGAAATAACCATCATCTTCACCAATTTGGGCATGGAGTAAAACTTGAAGCAGTACATCTCCGAGTTCTTCAACCATATGATCTGGATCGTCTTCATCTATGGCTTCCAGCAGCTCATAACATTCTTCAATTAAATATGGTTTGAGCGACTCATTCGTTTGTTTTTGATCCCAAGGACAGCCGCCAGGACCTCTTAATGTACGAATGACTTCACGGAAAGTGTCAAATTGTTGATAGAGTAGCTTTTCATCTTGGATTGGAGGCACATAAACACTCGTTAAGTTATTTATCGACACATCTCGATCAAGTTCAAATAAAGGAACACCTGTAATCTGTTCCTGACTGCTTCCAGCTGCCGTTACGATAAAGACTTCATAATCGTCAGGTAGCTTTTCCATGAGGGTCAGCTTCACATTCGAGGCTGTCATCTGATCATATACTTGACAGATCAGCACATGCTGGGTCAACTTTAGATCATCCGCTCTCATATCCCCTGCGTCAACGAATTGCAGCCCTTCAATTGGGTCAATCTGTAAGGAATTAAACGTCGCATCCAAAAAGCTTTGTCCACCAGCCACGTACACCTCAACCCCGCGCTCCTTCTGTTGTGAAACAAGAAGCTGCACTGTCTTTTCCGCTACAAACGGGTGACCTGGTACTGCATAAACAATATCTTTCCCCTCAGCCTCTCGGAAGAGAATGTCTGTGATTTCCTCATACACTGCATCAAACTGATCATGCTTTTCATATATCTCATCAAAAAAGGTCAGAGACGGGACTTCCTGCATCAATTCTGCGGTGAGTGGATGATCCTGCGTTCTCATGTATACTTCTTTCGCCTGCTTCAGCTGCTTATATACACCGAGCGTCAGCTGATCCATGTCGCCTGCCCCAAGACCAACGACTGTAATCTTACCTGCCATTTCGATTCCCTCTCATCTGTTTAAAATATAAAATCTTTTCTCCTAATGGAATGAGTCTCCATTCCTCTTCCGTAAATACGTCTAGCTTAAGAATACTATATAAAAAGGCGAAACCACCAATAAAAACTGAAGTCAGGCTCTCTAAAACAGAAAACGGACGTTTCTCAAAGGGAATGACCCAAGAAAACAATGCCTGATATCCAATTAAAACGACGGCCATGAATGCTGCTGATAAAAGAATTTTCACTGGGAATAGCTCTCTTATTGAAATCCACCCTTTATGCTTCAAATACACCGCATTGAGCGCAGCGGCGGCGAGAAACCCACAAACAGTCGACCATGCGGCTCCATAAATGCCGAATAACGGGACAAGAGCCAGCGTCAGCCCCCATTTCACCAGTACACTGATCAGGACCACAATAGCCGGGTACACGGTATGTCCCAGACCCTGAAGTAAAGCGGTTTGCGTAATCGCCATTGATGTAAAGGCAATGGATATGCAAAATATTTGCAGCGCATCTGTCCCTAAGTCATTACGAAAAAGCATAATGTTTACAGACGATAAAATACATATAAGCCCGACAGCTGAACCAACCCCCAGCACCGATGTTGCCTTAAACGATGTACGTACTTTTTCACGAATTGCTTCATGCTGCCCTTTTCTTAAGGCCGACGACAAAAACGGAACAAGAGACGTCCCGATACTAATTGCAAACACCGTCCCGAGCTGCAGGAACGGCTGACCTCGGTCATATATGCCTTTTGCCGCCTTTGCAGCTGCTTCACTCAGTCCCTCACTGCGCAGCAGCGCATACAAGTGAAAAGCATCGATCATTTGCATCCATAGGATCAGCAATCCACTCACACAAATCGTCAATGTATACAGCACCAAACTCTTCAGCACATCTTTTTTCCGCAGTGTAGCCTGTTTTAATGTCTTGCTCGCTGACAACCGCTTCCGATAGGTCAGCCAAAGGAAAAGAAGCAAAAGGAGTGAAGCAGCACTTCCAGCTATAGAAGAGAACACCGCACCCGCTCCTGTTTCATAAAGCGAATAGCCATGTCTCACAAAATAGAAAGATAAAACAAGCAGGACGCCTACTCTGATGAGCTGCTCAGCCAATTGAGAGACCGCAGTGGGGAGCATCAGCCCATCACTCTGAAAAACACCCCTCAGCATCACGGTAAGTGGCAGAAATAAAAACACAAACGAACTCATCTGGATGAGAAGCATTAATTGACTGTCCGCCATGAGATTCGCAATTGTGCCTGCTCCTATATATAAACAAAGAAATAAGACCAAGCTCAGCAAAGTGATATACACCAAGGATACCTTTGTAATGATTCGGCGATTCTCCTCACCATGCTCGCTCAGGAGCTTGGACACCATCACAGGAAAACCAGTGGTGCCGAGCATAATCGCAATGCCAAGAAAGGGATAGACCTGCTGATAAATATAAAAACCTGTGTCTCCTACGATATTTTGAAAAGGGACACGATATACGGCACTCAGTACCTTTGATAACAAGCCTGCGATGGTTAAAATCACCGCACCTTGGAAAAGCCAATGCGGCTGATTCACAGCATTTTTCATGGATGACTCCTTTATGTTCAATCAAAAAATATACCTGCATTTAAACGCACTCATTATATCATATGTGAATGAAAAGCCGTTTCTTTATAAGGAGTAGACGGCACATTCCTCGTTTTGTTTCATTCCATATAAAAAAACGCCGACAAAATCAAAATGATTTCATCGGCATTCTTTCGTTTTATCAAAATGATATACAATTATTAGACCTAGTGTTCCATTTGACGGGCTAAGAAGCCAGCTGCCGTTTCTGCCGCTTTATGCTCCACTTCTCCCATTGAACGCTCTTTAGAAAATAAGACGACGGCGCCAATTGGATCTCCGTTTGCAACAATAGGTGCAATGGTATAAGCTGATACATCATCATCAATACCATCCACAAGCTGAATTTCTTTCTTGCTGTCCTCTAATACAGAATTACGCTGATCCATTGTTCGTTCAAGTAAATCACTAATGGATTTGTTTAAGTACTCTTTTTTTGAACTGCCGGATACAGCAATATACGTATCACGATCACAGATGAGGATAGAATGACCCAAACTGTCGAATAAAGCATCAGCATATTCCTTCGCAAAGTCTCCTAGCTCACTAATCGGTGAATACTTCTTCAAAATGACTTCTCCATCGCGGTCGACAAAAATCTCAAGTGGATCTCCTTCCCGGATGCGCAATGTTCTGCGAATCTCCTTCGGTATAACCACTCTACCTAGATCATCGATGCGGCGTACAATTCCAGTTGCTTTCATTCACTGCTGCCTCTCTTTCGTTTGATGATGTGTTGGGTGAATGGAACAAAAGCGTCCACTTTATGCAACATTCACCACTTGACCCTGAGATTAGTATCTGTCACATCAAACGTAATATACACGAGAGACCAACAAAATTTTATGAAGATGGAATGGTTTCTTTTTTCACATCTTGAAGACCTCGAAGCATACGAAGAACGACTTCAAGCCACTCCTCCGTTTTCTTGCCTTTTGTTTGGACAGAAATAATCAGCTTGCTGCCTTCCATGCCAAGACCGATATCACGTCCATATTGACTGCCAAGCTCAAATAATTTTTGACCATCGATGTCGCTGCTAGCTTTTTCATCGAGAGTAAGTCTGACAATGCCTTTCTCCATCTTGATCAACTCGACACGTTCCTGCACAGCGTACACCTTCATCGTCGCAATCGTGAACAAATCAGCCACTTCTTGCGGATATTCTCCGAATCGGTCAATCATTTCATCTTGAAGCTCTTTCCGCTCTTCTATTGATCCAATCGCTCTAAACTGTTTATACATCTCGATCTTTTGTTTGCCATCAGAAATATAGCTATCTGGAATGTAGGCATCAATTTGGAGATCAATTTCCGGCTCAAATTTTTCTTGAGCAGTCGTATCGCCTCTTCTTTCTTCAATGGCTTCTTTCAGCATTTGAGAGTAAAGGTCGAATCCAACAGAATCAATAAATCCATGTTGCTGTGCACCAAGTAAGTTCCCTGCTCCTCGAATCGTTAAGTCACGCATCGCAATTTTAAAGCCTGACCCAAGCTCGGTGAATTCTTTAATAGCTTGAAGTCTTTTCTCAGCTACTTCAGAAAGCACTTTATCTTTTCGATAAGTGAAATAAGCATAGGCCACACGATTCGAGCGCCCAACTCGTCCTCTTAACTGGTACAGCTGCGAAAGCCCCATTTTATCAGCATCGTGAACAATGAGCGTGTTCACATTTGGTATGTCTACGCCCGTTTCGATAATGGTTGTACTGACGAGTACATCCGATTCACCTTCTAGGAAATTAATCATCACGGATTCCAGCTCGTTCTCACTCATTTTCCCGTGTGCGTAGCTTACTTTTGCGTCTGGAACAAGCATCGAGATTTCATCTGCTTTTCGTTCAATATCCTCCACTCGGTTATAAAGGAAGTACACTTGACCGCCTCTTGCCAGTTCTCGCTCAATGGCTTCTCTAACTAACGCACCATTGTACTCGACAACATAGGTTTGAACTGGGAAACGGTTCTCAGGTGGCGTTTCAATAACAGATAAGTCACGTACGCCAAGCATCGACATATGAAGAGTACGAGGAATTGGCGTTGCCGTTAACGTCAGCACATCAATATTGGCTTTCATTTGTTTAATTTTCTCTTTATGCGTCACACCGAAGCGCTGCTCTTCATCGATAATTAACAGTCCTAAATCCTTGTACACAATGTCTTTTGAAAGAAGACGATGCGTCCCAATGACCATATCAATCGTTCCGTTTTTCAGCCCTTTTAAGGTTTCTGTTGTTTCTTTTCGTGTACGGAAGCGGCTAAGCTGAGCGATTTTAACAGGATAGTCTTGGAATCTGTCCATAATCGTGTCAAAATGTTGCTGCGCTAAGATCGTTGTTGGTACAAGCAGTGCCACCTGTTTCCCGTCAGCAATGGCTTTGAAGGCCGCTCGAATCGCCACCTCTGTTTTTCCATAGCCCACATCTCCACAAAGCAGACGATCCATCGGGCGCTCCCGCTCCATGTCTTGCTTGATTTCATGAATCGAGCGAATTTGATCATCTGTTTCTTGGTAAGGGAATGCCGATTCAAACTGGCGCTGCATCTCATGGTCAGGCGAGAAGGCATACCCTTTGCTTGCTTCACGTTCTGCGTACAGCTTAATCAGATCATCTGCAATGTCCTGCACAGATGATTCTACTTTTTTCTTCACGCGTTTCCAGTCGCTACCGCCTAGTTTGTATAGCTTTGGTTCTTTTCCTTCTGACCCTACATACTTCTGCACCTGATCAATTTGTTCAACAGGGACATAAAGCTTGTCGCTTCCTTGATAATGAATATTTAAATAATCTTTATGAATGCCGCCAATTTCAAGCGTTTCAATTCCTAAATACTTACCGATCCCGTGGTTAATGTGCACCACATAATCGCCCACTTGCAGCTCTGAATAGCTTTTGATTCGCTCTGCGTTCGTCAGCTTTTGCTTACGTGCCTGCTTCTTCACACGTTTCTTGAAAAGTTCACCCTCTGTAATGACAGCAATTTTGGATAAAGGCAGTTCAAAACCGGTTTGCAGCTCACCTTGTAAAATATATACTTGCCCGCTGACAAGCTCAGCATCAGGTTTAGCAAGAGCTGCTTCAATGTCATAATCATGCAAGACAGATGACAGCTTCTCTGTCCGCTCTTCATCCGCACCTAAAAAGACAACCGTATAATTCTGCTTTTTGTAGCGTTCAATTTCACTTGCAAGCACATTCATCTGCCCATGGAAATTCTGCATTTGCTTACTAGATACATTGACGATATTTTGCGGATTGGTCTGCTGAACATGTCTCAAAAATAAGGAATAGTACAGAATCGATCTCGATTGCTGATTGAACAGCTCTTGAAATGGGAAGGAAAGGGCTAGATCATGCAGGATATTTCCTTCTTCCAGCAGACTAATTGTCCAATCTGCTTCTTCCTGTTCAAGCTGTTCTTCCATCTCCTGAATTCTGCTGATTTCATCTAGAATGATAATCGTATCCTGCGATGTATAATCTAGCAAACTAGCAGGCTTTTCATAGAAATAGGACAGATACTTCGTCATTTCTTGTGTCACAATACCTTCTAGCAGCTTCTCACGATCAGCAGAAATATTCTGATGGAGCAGTTCTTTTTGTTTATCCGAGTTGAATTTCTTTAAGCTACTGGCAAGACCTTCGTCAAGCTGTTCAATCGCTCTCACTCGTTCAGGCCCTCTTACAATCAGCTCTTTCGCCGGGCCAATCTTGATTTCTTGAAGTGTTTCCAATGAACGCTGCGTGTCAGAGTGGAAGGACCGAATAGAATCCACTTCTGTATCAAACAGCTCAATACGGATCGGGTGGTCTTCCGTTAACGCATAAATGTCAATGATGCCTCCGCGCACACTAAAGTCTCCGGGCGCAGCGACCATGGACGTCCGGTCATAACCGATTTGCACGAGTTGTTTTGAAAACGCCTCCAAATCAATTTCTTCACCAACCTTTAAATGGATCTGACTCTCCTTCCAGAGCTCAACAGGAGGAAGCATTCTACGCACTGCAGCTGCTGGGGTCACGACAATCGGATTTTCTCCATTCGCGAGACGATTCAATACATCAAGACGCTGCGCTCTAAGCTCCGGGCTTGCCACAGCAATTTCAGATGCAATGAGTTCATTGACAGGATAAAGAAGGACCGAGCGATCTGGCATCACACTTGCTAGATCATCTGTGACCTTCTGCGCTTGATATAAGTTGTGTGTCACAATAAACATCGGCCGCTTTAATTCGTCTGATATGGCGGCTGTAAATAAAGATCTGACGGAGCCTGATAGTCCGGCGAGCAGTTGTTCTTTTAAACCTTCCTTTAGCCCATTAAAAATGGACTGAAAATCATCACTTTGTTTGATAAATGATTGTATATTTTTCATTTGGCTCCTCCTCCCTGCTTGTTTAAAACAGAAAAACGCTTTGGTCTATTATCTACACCAAAGCTTTTTATTGAATAAAGGTATGATACTGATGGTAATCAGGATTTCTTTCGAGCGCCTCTTGGCAATCCTCACAAATGGTTTGTACATGTAAATCACCATTTTCCCTATAAGAAATCATATCGTTTCTTTCCTCATTTGTTAAGTGATGAAATCCAAGTGCTTCACTTTGGACAGCGGATTCATCTAGACTGCCAACCTTTACACCACAGTGCCGGCAGTAATAGTGCAAAGCCATACGTGATCCTCCCATGCTGAGATTTTATGATCAGTATGTGCTTTGCTTATCATTCTTATACCTTCTTGTTAAAATCATTCATCACTTCTAAAAATGGCTTTGTTAAAGCCGCTTCACAAGCTTCAACAGATGCTTGAATAGCAGATGAGATATCAGGCTGTTCTTCCTCTGAGAAGCGTCCTAGTACGTAATCGACGACCTTCATGCCGTTTTGTGGACGGCCGATGCCGATACGGAATCGGTCAAACTCTGGTGAACCTAAATGCTGAATCAACGATTTGATTCCGTTATGTCCGCCTGCACTTCCTTTAGTACGCAAACGAATCCGGCCCGTTGGCAAATCAAGATCATCATAGATGACCTTCAAATGTTCAAGGGGAATATCATAGTAATCCATCAGCGGACGCACACATTCCCCTGATAAGTTCATATATGTAAGAGGCTTCACAAGTAGAACCTTTTGCCCCGAAACAAACCCAGTTCCATATTGTCCATGGAATTTTGATTGATTTAATGGGATGTCCCATTTTTTTGATAGTTCATCTATTGTCATAAACCCGACGTTATGTCTTGTTTTTTCATATTCTTTTCCTGGATTACCCAATCCAACGAACGCAATCATGAAACCAATAACCTCCTTTGTCGCACATGCACACGCCTAAAAAATGAGCCAATGTGATTGCCTCATGCAAAACGTATGAATTCTTTTCATTCTAGCACAAAAGACGTAACCGCGGGAGGGTTACGTCTCTAATTGACCAGTTATTCTTCGCTGTCATCTTTTTCTTTAATGGCCTCAGGCTCTTGCGTTTCCTCTTCACTATCTGGCTCTGGAACCTCTGATTGCTGAGGCGGTAAGATCGAAGCAACAACTTCTTCTGGATCATTATTAATTTGATACGTAGATTGAACAGTCAGATCACCAACTGTTAGTACGTCATTTACTTCTAAGTTTGTAATATCAGCTTCAATATTTTGCGGGATATCCTTTGGTTTTGCTGTAATGGATAGCTCAAATAGTGGCTGCTGAAGCACACCGCCATCCTTTACACCTTTGGATTCGCCAATGAGTTGTACAGGTACATCTGCGTCAATTTCTCGCTGTAAGTCGACCACTTGGAAATCAGCGTGGACAAGCTCATTTTTCAACGGATCTGTTTGCAATTCTGTTACCATCACAGATTTTGTTTCACCGCCAACGTCTAATGTGATGATTGTGTTTTTTCCTTCATCACGTAATGTCTTTAATAAATCAATACTGTCTAATGAAACAGCAAGGTTGTCTATATTTTTTCCGTATATGACACCAGGAACGTGTCCTGAATGACGGATTTTTTGCAGTGTGGAACGTTTGAAATCAGTTCTTTTATTTGCTTTTAAAGTTGCCATATTCAGCACCATCCTATTTCTTTTTTGTCACTACTTTCATAAATACCCATAACTGAATCATTTTAAACATGTTTGTCTTTCATTTATCACAGCAAAAAGACCCCAAGCTGATGCCTAGGGCCTTTTTCAATCAGAAAATTAGCTGAAAAGGTAGCTCACAGATTCTTCTTCATGTACACGGATGATGGCTTCTGCAAGCAAAGGCCCAACTGAAAGCGGAATGAATTTTCCAACTTTCTTGTCATCTGTTAAATGAATACTGTTTGTCACAACTAATTCTTTAATTTTAGAGTTTGTAATACGTTCTACTGCTGGTCCAGACAATACTGGGTGAGTACAACAAGCATAGACTTCAGCCGCTCCATTTTCCACAAGTGCATTTGCAGCAAGTGTAATCGTACCAGCTGTATCAATGATATCATCGATGAGAATCGCCGTTTTGCCTTCAATGTTCCCAATGATGTTCATCACTTCAGCCACGTTCGGCTTCGGACGACGTTTGTCGATAATTGCGATTGGTGCTTTCAGGCGGTCCGCCATTTTGCGCGCACGCGTAACACCACCGTGGTCAGGAGACACAACAACGATATCATTCAAGTTTTTCTGTTCGAAATAGTTTGTTAAGATTGGCACAGCCATTAAGTTATCGATTGGAATATCAAAGAAACCTTGGATTTGCGGTGCATGAAGATCAAGTGCAATGACACGTGTAGCACCTGCTGTTTCAAGTAAGTTCGCAAAAAGCTTCGCCGTGATTGGCTCACGAGGTTTCGCCTTACGATCTTGACGTGCATATCCGTAATAAGGGATGACAATATTGACCGTTTTCGCAGAAGCGCGTTTTAGTGCATCTACCATAATGAGTAGCTCCATAATGTGCTCATTGACTGGCGCACTAGTAGATTGAATAACATAACAATCACAGCCACGGATACTTTCTTCAATATTGATTTGGACTTCACCGTCACTAAAACGTTTAACAGAGCTCTTTCCTACATCAACTCCGATACGATCGGCAATTTCTTTGGCAAGTTCAGGGTTTGAATTCAAAGAGAATATCTTTAAATTCGCATCAGCATAACGATTAGACATGGTAAACCTCCGGGTATTTGGATTATTTTTTATGAATATTTTTCACATAATCTTCTTTATTGACTTGTCTTGCTCTAGCAATAGACAATGCATTCTGCGGTACATCTTCTGTAACCGTTGAACCGGCTGCAACATATGCCCCTTTTCCGACAGTGACTGGTGCAACGAGATTTGAATTACAGCCAATAAATGCGCCATCTTCAATCTTCGTTAAGAATTTGTTCTTCCCATCATAATTAACTGTAATAGATCCACAACCAAGGTTTACATCCGTTCCGACCTCTGCATCTCCAATATAGCTGAGATGAGACGCTTTGCTTCGGTCACCGAAAACTGTTTTCTTGATTTCGACAAAATTTCCGATCTTCACTTCATCGCCAATTTTCGACAATGGGCGGATATGAGCAAACGGTCCAATTGTCACATCTACCCCAACTTCACTATCGCAGACAACAGACTGCTTAATGACTGTCCGATCTCCAATTACGCTATCAACAATTTCAGTGTTCGGACCGATTGTGGCATCTGCACCAATCTTTACATTCCCTTTGATGACCGTCCCAGGATAAATCATTGTATCTTCACCGATGACTGCATCTGGCGAGATATACGTGTTCTCAGGATCAATCAAGGTTACACCATTCTTCATATGCTGATGATTAATACGTCGCTTCATGAATTGCTCTGCTTGTGATAGAGCGATACGATCATTGACTCCAAGTGTTTCTTCAAAATGCGGTGTTTGATACGCTGCAACCGTCTGTCCTTCATTCTTTAGAATTTCAATGACATCCGGCAAATAGTATTCACCTTGTGCATTTTCATTTGACACTTGCTCAATCACACGGAAGAGATCTTCATTTGAAAAGCAATAGGTTCCAGTATTAATTTCATTCACTTGACGTTCAGCATCATTTGCATCTTTATGCTCGACGATCTTTACCACAGCACCTGTTTCATCACGAAGAATACGTCCATAACCTGTTGGATCATCCGCGTGTGCTGTCAAAATCGTGACTTTCGCTTGTTGTTTTTGATGCTCGCTTAACATGGCTTCCATTGTTTCCGCTGTCAATAATGGTGTATCTCCACAAATGACAATGGTTGTTCCCTTTTCCTGCGCGAGGAACGATTTGGCTTGTTTGACGGCATGTGCTGTTCCCAGCTGTTCTTCTTGAAGTGCATATTCACTTCTGTCCCCAAGCTGCTTCTTGACGTCCTCTGCTCCATGACCGACAATCGTCACAAGTTTGGCTAAAGATAGCTTTAACGCTTGATCTGCCACATGCTCGACCATTGGCTTTCCGCAAACTGGATGAAGTACTTTGTATAACTTTGACTTCATTCTTGTTCCTTTTCCCGCTGCTAAAATCACTGCGAACCGCTTATCCATTGATTGGCCTCCAATATCCCTATTATCCATAGAAAAATATATCCTAAATAAGGACTGATTTCAAGGATACAAGAGGAAGTGCATTAATTTTCTAATGAACGGGAGACATAAGGAACAAGAGAAAAAACGCAAAAAAGACAGCATTTAAAAGAAAACATTCATTTTCTCTTAAAGCTGTCTTTTTAGGTTCACATATCTTTAAGAAGCTCCAGCTTCTTCATATTCAATTGTCTCTTCCTCTTCGCCTAAGCGATGATACTCATTTAAAACAGCATCTTGGATTTTACCCCGAGTGCTTGAATTAATTGGATGTGCAATGTCGCGAAACTCTCCATCAGGCGTACGTTTGCTAGGCATTGCAACAAACAAGCCATTGTTTCCATCAATCACACGAATATCATGAACAACAAATTCGTGGTCCAGCGTGATGGATGCAATCGCCCTCATGCGACCATCGGTATTCACGCGGCGTAATCTTACGTCAGTAACTTCCACAGTAGTTCACCACCTTTTCCCAATATAAAAGCATTAATTAGGTATTCAACGATTGTGGTGATTCTCCTGCTCTTTTTTTAAACTTTTTTTGAAATATCGGGATATTTATACATTTTTTGTCATCTTCGTGACGGCGCTTACATTCTCTTCGTGAAAAAAAGACATCATGATGATGTCTTTTCATACATATAATGAAACCAAACGTCCTCCAAAGAGATGGCCTGTTTATTTCACTAATGCCACAACTTCAATTTCTACAAGTGCATCTTTTGGAAGTCTGGCTACTTCTACACATGAACGAGCTGGCTTATGTGTATGGAAGTATTCACCGTACACTTCATTCACTTCAGCGAATTGTTCCATATCTTTAATGAAAACCGTTGCTTTCACGACTGTTTCAAAGGAAGCACCCGCTGCTTCAAGGACGGCTTTAAGATTATGAAACACTTGATGTGTTTGTTCTTTAATATCTCCATTCACAAAATCTCCAGCTGGCGTTAACGGAATCTGCCCTGAGCTGTAAAACATGTTATTGACGATAATCCCTTGAGAGTAAGGTCCAATGGCTGCTGGCGCGTTTTTGGTTTGAACAACTTTTGTCATATCAATCTCTCCCATTCAAATACATGTTTGATCAAAGCTTAAGCTTTCGAATGAAAAAACTCGTGGAAATTACCTTCATTAATCTCAATGATTTTCTGCTTCATATCAATGGTTGAAAGCTTTAAAAGTGATACATATTCATCGACAAGACGTTCATCTACGCCTTCATCTTCTAATAAAACACCGATCCCTGCAACATTTGCATTAAATTCCTCTAGAAGATTCATCATGCCATTAATGGTTCCGCCTGCTTTCATAAAGTCATCAATAATCAACACATTGGATCCTTTATCTAAGCTCCGCTTTGCAAGTGACATGGTTTGAATTCGGTTAGAAGAACCTGATGCATAATTAATACTCACAGTTGATCCTTCAGTTACCTTATTATCTTTTCTAACGATCACAACAGGCACATTTAAATAACCTGCAACAGAATAGGCAATCGGAATACCTTTCGTCGCAACAGTCATGACAACATCAATCGGTCGATCCGAAAAAATGGTCGCAAAAAGCTTACCGATTTTCGCAAGAATCGATGGATTGCCTAAAACATCAGTTAAATATAAATAACCGCCAGGAAGCACACGTTCAGGAGTTGATAATGCCTCTCCGATATCGTTGACGACTTCGTCTGCTTCTTTTAGATGAATCTTTGGAATATATTTCACTCCGCCAGCAGCGCCAGGTACAGTAAGTAAAGTCCCTATTCCCTGCTGTTCGAAGGTCTGTTTGATAATCGTTAAGTCTTCACTAATAGAGGACTTCGCAGATTGATATCGCTCTGCAAAAAAAGTTAAAGGTACTAGTACGTGCGGGTGGGTTAACAAATAATTTGTTAAGTCCACCAATCTGCCGCTTCGACGAAACTTCATGAACTTACCCCCAGAACCCGAATAATTTATGAATAATATAACTTAATATACGGATTTAATCAAGGGTATTTTGTTCGCCGATCATGCGGACAGCGTAAACCTGATCACAAAATCCTCTCAGTCCGTTATATATTCTTTGTACCTTCGATTCATATTGAATCAAGCCAAATACAGTTGGCCCGCTGCCGCTCATTAATACAGCATCTGCTCCGAAACGCTTCATCTGTCTCTTAATCATATCGACTTCCGGATACATCTTTAATGTCACAGATTCCAACACGTTACCGAGTGAGCCGCACATCTCTTTATAATCTTTCGCTTCAATTGCTTCAATCATACGCTGTACATTTGGGTGTTCTACTTTGCTTGCGTCATATTGTCTGTAGACCTCAGCTGTAGATACCCCAATCACCGGCTTCGCTAAAATCACCCAGCAATGCGGCGGTGTCGCAATATGCTTTAGTTTCTCTCCACGTCCTGTCGCTAGCGCTGTCCCTCCGTGTACACAAAAAGAGACATCTGAGCCGATCTCCGCTCCAAGCTCAGCTAGTTCATCTAACGTGAGATTTAACTTCCACAAACGGTTTAAGCCGCGAAGCGCTGCTGCGGCATCACTGCTACCTCCAGCTAAACCTGCTGCGACGGGAATTGCTTTTGTGATGACAATCGATACGCCTTTTTGAATACCGAATCTTGTTTTTAATAATTTAGCTGCCTGATAAGCCAAATTCCGTTGATCATCTGGCACAAAACGATTATGAGATGATACACGGATTTCGTCTTTGTCCAGCTCCGTCAGCTCTAGTCGATCTGCAAGATCTATTGTTGTCATCACCATCTCCACTTCGTGATATCCATCCGGTCTTTTTCCATGAACATCAAGTGAGAGATTAATTTTTGCCGGTGCTTTTTCTAAAATACGCAAACATTTCACCTACTTCTCCATCTAAACATAAGTATCAATATTGTATCACATTTGATGGATCTGATGAATATTGGCTTTTGCCCCCAGCACACTCACTTTTTCAAGCAAAAAAGACCAGAGACACCCGAGGTATCCCTGATCATTTCTTTATCGTTGATTCTCTTCTTGAGCCATGTGCTGTTGAGCTAATTCAATGGCACGCTTGACCATATTTCCTGCGTCACGCGCACGAATCTCTCCCCAGCCTCCATTTTTGACGGTATCATAAAATCCAAGATCCTTCGCCAGCTCGTATTTGAACTCATCTGACATAATGCCTCGGCGTCTACCCAAACGAAACAGCCCCTTTGGTCGAGAATTCGAATCATCGCCACTCATTTGTGGCTTTCTTATTTTGCATCGATTCCTGCCTTTTACCCCTTTCAAATAATGGACAGCCTCCCATACAGAAAAAAAGGCAAAACAAAAAGCAGTAAACAAAAAGTTCACTGCCCATTAATAGGCGACTGAGCTAGCGGTATCATCGAATGTTAATTCGACCGTCTCAGTCAGTATATCTGCATAACTGTAAGAAACTCTTTCAAACGAATTCTCATCTTGATCTAATTGAATCACAAAAACAGAAGGGTACGTTTCAGCTAAAATGCCCGAACGCTCAATTGTTTTTCGGCGGCCTCCGTTAGCCTTTAACGTCAAACGTTTACCTAAGTTACCATCAAGCGATCTTTTGATGTCGGACAAAGTCTTCGCCATTGCATCCACCTCACTGAGATAATTATACAACAACGGCCCATTTTTGTCAAATAAAAATTAAATTATATCAACCAACACGAGCCATTGTCAACAAAATAATTTTGACAAACTTCTACCTTTTCTCCTCCCTATTTTTCTCAAATTCCGGTGAATTATGTATTCATATGAAATTTCTTTTTGAGCATAAAAAAAACCAGACTGAAATCAGTCGGGTTATGTCGATTCATGGTCTCTTTTATATGGCATACCTACCCTTAAAACACCCCTTGTTTCAATCCCTCCGAGACCTTTTTCTCTCGTCAGCGTATTTCGGAGCACATCCCACACGTTGATTCGATCTACAAATGGAGTGAAGCTGATCTTGGCAACAATATAGACGGGGTCAAGTGCATGAATGTTGACACGTGAGGGTGAGCTTGCAAAATTAGCACCTGCTTGAATTAATGATTCAAAATGAGATTGGCAGGCACCTGCAAAGATCACGAGCTGATCTAAATGCGGAACCTTCCTTCTTGCCTTTTGAACCGTTTCAACGAAATGACGAGAGTGACGATATGCACCGATATCGTGTACACCGCCCTTTTGTTTAGAATACGCATCATGTCCTGTGATGACCAAAATATCAGGCCGGTATTGATCAATTAATGAATCAATCATGCTTGGCATTTTCTTCTCGTGGCAATGCACACCATACACAGGTACACCGATTCTTTCATATACATCTAAGCATTTCTTTAAGTATGAAGCATCTCCATCTAAATGCAGAACCTTTCCGGGCATATGAAAATACTGCTCCTGATGCTGATATTGTCCAGACGTATAATACTCTTGTTTTTCACGAAGCAGCTGATAATCTTGCCTGAGTAAGTCGAGCGATTCGTTAATTTTCCGTTCATCGTCCTTCTCTCTTGTCAGCTGCTCCTCTTTTTGAATCAAGACCAAATCTGACATCTTCGCATCGGCAATCAGCCTCACTTCATTCCCATGCAAAATGGCGGTGGCTTCGTGCTGGTCTGTCTCATCAATTCGAATGATACGAAACATAATATCCATCTGATAGGATGCCCTCGTCACCATATCTCCTATTTGAAATTGCATGCTTTTCACTCCACAATCAGGCTCTTATCCTGTTGGTATCGTCTTACGCTACACTTGTTCTTCTTTCAGGCGTGTTGTTCTTTCTAGCCTATGCCTGAACAGGTGAAGTGGTGAAAACCAAAAGAAAAAAGCCCTTATGAAAGGGCCTTGTCTTCTTTTCAGCGTGATAGAAAACCTTTGCAGTCTAGGAAGGACGAGTACTGACGCGGAGCGAATTTGACATTCGTGAGCACCAGCGCGCAGGACTGACACCGAATGCGAGGGTTTGTCTACACGCGCTGAAAAGCCCTTATGAGAGGGCTTTGTGTAAAACATTGGACAAACGGGCAAATTCATCGATTGACAATGATTCACCGCGGCGTTTCCCATCAACCTCAGCTGTTACAAGGGCTTCTTCAATGATAGCTTTATGTTTCTTACCATCTGGCAGATTGTTCATCAAGTTATTCATCAATGTCTTCCGGCGCTGGCCAAAACTCGCACGAATCAGTTGAAAGAAAAACGTATCATTGTCTACTGAGACCGCAGGCGTTTCACGAACAGTTAGTTTGATTACCGCTGAATCCACATTTGGTTGTGGGACGAAAACCGTTTTCGGCACAACCATGACCGTCTTCGCTTCTGTATAAAATTGCACTGCAATCGACAAAGAGTTGTATTCTTTTGATGAAGGAACAGCAGCCATGCGATCTGCTACTTCTTTTTGCAGCATGACAACGATTCCTTTCAATGGAAGGTTTTCTTCAAGCAATTTCATAATAATTGGTGTCGTCACATAATAAGGAAGGTTTGCTACGACCATTACTTCTTTACAGTCAGCAAATTGTTCTTCAATCACCTTTCTTACATCTGCTTTTAATACGTCTTGATGAATAATGGTGACATTATCATATGGAGAAAGCGTATCGTTTAAAATCGGCAATAAGCGCTGGTCGATTTCAAAAGCCGTGACTTTCTTTGCCCGTTTAGCGAGCTGTTCAGTCAACGCACCGATACCAGGGCCAATTTCAATCACACCGGTCTCATCCGTAATCTCTGCATGATCGACAATGCGATCTAAAATATTCGTATCAATTAAAAAGTTTTGCCCTAAGCTCTTTTTAAAAGAGAAACCGTACTTCTTCAGTATTTCCTTCGTTCTGATGGGCGTCGCAATATCTTTATTCATCGGCTTCCTCCTGCATGACGGTCTTTAAGGCCGCAATAAAATCCTCTTTCGTTATTTGGAACATGTGAAGACGCTTTTGCAGCTGCTTCGCATTTGTATATCCTATATTTAAAAGCACACCTAATCGTTCGCGGCGGCGTTTTGATGCTTCGCCTCCGATAAGGCCTGCGTCAAATAAATCGTCTAACGTAATCTCGCTTTCTGATTCTTCCATTTCCTCATGGACATGTGCAAGGCATTCTCGAATACTATCCAAGGAAGCATGCTCGACACCAATTCCTTTGTCCCGCTTCGCTTTCGCAAGGTGTTTTGGTAAAAAGGCGTGCTTACAGCCAGGGACAGCCTCTGCGATGGTTTTACGGATCTTTTCCCCAGGGAAATCAGGATCAGTTAAAATGATAACCCCTCTCGTCTCCTGAGCAAGACGCACTTGTTGAATGACTGTATCGCCAATGGCAGATCCATTCGTTTCAATCGTATCTGCATCAACTGCCATCTTTACTCTAGCAGTGTCGTCACGACCCTCCACCACAATGATTTCTTTGATTTTCATGTATTCCTCCGCTTGCAAAAACAATCTACATTTTTTTGTCAAAAAATGAAACCTTCCATGCTGTTTTTGCGTCTAATTAATTAGAAAACAGTGCTTCTATTATAACCAAAAAAACAGAGGGTGCGCAAAGCCCTCTGTTCATATAAATGATTTGATGTGTTTATTTGAGCACTCTAATTTTCACTCGTTTATTCCCCCATTGATAAGCTGCCGACTTACTTGGGACGAACACATCAATTTTATTCCCTTTTATAGCAGATCCAGTGTCTGATGCAACGGCATACCCATAGCCTTCCACATACACTTTAGAGCCCAGCGGAATGACACTCGGATCAACTGCTATGACCTTTGCACCTGGATTTGCTTTTAAATTAAAGCCTGTAGACGTTCTGCCCGTACATCCAGCACAGCCCGCTGTATAGGCTGTGGACGTCACATAGAACTCTTTTCCTGACGATTCATTACTTCTTGAAACCGCAGGTGACGCTTTAGGTCCTTTCTTGGACACTTGTGTACCAACGGCCACTAAACGATCCTTACTGTCTTTTGCAGTAACCTCTTTAATTAATTCTTTAGACACCACTTTGCCGTTTTCTTTCACAATGGCATAGTGCTTCTTCAATTTACCTTCTTCACCTTTTTCAAGCACCTTCTCTTTTCCTTTTTCAAGAGATCGATCCTTTTTATGTTTGGTATCAAAAGCAATTTTCTCTTCCACTACATCGGTGACTTTTTCCACCCGAGTGATCTTCACATCTGCGCTTTTTTTAGAAAGGTGACTATGTAACGCAGGTTTGATCTTATCGTGCTTCTTGAGCTTCAGCTCTTGTTGCTTTAAAAAGTCAGCGACCGTAGTCGAAGTGGTCCACACTTTCTTATCCTTTCCTCCATCGTTTAAGCTGACCTGGAAGGCCTGCTGAACCACAAGATCCATATTCTTTTTAATCTTGTCATTCTTTCCTGGAGTTACTTGATCGTGCTTCCCAATATCTATCTTCTCATTCTTCAATAATGCTCCAACCGTCTGATCTGTTGTCCATATCGTTTTCTCTTTCCCATCTAGGGTGAGATGAACCGGTATAGCCGCATCATACACAATGTTCATGTTGTCTTGAATCTTTGTATTTAGACTTGGAGAGATATGATCCTCCGCCCTGGTCCTTATTCCAAGGTCTGAAAGCAGCTGTGCTACTGTCTCTTCATGTGTACGAATTGTCTTCTCTTTGCCATTGATTGAAATGGTAATAGACTGCTTAGTGAGCTCATGCGCACCGTAAGCCGTCCCAGTTCCAGCTAAAAGCAAGCAAGCGACTAGAAATAAAACCTTGCCTTTTCCTAGCTTGACAGAAAACAGATTTTTCATTTTTTGTACGATGAAAAACGCCTCCTTCTCCTCGGAGAGATTATATAGAGTATCTCAAAACCTGTCAACCCTTCCACCCACTGTACAAAAATGCTCGATTGTAAATCTATTATGGGAGATTTTTGGAAGGAAGGGAAGAAAGACTTATCGACAACTTATCCTATGAGGAGGCGCAAACGTGTAGAACTTTTTCGTTATGTTTCACAATTGGACAAGCTTAAACAAGGATTGACATCATATACTGTCAGTTTATACGGAAAACTTTTTTCGCGTTTTCTGTTGTCAATGCAGCAAGCTCTTCAAAGCTTATTTCTCGCAATTCAGCAATTTGTTCTGCGATATATTTCACATAGCTCGGCTCATTTCGTTTCCCTCTAAATGGCGCTGGAGTTAAATACGGGCAGTCTGTCTCAATCAGAAGACGATCACTTGGAATATCCTTTACAACTTCTTTCGGTTTTTTCGCATTTTTAAATGTCACAGGTCCACCGAATGAGATATAAAAGTTCATTTCCATACACGCTTTTGCAATTTCGAGGCTGCCAGTAAAGCAGTGCATAATTCCTCCGACTTCTGCCGCTCCTTCTTCTTTTAAGATCGTCACTACATCTTCCGTAGCGTCACGGTTATGAATGATAATTGGCAGATTCACTTCTTTTGCAAGAGCAATTTGACGTCTAAAGACTTCTTTTTGCACATCTTTAGGCGACTTGTCCCAATAGTAATCTAGACCCATTTCTCCAATGGCAACAACCTTTTCATGCTGAGATAATTCTTTGATCCAAGCCAAATCTTCATCTGTCATATCAATGGCATCAACGGGATGCCAGCCGATGGCTGCATACATAAAATCATATGCTTCAATTAGCTCCATCGCTCTCGTAATGGTTGGACGATCAAACCCGACCACCACAATCTTCTCTACCTTTTCACTTTTGGCTCTTTCAATCACCTGCTCTAAGTCTTCATTATATTGTTCAGCATTTAAGTGGGCATGTGTGTCAAATAACATGGTTGATTTCTCCTTTCGACAATTCTTCTGAAAAACAAAAGGTGTTCGACGAAATGTTACACGTGGAACACCTTTGTTGAATTATAAAATTTTTGTTCCATTTGCTAGAGATTGATCTACTTCAAGAACCTGCAATTTACCACCAGTTTCTCCAGTTAAAATCATTCCCTGGGAAATTTCCCCTCTTAGTTTAACTGGTGTGAGATTCGCTACGCAGACGAGCTTCTTCCCTACCAATTCTTCTGGTTGATAATGCTTGGCAATCCCTGAGACAATTTGTCTCTTTTCAAATCCAAAATCAAGCTGAAGCTTTAAGAGACGGTCAGCTTTTTTCACTGGTGCTGCTTCCAATACTTGTGCTACACGAAGGTCAACTTTCGAAAAATCATCGAAGGCAATTTCGGCACCCAGTTCAGGTAATTCAGTTTCTTCTATTTCAACTGACTCTTCTTCTACCTTAGGCGCACTTCCTTGCATCTTCTCTTTAATGTATGCCACTTCTTCTTCAACCTCTAAACGAGGGAACAACGGCTCACCTTTTTGTACCGTCGCTTTTTGAATCGCACCGAAAGAAAGAATGCTTTCCCAGCTTTTGAGTTTCTCTTCTTCAATTCCAAGCTGGAAGAAGATTTTTTCAGGTGTTTTTGTTAAGAATGGTGTTAACAATACAGCTGTGATTCGAAGTGATTCTGCTAAATGGTACATCACAGAATGCAGTTCTTTTCGTTTTGTTTCATCCTTCGCTAATACCCAAGGAGCTGTTTGATCAATATATTTATTCGTTCTGCTGATTAATGTCCAAACATTTGAAAGAGCCACCGAGAATTCGAGGTTCTCCATCGCTTCTTCATAAGCTTTCACCGTTTGTTCAGCTACAGCTTTTAGTTCCTCATCAAACTCATTGACTGGTCCCTTATAGCTGCTTAATGTACCGTCGAAGTATTTTTGCACCATCGCCACTGTACGGTTAAGTAAGTTCCCTAAATCATTGGCAAGGTCATAGTTTACACGTTCCACGAATCCTTCTGGTGTAAACACACCGTCTGCACCAAATGGGACTTCGCGTAGCAGGTAATAACGAAGAGCATCAAGACCATAGCGATCAATTAACGTAACAGGATCTACTACGTTCCCTTTTGATTTAGACATTTTGCCATCTTTCATGAGCAGCCAGCCATGTGCAAAAATTTGTTTTGGCAACGGCAGATCAAGTGCCATCAGCATAATTGGCCAGTAAATTGTATGGAATCGTACAATTTCTTTCCCAACTAGGTGTACGTTGGCAGGCCAATATTTTTTATATTTTTCATCTTGATCGGTTCCGTAGCCAATCGCTGTTAAGTAGTTGAATAACGCATCAATCCATACATAGATGACGTGCTTCGGATTATTAGGTACTTTAATGCCCCAATCAAAGGTTGTTCTTGATACAGCTAAATCCTCTAACCCCGGTTTAATGAAGTTATTAATCATTTCATTCTTTCTTGATTCAGGCTGAATGAACGACGGGTTCTTTTCGTAATAGTCTAGTAAGCGATCTGCATACTTACTCATACGGAAGAAATATGATTCCTCTTTAATCAATTCAACAGGGTGTCCACTGTCTGGGCTTTTCCCTCCAATGACTTCCCCTTTCTCATTTCGCTCAACATCAACAAGCTGTGTTTCCGTATAGAATGTTTCATCAGGAATACTGTACCAGCCCTCATATTGATCTAAATAAATATCTCCTTGATCAAGCAACTTTTGGAAGACTTGCTCAATGATTTTCGTATGTCTTTTTTCCGTTGTACGAATGAAATCATCGTTTGAAATGTCGAGTTTCTTCCATAATGATTTAATGTCAGCAACGACCGGATCTAAATACTCAATCGGTGTAATATTTTGTTCTTCAGCTTTTTGCTGAATTTTTTGTCCGTGCTCATCTGTACCCGTTAAATACATCACATCATAGCCTTGCAGACGTTTATATCGAGCCATGGCATCCCCTGCCACTGTCGTATAAGCATGTCCAATATGTAATTTTCCGCTCGGATAGTAAATTGGTGTAGTCAGATAAAACGTTTTTTTCTTTTCCGGCATGTCGGAACCTCCTGCTTGTGTGTAAATGTCAAAAAACTCCCGCCCAATGGACGAGAGCGGTTATGAAATCATTAAAATGTGCATTATTCAATTATTTGTTGCGCTTGTGCTTCCTCTATGATACCATCTTAGCCTTTAAGATCAAGCATATATACATAGAACAAGATGAAAAGATCGAAAAAGAGGAGTTTTTCGAAAAAAACGACAAACCTGTCGACATTTTGTCGAATATTGTCGTATGAAATCTATTTTCAGATTTACAATTGGCTAAATTAGGGCAAAAGTCTTGTTAATCTGTTATCGTCATTTTTCATATTTTTATAGATAAATTCTGAAAAATCCTTATACACCGGTAGTTTCAAGGTCCTTTGACTTTAAGAGTCATATTTTACAAACAATAGTAAACAAAATGATTGACGATTTATGGAAACCTTGTTATGCTAGGAATGTAAGGAATTTGTCGAATAATGACGAAGATAATATTATATTAAGAATAAGAACTTTTTGGGAGGAGAATGAAGATGAAATCTACAGGTATTGTACGTAAAGTTGACGAATTAGGACGCGTGGTGATTCCAATCGAGCTTCGCCGTACGTTAGGAATCGCAGAAAAAGACGCTTTGGAAATTTATGTTGATGATGAAAAAATTATCCTAAAAAAATATAAACCAAACATGACTTGCCAAGTAACAGGTGAAGTATCAGACGATAACCTTAAACTTGCTAATGGTAAATTAGTTCTTAGCCGTGAAGGTGCAGAGCAAATCATTAACGAAATCCAAAACCAACTTCAATCACAAAAATAAGTTTTATATAAAAAGGTTCTTGCACCGTTTGCAAGAACCTTTCTTTATTGTTCAATATGATACGCATCATAGATCGTTCGCTTTGGCACACCACGTTCAACCGCTGTACGTTTAATAGCCTCTTTTGACGTTAACCCTTCCTCTATGTAATGGATCACGTGCTCTTTTTCAGATAAAGAATTCCACCAAGCTTCTTCATTCAGTTCTTCTTCATCCTGATCATTTCCTTGTACAACGAGACAGAACTCACCACGGATTTGTTGTTCTGTCACCCAGGTCAGCGCGTATTCTAAATCTCCACGAATAAACTCTTCAAATTTCTTTGTCAGTTCTCTCGTAATGGCAATATTCCGGTTCCCCCACACTTCTTTCATCACAGTCAGCGTTTCTTTTAACCGATGGGGCGCTTCATAGAAAACAATTGTTTCTTGGCGTTTCTTCAATGCTTCCAGCTGTTTTTTCTTTTCCTTTTTTTGACGATCAAGAAAACCGTAAAAGAAAAATGGCTGAGGTGCGATTCCTGACGCAATGAGCGCCGTAAGTGCTGCATTTGCACCAGGTAACGGAATGACATAGCCTCCGATGTTCGTAAAGTCGCGAACCACTTCGGCTCCTGGATCAGAGATCGTCGGTAAACCGGCATCGCTCACGAGTGCAATGTTCTTTCCTTCTTTTAACCATTCGATTAACTTGTGACCACTGCTATCTTTGTTATGTTCATGATAACTCGTTAATGGGGTATCAATTTCATAGACATGACAAAGCTTTTTCGTTTGTCTCGTATCTTCTGCGGCAATATAGTCTACATCTTTTAACGTTTGTATCGCTCGAAACGTCATATCTTCTAAGTTTCCAATCGGGGTTGGTACGAGATAAAGAATCCCCATTTCTGATTGACCATCAAAGCTTTTCTGTGTCTTTTTCATGTGCCGCCTCCTTTTTGATTCGCTTTTCTTCTATATACATGTCCTTTTTTCGACGTGTCCACGTTTTGAAACGATATTCCTGTTGCATGGCTTCTCTTTTGGTTAAAAAGCATTCGTGGTAATAGAGTTCCACCGGCCGTCTAGCTCTCGTATACTTTGCACCCTTCCCACTATTATGGGCAGTCAGCCTTTTTTGTAAGTCATTTGTATACCCAGCGTACAAACTGCCATCTGCACATTTCAATACATAGAAATAATGACTATGCTTCTCCATACAGTATCGTCCTGATTTCTTTTGTATACTCTTGGTCTTCTCCATAAACAAAAAGCGGCGGGAGGATTTTCAAATCCGGTTTTCCATCTTTCATCCCTTCCACTAAAATGGTATTCGCTTCTTTTCCCTGTTTCGGATATACAAATTGAATTCGTTTTGGCTCAATTCGATATTTCTTCATCATTTCAACAATCTCAAGCAGCCGTCCAGGGCGGTGAACCATTGCCAGTTTGCCTCCTTGCTTTAACAAAGTGGAAGAAACACGAATGACATCTTCTAATGTACAATGAATCTCATGACGTGCAATCGCCAAATACTCATTTTCATTGATTTCATCCTTAGAAGGAGTCTTAAAATATGGCGGATTACAAGTAATCACGTCTACTTTGTGGTTTCCGTACCGTTTAGGCATATCATTTAAATCACCATGGATCAACTCAATCTGCTGCTCCAGTTGATTATGCGCCACACTTCTCTTTGCCATATCAAACAGGCGTTCTTGAATTTCAACCCCTGTAATAGAGGCTTTAGATCTCGTCGAAAGCAGCAATGGAACAATGCCATTTCCCGTACAAAGATCAATAATCTCCCCTTTTTGAATCGGCACATACGCAAATTTTGCTAATAACACTGCATCCAATGAAAAGGCGAACACCGTTTTACTTTGTATAATTTTCATATCTTCTGCAAGCAAGTAGTCTAAACGTTCATCTTCTCTTAACGAAACCATGATGTATCCTTTCTTTTCCTGTGAAAAAGGCTCCCGATTCAGCGGAAGCCTTTTCTCATTTTTTATTTAAAAATGACAGACAGAACAAACAGTCTCCCTCTTTCCGAATGCTCCCATAATGTACATTACAAATATGGAAGCCCTCCTGATATAAACGAGCGAGGTTATCATGACCTTCTCCTATATCAGAATGACTTGGCTTCTGGGCAGAATCATGCTCTGCCTCAGACGATTTATCTCGATCGGATTGATCCAGACGTTCACGCAAGTGCTGATTCTCCATCTGCAGCTGGTGATTTTCTTCAATCACTTCACCGATATGATTTTTCAAATCACCTAGCTGGCGATAAAGAGAACCGATTTGTTCTTCTAAATTAATCACCGTATCAAATAGTTCCTTTTTATCCAAGGTGGCACACCTCGTTACTCAGTTGTTTGTGCAGATACAACGCCTTCTTGTATTAATTCTTCCCAAGTATATTCTATCACTTTTTCTTGCCCGGTTAATTCAACTTGCAAAATTCGTTCTAAAATATTAAGCCCTACTACCTTTGCAGAGCCATTAGACGTCTGAATCGTTTCACCGATGTCCGGTAATTGTTCTTTTGCTGTTTCGTACTCATCATTCTCATATTTCAAGCAGCACATCAAACGACCGCAAAGCCCTGAAATTTTGGTAGGGTTTAACGAGAGGTTTTGATCTTTTGCCATTTTAATGGACACAGGTTCAAAATCTCCTAAGAAAGTTGAACAGCAAAGCATACGTCCACACGGACCAATGCCGCCTAGCATTTTCGCCTCGTCTCTTACACCGATTTGACGAAGTTCAATTCTCGTCTTGAAGATAGATGCAAGATCCTTGACCAGCTCACGGAAATCTACTCTGCCATCCGCTGTAAAATAGAAGATGACCTTGTTGCGGTCGAATGTAAATTCGACATCGACCAGTTTCATTTCCAGGCCGTGTTCACTTACTTTCTGAAGACATGTGTCAAAGGCTGCCATCGCTGCTTCTTTGTTCTCCTCAACGATGAGCCGGTCTCGTTCGTCTGCGACGCGAATCACCTTACGCAAAGGGAGAACCACATCGTGTTCATCTACTTTTTTATTGGCGATGACCACTTGCCCGTACTCAACACCTCTAACCGTTTCTACAATGACACAACTATCATTTTCTATATGAAATCCATTAGGATCGAAATAATAGATTTTGCCCGCTTTTTTAAAGCGAACACCAATTACGTTGTACAAGCTTATCCCTCCTGCAACATCAACACCAATTGCTCCATTAGCCCTTGGGCATTCACGTTGGATTGAAGTCTCTTTTTCGCTTCTAATACAGCAAGGATCTGATTCGTCACCATTTGCTGTGTGGAATGCAGCGCGTGCTGCTTCATTGTCTGGAATAAGTCTTGATAAATGACTTTATCTTCATTTCCTATTTGAATCGACAATACATCACGATATATAAATAAAAGCATATCAAGACCAGTTTCTTGAAGGTCTTTCTCTTTGAAAAAAGGCATCCATTGATCTTGTATATAAAAAAATGCATGTTCTTTTCGCTGGTGTAAGACTTCATACAATTTTATCACTTTCGCTCTAGACTCTGCAAACTGATCATTTCGACTTAATTCGAGTGCTTCTGCTAAATTATTGGTTAAATTCGACAAAAGCCTTGCGAGATCCTGAGACACGCCTTCTTGTAAAAGCTGCTGCTCCAAAGATTGCGGCTGCAGCGGCTGAAAGCTAAGCATCTGACATCTTGAAATAATCGTATCCAGCATTTTATGCGATTGTTCGGTGATTAAAACTGCCATCGTTTCCCGGTTGGGCTCCTCTAGGAACTTTAATAAACTGTTCGCAGCATTGACCGTCATTTTGTCCGCATGGAGAATGATATACATTTTCCGATGCGATTCTACGCCTGCTTTTGTAAATTCCTCCTGCAAAGCCTGCACTTGCGCCTTCTTAATTGATTGACCGTCAGGCTGCACTAGATGTAAATCTGGATGGTTGCCAGACTGAATTCTTTTGCAGTTTTGACAGGACTCGCATGGTTTCACTCCTGCTTCCAAACAAAAAAAGCTCTTCGCTAAAAGCATCGCAGCATCTAGCTTTCCTGTCCCTTTTTTTCCTTCAAATAAGTAAGCATGAGCCAGTCGGTCTTTATCAATACTATTAAAAATCAGCCGCATGACGCGCGGCTGTAGATCATTCATGTCATCCCAGCTAATTGCCATGTTATCACTCTCTATGTGTAAAGGTTAATCAATAAACCTTTTATTTCTCCAATACGTTCAAGCAAATCAATCGAGGGTTTCTCTTGATTCATCATATCCTCTGTTAACTCAATCAGCTTTTCATCTAATGCTTTGACTAAAGCGAGTGTTCGTGTGTTGCCATAAATGTCAAAGCTCCTTGATGTCTCTATATTTAATCCATTATCGACTGTTTCTTTTACAAAGCGTTTCACAAGTCCTTTAAACTTAGCCAAATCTTTAAGGTTTCGTGACTTTGTCAGTTTCTTGCCGAAGACTTCGATATCGCTCAGCATGACTGTCAGCTGCTCTAAACGCATTTTACCGCTTTGTGTCTCCATCGATGATTTAAACGATGCTGAAGTTTGGCTTCCTTTCATCGCTTGAAGTTCACGCTTTTCTAAAAGCAGCCGCATATCTTGATTAATTTTCACAGCAACCCATCCTTAAAATTGATGAAATTGTTCAACTGGCAGAATAAAGACGGTAGCTCCACCAACTTCAACCTCAACAGGGTATGGTACATATGAATCTGCATTTCCACCCATTGGTGATACAGGCGCGATCATTTGATCACGTTTACGGCAATTTTCCTTGATTAGCTGTAACGCTTTATCCACTCGGACATCATCGCAACCAATGATAAAAGTCGTATTCCCAGACTTTAGAAATCCACCAGTCGAAGCTAATTTTGTCACGCCGAATTGATGTTCGGTCAATATTTTCAATAACTTGCTGCTATCTTGATCCTGTACAACGGCAACAATTAATTTCATTTGATTGGCCTCCTTCATTTTAGGCACAGGTGACATGCCGATGTCTTCCTCTATATTATAACAACGATTGGGAATGAGGTCATATTTGATTTTTCTTTAATGTGTCCTGAATCAGCTGAAACACCTCATTAAAGACATCCTGAACAGGCTGAGACGCATCTACTACACGGAATCGTTCTGGTGATTGCGCAATCAGCAGCTCATATCCTTCTCTGACCATTTGATGAAAATTCAATGTTTCCATGTCTAATCGATTTTTTTCTCTTCCTTGATTGGCATCAATTCGCTTTAGACCTTCCTCTGGTGTAATGGAAAAGTAAATGGTCATTTGCGGCATCGTACCATCAATGGCAAAATCATTAATGGATTTGACTTCTTCAATCCCAAGCCCTCTCGCATAGCCCTGATAAGCAAGGGAGCTGTCGACAAAACGATCACATAAAACAGTTTCCCCCCGCTTCAATGCCGGTTCTACTTTTTCAGCCAAATGCTGCCTTCTAGCTGCTGCATAAAGCAATGCCTCTGTTTTTGCGTCCATTTTTGTATTTTTTTCATTTAAAATGACTTCACGAATTTGCTCTGCAATGTCAATGCCTCCAGGCTCACGTGTCGCCATCACTGCATAGCCTTGACGTTCCATTTCTTCGTACACTTTTCGAATCACTGTCGTTTTTCCAGCACCCTCAGGCCCTTCAAACGTAATAAACATACCGCTCATAGTGTCTCCTCTTCTATATAAACATATAATTTTCTCTGGTGAATCACCTGACTTGCTTGCACATGAACTTGATGCCCAAGCAAACGGCTTAACGTCGCAATTTGATCTGATTCAATCGGTTCTCCTTTAATCATCAAAGGAATGCCAGGCGGATAGGGAATGACCGATTCTGCACTAATCCGGCCAACTGCTTTTTCGAATGGAACAGCTTCTACATCTCGCTTTTGCTGATCGTCCTCTAAGAAGAGCGATCCCGTTTGAGGTTCTTTTTTTACAAGCAATGAATCACTTTGCTGAAGAGCCTGCTCTATAGCTGTAAAAGGAATGTCCTTTGTCTGCCTTAGACCAAAAACGAGTAAGACTTGATGTTCATCCGCAAGTTCTGGATGAACATCCACCGACTCAAGCACCTTTTTGAGTTCATAGCCTGTCAGCCCTTTTGTTGAACGAATGACACATTTTAATGGATCCATAGGTAAAGAGTCAGACTCAACCACTTCGAGATTGGAAATCATATTGAACTGTGCTTTCAGCTTTGCCAAGTCTCTCAGGATTTCGTCCATTAACCCTTTTCCCTTCAACTCCTCCACATAAGCTCTCGCCACATCTAACGAAGCCATAATTGGATAGGAAGGTGAACTGCTTTGAAGCATCGTTAATAACGTCTTTATCCGCTTCATATCAATTCGGTCTCCTTGAAGATGGAGATAAGACCCCATTGTCATTGCCGGAAGGGTTTTATGTGCTGATTGTACCACCACGTCTGCTCCATAGGAAAGGGCAGATGGAGGAAAGGCACCGCCTAATACAAAATGAGCACCATGTGCCTCATCAACTAATACAATGATGCCAGCTTCATGACACATTTGAATGAGTCCTGATAAATCAGCTGCATGTCCGTAGTAGTTCGGATATGTCAAAACGATTGCCCGGCAGTTAGGATGTGTCGCCATAGCTTGTTTAACTGTTTCCTCCGTCACATGAGTTGGGACGTGCAAGTGCGGATCACTCTCAGTTTCTAACATAATAGGCGTCGCTCCCGCAAGCTCAATCGCATGGAACACAGACTTATGACAATTTCGCTGAACGAAAATGCCCTCCCCAGCCTGACACGCAGACATCACCATCGCCAAATTGCCAACGGTTGTGCCATTCACAAGGAAAAAACTTTGTTTAGCTCCATATAGCTTTGCCAATAAATCCTCTGCCTCTTGAATCACCCCAGTCGGATGGTGAAGATCATCTAGACCTTCAAGTTCTGTCACATCCAGCTGAAGAATGGATGCATAATAGGACCGTGCCTCATCAAAAAAGACATCTCCATTGTGATGTCCCGGAACGTGAAAAGAATAGGGCTTCTTTTCCGCATGTTGTGATAATGCTGTATATAAAGGTGTTTTCAAACAAATCGACCCTTTTCACTTAAACGATATCTTATATCTATTATAACGTTCAAACAAGTGAACTGAAAGATGGATTCTCATTCCTTTATTGGTTTATGATTCACCAGCTTCTGCTCTGCCTCATGCATGCTACTTTTTAATTGAGCTCGTTCTTGGCTCCCATGTTCTTTTACCTGCAACGTTTCCTGCAATGTTTCGGCCAATTGGTGCTGAACCTTTTTCAACGTATCTATAGGCGTTAAGGATGCATCTTCAATCAGCTGTCCTTGCTGCTTCGATACCTGTTCATATGTTTGCTGGATACGCTGCTCAAGCGCTGAATTGGCTCGCTGCTGAATATGATTGAACGCAATCGACATTTGGTTGATCCATAAAGGAATTGATGCGGAAACAGTTGATTGAATATGATTGGCTAATGTATGGTTTGTATGCTGAATCATTCGAATTTGGGCATTACATTGCAGTGCGATTTGACGGCTCAACAACAAATCATACTTCCGTTCTTTTAATCTCTCCATATATTCTTCTTCATCGACTTCCCGACTCATCAATTGTTCCTCTAATGTCCGATCATGTGACTGTGATTCTGTTAGGGCATGTTGCTCTAACAGCGTCAATTTTGCTTCAACTGCTGCAACCTGTAACGTCATCTCTTGAAAGTATGATTGATTTTCTTCAAATAAACGCTCCAATAACTTATGGTCCGAAATTAACACGCCTCTTGCGTAACGAAGCCTTGCTGACAATCTCTCTATCTGTGCTTCTGCTTGTTTAAAACGAGATATGATCTCCTGAGTAGAACGCTTTTCTCGCTGAAATAACCTTAAAAAAAAGCCTCGCTTCTTTGGCAATAAATCCTCTGGCTCCACTAAATGCAGTTGCTGTAAAAAAGCTTCTAGAACGTCTCCGATTTGGTCAATATCTTTTTTCTCCACATATTGCATCATTTGTTTTGATTGTTCTAACAATCGTTCCTGCACACGTGTGCCATAGAAAAGCAGTTTTTGTGGATGGTCAGGGATCTTCTCAGCTCGCTGTAGCGCCTCCTGCTTTTCCTCATCAGATAAGGTATCAAACACCCGAAACGGAAGATCTGTAGTAGATGGGGCTGGTGGTATGACTGGATCTTCTGGTTTCATCGAGTTTGACTCCTTTCATGTCTATTTTTTAATCATTTTATCGGCCACTTCAAGTTCAATATGAAGTGCTTCTATATCTCTTCCTAAAACTTGCTGTAAATCATTCGTTAATTGCTTTTGCAGTTCAGTCAGCGTGACTCGAGTTTGGCTTAATGTCATTTCAAGCTCATGGCTACGATTCGGCTGATTATACAGCAGTGCATATTTCTCAGTTAATTCAACAACAGAATCTAAACTCTCAAAATAAAACCGCTGTGCATCATAAAACCGGTTCGGTTCCTTTTTTGTTATCGTATAGATGCGTCGTGCAAGCCGAAGAATTTCATAATTATGCTTGATCGTCTGTACGTTCTTCACAGCAAATAAAGCTTTCTTCAAACGAACCAGCTTTTGCCCAGCTTCTTTTAAGTGCTGTTTAATATATACATAATCACTGCGAGACAGTCCGTGTTTCTTCAAAAACAACTGGAAGGCAGCCCATCGGCTTCCTGCAAACATCACACCCCACCCAATCATCGCATACAGTATCGACAATCCAACATGATGATGGAAAACACCAATACTGACAGTTAAAATCACCAGCGAAAAAAGAGTAGAGAGAACGGCCCATACAAATGTGTAAAAAATTGATTTCATGTTCATCGACTCCTATGAATAATCAGGCTCTCTGTTTATCTTATTATTTATTACGGTTGATGTCCAAACTAAGTTCCAAAAAACAGGCCCAATCCCCGATTGCCCATAAAAAAAGACCATCTAATGGTCTATGAATACAAAGGCGGCGTATGAAGATTTTTAAGCTTTCTTACATAATCAGCATAACTAGGATCCGAGGTTGATGTAGAAATTAACTTCCGTTCACAATCTCGGCATAAAAACTGATGATATAAATAAATTCCCTTTGTTTTTTTCTCTTCACAAATCAAACAAATTGCTTCTCGCTCTTTTTTGCTCATTGTGACACCTCCACTTATAGCTTCAGTATGCCCTAGCGCTTTCAATTGTATACAAAATTAAGAATGTTTTAGATGATAGTTTAGTATATGTATCCATGCCAGATCGAGTGTTTGTTCCTTTTTTAAAATACAAAAAAGACCAGTTCCGACTGGAACTGATCCTTTGAAAAGCTTGGCGGCGTCCTACTCTCACAGGGGGAAACCCCCAACTACCATCGGCGCTGAAGAGCTTAACTTCCGTGTTCGGTATGGGAACGGGTG
>NZ_JANUEZ010000012.1:0-73052 GCF_024807925.1 Bacillus sp. JUb11 | reverse complement strand
CACCTTCCTTTAGTATGCTTTTCTCTATTATAAAATGGGGTAGTGGAAAATTTAAGGAAAAAAATAAAGCTGTCGAGATTTTCTCGACAGCCTGAGAACCGGCGATATCGCCGGTTCTTTTCTTTTTCTCTATATTAATCACGATTGATTAAGCTGTCTAACTCTTCCTCCGTCAATTCACGGTATTCTCCAGGCGCCAAATCTTCGTCTAATGAAACAGCCCCCATCGAGAGCCGTTTTAAAAAGATCACTTCATTGCCCACTGCTTGTGCCATCAGCTTCACTTGATGGTACTTCCCTTCAGTAATCGTTAAACGGATTCGTGTATCTGCCTCTTGGTTGGCATCTACTTCAACCTTCGCCGGCTTCGTTCGGTAGTCGTCTAAAATCACAACTCCCTCTTCAAGACGAGTGATGTCTTGATCTCCAAGCGGGTATTTTAGATGAACTTCATACGTTTTCGGGACATGCTTTTTCGGAGATAACAATTGATGAGCAAGCTGGCCGTCATTTGTAAGGAGGAGGAGACCGACTGTATCCTTATCCAGTCTCCCCACAGGGAATGGCTCCCTTGCAATATCCTCTGGCTCTAGTAAATCAACAACCGTCTCATCTCGCAGATCCTCCGTTGCTGAAATGACACCGTCTGGCTTGTTCATCATGAGATAAATGAATTCTTTATACTCTACACGCTCTCCATGCACGAGCACTTCATCATTTGTTGGATCGACATGATCTTTCACCTGCTTCGCCACTTCTCCATTCACTGTGACAGCCCGGGCCTTGACCAGCTTCTTTACATCTTTCCTTGAACCAAAGCCGGTATTGGCCAGCAATTTATCAAGCCTCATGCTTCTCCACCTCTTCTTAACTCTTTTTTCTTAAAAATGATGGCATCCGGCTGCCAAGTACACGCTCTAACAATCCAACTTTATAAGATAAGAACATATACACACCGCCGCCAGTGATCATTGAAATCAAAATAACAATACCCGCTTGTATGATTCCGCCTTCATATGAAATGACTTGACTCACAAGCTGACATGTCACATAAGCCACTACAGCCATGATTGCCGTTAAAATACCAATTAAAATAAACCGTTTGAAAATCCTGCGGAACGAATAGCCTGCATGGCGCTTGATCATGATGAACATATACAAAATCGAGGCACTGTAGCCTAATGCCGTTGCAAGCACAGAACCGTTTCCTTGCAGCCAGCTAATCAGCGGGATATTGAGAACCGTTTTAATGATAATCCCTAACAAAAGACTGACGATCGCAAATTTTTGTTTGTTAATCCCTTGTAAAATCGCTGCGTTAATGGTGAATAAAGAAAACAGTAACGCAACAGGTGCATACCAAAACAAAATAGAAGTCCCAATCTCAGGATGCACAGACGGATAGAAAAACCAATAAACTGGTCCAGCCAATGCCGAAATACCAAATGAAGCAGGCAGAACGAAGAATAAAATGACCTGCATCGTTTGATCAATTTGTCGATTCAGCAGCTTGTAATTTCGCGCTGTAAAGGATTCCGTTATGGTAGGAATCAATGTTAAACCAAATGCAGTTGCAAGTGACACAGGAATCATGACAAGCTTCGGTAAATATAACGTCACAATAGACAGAACCGCTGTACTAATATCCTGATGTCCTGATGCAATCATCGCTCTGTTAATTGTATTTGTATCAATATAAGAATAAATCGGAATGGCAAGCCCAACAAACACATAGGGTGCTGCATAACTGAACAGCTCTGTAAACATTTGCTTATAAGATAATCCAGAATAGTCCCCTGTATTCGGCTGCATTGCCAAAAGCCGATCTTTCCGCTTCAGCCAATATAAATAAAGCGTAAATAGACCGCCAAACGCACCAATGAGTGCGGCAAATGTGGCATAACCAACCGCAATAACAAGACCGCCGTCAAGCACTTTTAAAATGATAAACGTCGCTGTTAATAGGAAGATGATTCTGACAAGTTGTTCGATGACTTGGGAAACAGCTGTCGGGCCCATCATCGAGTGTCCTTGGAAAAACCCTCGCACAAGACTCATAATGGGTACAACCAATAGACCCAAACTGACCATCCGAATCACATAAACCACTTGATCGACCGTCAAACCGCCCGTTTCATTCGATCCTCCAAGCTGAATCTTGGCAAAGATCGGTGCGGTCAAATATAAAATAGAAAAGGCGATAATACCGGTGACAAGCATGACCGACATACCCGCCCTGAACATTTTTCTTGTTGTCTCATAATCGCCAATTGCATTATATTTAGAGACGAATTTCGATACCGCTGTTGGAAAACCGAGCGTAGCAATACTTAAAAAGATCGTATACTGATTGTATCCATATTGGAATAGCGCACCACCAGTCGCTCCGACCATTGCGCTAAATGGAATTAAGTAAATCATACCAAGAATACGAGAGAGATAAGTCCCTATCGTTAAAACCAACGTACCACGAAGCAGTTTATTAGACATGCGCTTAACCACCATTTTTCTAATGAATATTCAACTTAACTATTTTAACACATCATTTCATCGCACAGGTAACAAATCCAATACAGAAGTCACAAAACCAATCAATTCATATTTCAGCCTTCCCCAATCTTCGTTATAATAGAGAAATGACTGAAAGTAGAAAGAGGAATGTAACATGAAACATTATGATGTCATTGTCATTGGCGGTGGACCTTCTGGACTGATGGCCGCGATTGCATCGGCAGAACACGGTGCATCGGTTCTGTTAATTGACAAAGGAAACAAACTTGGCAGAAAGCTCGCCATTTCTGGCGGTGGACGCTGCAATGTGACCAATCGCCTTCCAGTAGAAGAAATCATCAAGCATATTCCTGGAAACGGCCGTTTTCTATATAGTGCATTTTCTGAGTTCAATAACGAGGATATTATTTCGTTCTTTGAAAATCTAGGTATTGAACTAAAAGAAGAAGACCATGGACGTATGTTCCCTGTCTCAAACAAAGCACAATCTGTTGTGGATGCCCTATTAGATAGGCTCCGTGTGCTCAATGTGACCATTCGAACGAATGAAAAGATTAAAACCGTTCTGTATCAAGACGGACAAGCAGCTGGAATTGTTACAAATAATGATGAAAAAATTTCAAGTCATGCCGTTGTCATTGCTGTTGGCGGGAAAAGTGTGCCGCATACAGGCTCTACTGGCGATGGCTATGCATGGGCAGAAGCCGCTGGTCATACCATTACAGAGCTCTTCCCAACCGAAGTACCCGTCACGTCAGACGAGCGTTTTATTAAGGACAAAGTGCTTCAAGGTCTTTCATTAAGAAGTGTGGCCGTGAGTGTTTTAAATAAAAAAGGAAAACCC
This sequence comes from Bacillus sp. JUb11, assembly GCF_024807925.1. Lineage (NCBI taxonomy): Bacteria > Bacillati > Bacillota > Bacilli > Caryophanales > Bacillaceae > Bacillus > Bacillus sp. JUb11. The sequence continues at coordinate 69,697 of NZ_JANUEZ010000012.1, read as the reverse complement.
GTCGTCACTCATGTCATGGATATGATCTTTACACACTTTGGCTTATCAGGTCCTGCCGTTCTGAGATGCAGCGGATTTGTTGTGAAGGAACTGAAAAAGCAGCCGGCCGTCCGCCTTCAAATTGACTTATACCCAAAGCTCAATGACGAGGAGCTATTCCAAAAGCTTCATCGTGATCTAAAAGATGAACCAAAAAAAGCCATTAAAAATGTCCTGAAAGCTTGGATGCAAGAGCGCTATTTATTGTTCCTTTTAGAACGAAATGGCATTGATCCACAGGAGACATTTTCTGGTCTCGCTAAAGATAAACTGCGCGCTTTTGCTCATGATTGTAAACATTTCATCGTCCATGCAAATGGGACGCTTTCTTTAGATAAAGCCTTTGTTACAGGTGGCGGCGTTTCTGTCAAAGAAATTGAACCGAAGAAAATGGCATCCAAAAAAATGGCCGGTCTTTATTTCTGCGGAGAAATTTTAGATATTCACGGTTACACAGGTGGTTACAATATTACGTCAGCACTTGTGACAGGCAGGTTAGCTGGCATGAATGCCGCACTAGAAGTAAAGGAGAGATTTCAATGATTAGACGCGCACTTCCGATTGTCCTTGCAGTTGTCATTAGTTTGACAGCCGCTTTCTTTATGAAGCTGTCCATTACCCCGTTAAAAATCGCCATTATTTTAGCGTTTACGATTTTCGCAGTTTGTTTAAAAGAATATGTCTACCGTCTGCGCAAACGAATTGAAGAAAAGTCATCTTCACATATCGATGGTTGATAAATGGAAGCAAAACATGTTACGGTAAAATAGAGGTCGAGTGAGAAACTCGCCTCTTTTTGTTTGAAAATAGTTGAGACAGGGGATATTAAACAAAATCCTCTGCTTAAACGTGTAGAACAACAGGAGAGTGAGATGGTGTGAAAAACGTATCAAGTGTATTTTGGATTGTGATTGCTATCACATTTATTGCCGTTCTATGGGGAGCCTTTTCTCCAGAATCACTGCAAAATGTGACAGATCAAATTCAAACATACATTACAAATGACTTTGGCTGGTATTATTTATTAGTCGTATCGCTTCTAGTCGGCTTTTGTCTATTCTTTATCTTTAGCCCTATCGGAAAAATTACGTTAGGAAAGCCAGGTGAAGAGCCTGAATTTGGTCTTTTTTCTTGGTTTGCCATGCTATTTAGTGCTGGAATGGGTATTGGGCTTGTTTTTTACGGAGCAGCTGAACCGATCAGTCATTATGCGATTCAATCACCAACGGGTGACACTGAAACTGCACAAGCCTTCCGTGATTCCCTTCGCTATACTTTTTTCCACTGGGGACTTCATGCATGGGCGATCTATGCCATTGTTGCGCTTTGCATTGCATACTTTAAATTTAGAAAAGATGCGCCTGGCTTAATCAGTGCAACACTGCAGCCAGTTTTAGGAGATAAAACGCACGGATGGATCGGAAAAACCATCGATTGTATTGCTGTGTTTGCGACAGTTGTTGGTGTTGCAACGAGCTTAGGATTAGGCGCAGCACAAATCAATGGCGGATTGGATTATCTATTTAACATTCCAAATGCCTTTAGCACACAATTGATTATTATCATCATTGTGACGGTGCTCTTCCTTGCATCTGCTCTTAGCGGTATTGGTAAAGGGATTAAATATTTAAGTAATATCAACATGGTATTAGCAGCTGTTCTGATGTTTTTCTTACTTTTGGTAGGTCCAACAGTTTATATTTTAAATTCATTTACTGACTCTATTGGACAATACTTATCCAACATCGTTCAAATGAGCTTTCGCTTATCTCCAAATGACCCTGAAAAGAGAGAATGGATTAACGGATGGACGATCTTTTATTGGGCATGGTGGATCTCTTGGGCACCATTTGTCGGGATCTTTATTGCACGTGTATCACGTGGACGAACCATTCGAGAGTTTTTAGTTGGTGTGTTAGTTGCTCCATCTATCCTTGTATTTCTTTGGTTCTCTATTTTCGGTGTTTCTGCGATGGACTTACAGCAAAAGAATATTGTCGATGTTGCAGGCCTTTCTACGGAAACCATGCTTTTTGGTGTACTAAATGAATATCCGCTGGCAATGATCACATCGATTCTAGCTCTTATTTTAATTGCGGTATTCTTTATCACATCAGCAGACTCAGCCACTTTTGTGCTTGGCATGCAGACAACCTATGGATCATTAAATCCATCCAATAGTGTAAAGATCAGCTGGGGTATTATCCAGTCAGCAGTTGCGGCAGTGCTCTTATTTTCAGGCGGTCTTGAAGCCTTGCAAAACACAGCCAAACTTGCTGCTTTGCCGTTCTCTGTTGTCATCATTTTAATGATTGTATCTCTGTACAAATCATTAAATGAAGAACGAAGAGCGATTAAACAAGCAAATAAGTACAATAAACCAAGAAGTCCAAGAGTAAAAAAAGCATAATCATCACAAGAGAAAAGTCGTTCCTCATCCGAACGGCTTTTTTTCTCGTTGAAATAATTGAAGATTGTCATGACATCGCGTATTCCGATAAAATAGTGTTGAATCATCACTTTTCTACATAATGGAGGTTTATATGACGTTACCTACGTTCAAGTACAACCCAGACCCAGTTTCATTACATGTAATTAAAAAAGAGCAGACGATATGCCCCGTTTGTGAGAAAGAACGAGATTATGTATATCATGGTCCTTTTTATTCTGTTGAAGACGTTTCTGGCATTTGTCCTTGGTGCATTAAAGATGGATCAGCTGCTCAAACATATAATGGAATGTTTCAAGACGATGTGAGTTGTGATGACGTCGATCATGAAGAATATGTAGATGAACTGATCTACAGAACGCCGGGCTACCGCGGATGGCAGCAGGAATATTGGTTAAGCCATTGCGGGGATTTTTGCGCGATTGTGCAGTATGTTGGATGGAAAGAAATTGAGCATTTAGAGGAAGAACTCTCAGAGGATATTGAAGAGATTTGCAGTGGTGGACATTTCACAAAAGAGAACCTGAAACAATGGCTCGTGAACGGAGGAGACTTGCAAGGCTATCTCTTTCAATGCGTTCACTGCAAAAAGCATCGTTTACATATTGACGCTAGTTGATCATGTCAAAAGGACCTTTAGCCCTTTTTCTTCTTTTCAGCGTGATAGAAAACCTTTGCAGACTAAGAAGGACGAGTACTGGCGCGGAGCGAATTTCACATTCGTGAGCACCAGCACGCAGGACTGACAACGAATGCGAGGGTTTGTCTACACGCTGAAAGGACCCTTCAGCAGGTCCTTTTATTTTTTATATAAAATGAGCGCTGAAAAACAGTAGAGCTGCTCTCCTCCTTGCTCACAGATCACCGCCACATTGTATTTGATGTCAATAATTTGGTCGTCGTCCATTCCTTTTAAAAAAAGATTGATTTCGCTTTGCAAATCTTTCTCGTGTTCTTCATCAAATACAGCTACCTTCAGCACATATGCCACTCTCCCTTCTCTTGCTACTCTATTTTTATGCAAATAGAGACGGACATATGAACAAAAAAAAGCCTTCCATCTTGTCGATGAAAGGACTTCTTTTTACAGCTTCGGTTTTGTTTCTCCTGTCCATGCAAGCATGCCGCCAACGACATTGGTTGCTTGATAGCCTTGGTCTTCTAAGAAATAGCAGACATTCTCACTGCGTTTACCAGAACGGCAAATAATATAATACTCTTGCGTCTTATCAAACGCATCTAGCTTCTCAGGAATATCACCCATTCGAATATGGACTGCCTCTGGAATCATGCCTTCTGCTACCTCTTCATCCTCACGCACATCGACGAGTTGAATGGCTTCTTCTTGCTCTAGTTTTTGCTTTAATTCTTCTATTGAAATTTCTTTTACTGACACGACTCTCATCTCTCCTTTTATTCACGGTGACACCATTATAGCAAATCATACACATCACTGCGTATTCACCCGCTTGGATTGAAGGAAAGACGGGAAGCGTTTCTTCACATCAACTGCCGGCTGCTCGCTTTCAAACTCTATCTTTTTAAACACTTGATAGGCTAGCCACATGTGGCCATATGCGAGAATGCTGATGCTAAAAAACGGCACGATCCCTGGCAAATAAGCAAATAGGATAAAGAGAACAGCCGAGAAAACAAGCATAGAGAGCGTATATTGCAAATACGAGATGCCAAGCAGAAGGGAAAATTTCAAATAAAGACGCTTTTTCCAATCATAATGAGCCAGCAGCGGAAAGATATAAAACAAGCTGACAATAAACAGAAAACCAAAGATATAGATCGCAAAGCGAAGCACGTGTAAAAACCAACTCGTTGGATAAATATAAGCAAGGTCTACATAAATAATTGTCCCGATGATGACCAGCACCACTCCAATGACATTAGAGCGTACAAATTCTTCGCGGTATACTTTCCAAAAGGTTTGAAAGACGCTGACTTGCTCATGCCCTTGTATCCACTTTCTCATCACAGAAAATAACGCTGTTGTTGCAGGCATGAAGCCAAAGATTCCAAGCCCAAGTATAGTGAACAAAAGCCATAACAAATTCGTATAGGCAAGTCTCATCACCCACTCACACATGCGCAGCATTCTGCTCATTGATCCATCATGATCCATCTCTCTTCCCTCCTCTCTTTCTCGTTACACCGTCTCTTTTTGAAACAATTCTTCTATTTCAATCGGGCGTTTTTCTGCAACTGAGCGCCACATGCCTTCGCCAAGTGCAATGGAATAAGCCCCCGCCTCTGCTCCTGCAGAAATGTCATAAGGAATGAGCGGATCTTTTCCTAAAAATAAATCTGCTAATAATAGCGGATCTCCGCCTCCATGACCTCCTGATTGCTTCACAACTTCAATCGTTTCTTTTCCACCAAACATCGGGTAGTATGCAATTGTCTGTTCAGGGAATTGAAAAGGGATTCTCGATGGCACATGAAACTCATTTGTTTCAATCCGTCCCTTCGTCCCGTTAATCGCAAGCCGGTAGCCTTCATATGGCGCTGAAAATTGAATCGAGTAACTTAACAAAGCCCCCTGATCATAAGCCACTGACGCCACATACGTATCCTCAATATCAATTTCTTGATCAAAAATACAGGCATCCGGGCGATAATTTGAGTATTGCTTTGACTGCTGCTCACCTGATTCAATATGGTCATCCTCCACCTTTGTGCGCTCTACCCGCGGATTCCACCTTGCTTCATAATGACAGGTATCTCTTACATAACAGGTTCCACAATATCGATTCTCTTCACCCTGCAAAGGATTCCAAGGACTTTCATCCCCATAATAATTCAGTGCGCCATAGGCAAATACTTGCTTCGGCTTTTGATCAATCCACCAGTTGACCAAGTCAAAGTGATGGGTCGATTTATGAATAGACAGACCACCTGAATATTGACGCGAGCGGTTCCACCTTTTAAAATAACTGGCTCCGTGATACGTATCAATGAGCCAGCTTAACTCAACAGACGTGACCCTTCCAATCTTTCCATCTAAAATGAGCTCTTTTATCTTTCGATGGAATGGATTGTAGCGATAATTAAAGGTGACGGTGACCTTTCCTTTGCTTTCTGCCTCTTTTTCCATCACCTGTTTGGCGTCTTTTGCTGTTGTGACCATCGGCTTTTCCGTTATGACATCCAGATCATGATCCAGTGCCTGCAGGATATATGTGACATGTGTATCATCACGCCCCGCCACAATGACGATATCTGGTCTTGCTTCCTTCACCATCTGACCAAATGCATCCTCATGAAAAAATGAGACGCCCCTTAGTGATGGAAAACGCTCCTGACAAAGTGTATACCGCTTCTCATCTACATCTAAGAGCCCTGTAATCCTGTAATGCTCGTTGAAATCCTCGGTGAGCGGTTTGATAAACATATTGAAGGCACGGTGACTGAGCCCGCAAACAGCGACCCTTTTCACATTCCCCCACCCCTTTTTCTATTGGTTTTCACGAAGCTGCTTCATGAGAGACAGTGCCTCTTTAGATTTCTCCGCATACACAGGTATGAAGGCGACCATATCTCGGTGTAATCGAAAGGTATAGCCATTTAGCTGCTTCGTTCCTTTCTTGATTTGGACCGCATAATCGACTGTATTTCCCGTCTTTGCATCTTCCACCGTATATGGTCCTGCCCCTTCGCCATCTACCCGCATCTCTTCAAGCAGCTGAAAGCTTTCAGGATCATCATATGTTCTAAACATTTCTTCCGGGACAAACATCACGTCCCCCTCTTTTGCAGTTATTTCAACAAGAAGTTTTTCAGGAATTGCAGGGAAGATGTGAACGTCGTATGTCTCCTGATTTGGTTGAAAAGCTTTCTCCACTAATTGGTCTTTCATTGCTTTTGACATGTCAGAAAAAATAAGGACATCAATCCCCTCTGTTTTCCCCTGACAGGCGGACAAATAAAAGGCAGCGATGAAGCTAAGGAGCCATGCCGCAGCCCTTTGATACCGCCTCATACCTTTTGAAACACAGACAGCTTTTCTAGTTCAGTTAACGCCATAATAAAAGCGCCTGCTCCATGCAAATCATTCGTGCTCCGCTCTCTGCCAACGTAATAGTCATAAAATCCCGCAGATGTTCCAATACAAATATCGTTCACCGTAAAATCGCCGTTGTCTTTTTCCTCCGTTTTATACTGAATCAACCCTTGATACGCTTTGACCACGTGATCAACATATCGAAGACTGACATATCCTTCATTCATGGCTTTTGCCATCGCATACATGAATAAACATGACCCTGAGCTTTCAAGCCAATTGTCGCTATGACTTCCTTTATCAATGATTTGATGCCATAGACCCGTTTCGTCGTCCTGATATTTTGCCACACTTTCCAGCATATCTGTCAGTGTGTCCTTCCACACTTTTCGTCCTTCATGTCCTTCTGGTAAATCTTCGATCATATCGGCTAACGCAAGGACATACCAGCCAAAGGATCTTGCCCAAAATTCTGGGGAACAGCCCGTCTGTTGATCAGCCCATGGCATCACTTTCCGTTCATCCCATGCGTGATAGTAAAGACCCGTTTTTTCATCTTTGGTATGCTTTCTCATGAGTTGCTCTTGATGGATGACCATGTCCACCAACTCCGATTCTCCTGTCAACTGGGCATACTTTAAAGCAAAAGGCCCGCCCATATAAAGACCATCTAGCCACATTTGATAGGCATAATTGTCTTTATGCCAGAAACCGCCCTCAGACGTGCGATTCAGCGTCCGGTAAAGCCCCCGAAGCTTTTCTGCTGCCTTCACATACCGCTTCTCTCCCGTTCTTTCAATCAGCGGGAATAAAATGAGCCCTGCTTGAATGGCATCAAGCTCGTCTCTGCGGAATAACAGATTCCCATGGTCATCAATGAGTGAGTCAGCATAATTTTTCACATAATCAAAGTACGCCTCGTTTTCTGTTGCTTCGTAAAGCTTCATCACTCCGCAAAGGAAAACCCCTTGATGATAGTGCCACCTTCCAGCTGGCGGAAGTTCAATCGGTGTATACGCTTTCATTATTGTTTGTGCTAATTTCTCTGCATGCTCAAGCGGTGATCCCTTTTCAATCGATAATGTCATTGGTCTTCATCTCCCCTTTTAATAAATCCCTTCTTCTCCAAACTTCTTCGCTAAACGGTTTGCCATCATGACCAAAATAAGTCCAACGGCTGCTTTAAATAAACCAACAGCGGTACTATAGCTGAATTGTCCTTGCTTCAGACCAGCTGTATACACATACGTATCAAAAATCTCTGCGACTTCCCTGTTGGTCGCATTGAGTAATAAATAGACATGCTCAAATCCAAGTTCTAATGTATCACCAATTTTTAAAATGAGCAGTACAACAATGACACTTTTAATCGCAGGAAGGGTGATGTGCCACATTTGTCTGAGTCTGCCGGCTCCATCCATTTTTGCTGCTTCATATAGCTGCGGATCTACTGCTGTAATCGCTGCAAGATAAATAATGGTTGACCAACCCGCTTCTCTCCAGATTACCTGCAAAATGTACATGGGTCTAAACCACTCTTGACTAAGAAGGAAGTTAATCTTTTCTCCTCCGAAGAAAGCAATCAATTCATTGATTAACCCGCCATCTACCGTTAACAAAACAAAAGATAAGGACACGACAATCACCCATGACATGAAGTGAGGAATATAAATCATTGTCTGAACAAATTTCTTAAACAGTGCCAATCTGACCTCGTTTAAAAGAAGGGCTAATAAGATTGGAATCGGAAAGAAAATCACGACATTCATGGCAAATAAAATGAGCGTATTTTTTAATAAGATGAAAAATGTTGGTTCTGTAAATAAGCGAATAAAGTGTTTGAAGCCAACCCACTCACTGCCAAGAATTCCGAGAAACGGCTGGTAATCTTGAAAGGCAATGATCAGCCCCCACATAGGGACATATTTAAAGACAAGAAAATAAAGGAGCCCTGGCAAAATCATTAAATACAGAAATTTTTGACTAAGTAATTGATTAAGTAAGCGCTTTCTCTTTTCTTTTTTCAAAGCTGCCGCAGGCACACCCTTGGCAGTGACATCCTGTGTTTTCACAGATAAAGCCTCCCCTCATGCTGATGCATGTGTTAACTGTATCTTAAGGATGAAAAATCCGTCTACAATCATATCATCAGATCATATTTACTCAGGGGAAGCTACTCAAAACGTTACATAAAACATAAGAAAATGATCCTAATCTCAGAAAATGATTATTGACAAACCTACCAGATTTTTGGATTAATAAACTAAGGGGAAAAGATTGTTTCGTTTGAAATGGGGGGTTTTATGAAAAGAAAGCAGTATAAATTTTATTACAAGCTGGTGACGTTTTTTTTCGTGCTTAGTACAATTCCTGTTATTATTGTCGGTATTTTTTCTTATCAGCATTCGCAAAAAACTGCACTCGAAAATATTTCAAATGAAAAGCTGGACAGCGTCAAACAAACGCAATCCAATATTGAGCATATTCTAAAGACAGTAGATCATTCTCTCACTCACTATGTCAGTTCGCCGCCTCTCCTTCAAACACTGGCAGAACCTTTAAATCCAGACCAATTCCAACTTTATAATCAAGTCCAGCAAGAACTGAATTACCTGCAAACCTTCGACACCGATCTCTCCAATATTACACTTGTTAGTAAAATGGAAGATTGGTATATGAACAATTCTGGTCTTTATCATGTCTCAAACGGAGATCAAGAGAAAGCGTTAACCTCTTACCTCAATATTCCGAGTCATTCCAGCTGGGCACTTGAAGAAAATAATCCACTTGTCTCAACAAAAGAAGGAAAGACATCCTTTTGCAAATACAATGTGAATTTAATCAAGCAACTTCCAATGAACAGTGTCCAAAAAAAGGGGATCGCCGTCGCCAGCATTCCAAGCTGCGTGATTGCTGACAACATGCCTGACTTCTCTCAATCTGATAGTATGTTTGTCATTGATACAAACGGAAAAGTACTGCTACATAATCGAAAAGAACAAATTGGTGACTCGTTAAAAAATCAAGATTTCGTCAAACATGTCCTGTCACTTGAAGAACGATCCGGACAATTTGATATGAAAATCGATGAACTAAACTATCAAATTACGTTTCAAAAATCAGATTATAACGAATGGACATACTTATCCTTTGTCTCCATTCCAGAACTAAAGCAGCAAACGAAATCAATCGGGTGGATCACCATTATAATTTGCTTTATTTTGTTAGCGCTTTCATTATTATTTTCATGGTTTGGCTCTAGACACTTTTATAAACCGATTCGCTTATTATACGAATCCTTTGCACGTAATGAGTCGTTTTTGCATAAACAGCCTTTCCAAAATGAATTTGAGCTCATCGAATCGAGCATTAAACAAATGAAAGATCAAAACAATGATCTAGAGGAACGGATTGAGCAGCAAGTGACCCACTTACAGCAATACTTTATGGTGCGGCTGCTGCTTGGCAAACTGACGGAAGAAGAGATTCACAACCGATTTCAAAGTCTAGGCTTTCCTCGTGACTGGTCCCATTTGTCCATGCTTGTGACCCAAATCGATACACTAAAAGGAACGCCTTATGAAAAAAAGGATGCAGACTTGCTTTTATTTGCGATAAACGGACTGATTGAGCAGATTATTCCGCTAGAGGAGCACCTTCAGCCGACCGTTGTCAATCAGCATCAAACGACGATTGTCCTCAATCAATCGAAGTCAGAAGAGGAATTTACTGAATATTTAAATCAATTAGCCGAAACAATTCAGCAGCGGATTGAGGAAGAGCTGGGCTTGTCGATCAGCATTGGGATCAGCCGCCCATTTAAAGAGTTACCTATGGCCAAACATGCTTATATTGAAGGGAGAGAAGCCCTAAAATACAGGCTTAAAGCAGAGAAAAAATCCATTCTTTTATACGAGCATATTCAGCAAGGAAAGACGTTTAAGACTCATTTCCCAAAACAGCTGCAGCATGATTTATTTGATGCCATTAAAGCAGGCGATCAAGGCAAGGCAGATCACTATTTACATGTGCTTCTGCAATCCATTTTTTCTAAAAATGCTGGACCACATGAGTACCAGATTGCTCTCGCTCGTTTTTTAAACAATCTCATCGAGCTGATGCATTTGCTAGGCATTGAATTGTTTGAAGTCGAAGATAATAAAATGCTCTATGATACGATCTTTGAGTTTAAAACGTTTGAAGATACAGAAGCGTGGCTGAAACATGAGATCATTCGACCCATCATTGATCAGCTCGGCGCGCGTGAAGACTCTCAATATAAAAATATCTCAGAGAAAATCATTCATATCATTCATCAAGAATTTGACTCAGATCTGACATTGGACGAAATCGCTACACGCCTGCACTACAACCCAAATTATTTAAGCAGTATTTTTAGAAAAGAAATGGATATCTCCTTTAGTGAATATCTCTCGTCTTACAGACATCATGTCGCCAAAAACTGGTTGGTGGAAACGGATATGTCGGTGAAAGAAATTTCGGAAAAGCTAAAATACAAAAATCCGCAAAATTTCATCCGCTCCTTTAAAAAGCTGGAAGGCACGACACCTGGGAAATACCGTGATCAGAAAAAAGGCACATAAAGCAAAGTCCCGCTCTCACAAGAAGCGGGACTTTTTTATTTAAACTGTTCATTTAGAATGCTGTCTTCCAGCACTGAAAGCGGCTCGCCATACACTCGTTCAATATGGGCTGCCCCCCAATCACATAACGCATTCAAAATTCGCTCAAGTGACTGTCCGTATTCACTTAATTCATACTCCACTTTAGGCGGCACTTGTTCATATACAATGCGGTTAATCACACCGTCATTTTCAAGCTCTCTCAGCTGCTGTGTGAGCATTTTTTGCGTGATATTTGGCATGAGGCGCTTCAGTTCACTCGTCCGCTTTTTCCCATGTGTTAAATGACATAAGATGACACACTTCCATTTCCCGCCGATCACTTCAAGCGTTGCCTCCACAGAGATATTATATTTCTTCTTTTCCAACGTCTCTTCACTCCTTTTGATGCTGTACAGGCACTTTTTAGTACCTATATTACAAAAAAGTACGTACTTTTTTTTCTGTCATCTATGTTAGATAATAACTCTTGCCGATCGGCTTCGTCTATTAAAATGTCATGAAAGAAGGATGTGAATCACTATGCAAAACAAACAAAATCACTTTGCCCTTCTCGCACTAGCGATTAGTGCATTTGCTATAGGTACAACTGAATTTATCTCTGTAGGTCTCCTACCGATGATCTCAGAGGACTTTGGCGTGAGTGTCAGTCAGGCCGGCTGGACCGTTTCTTTATATGCGCTCGGTGTTACCTTTGGCGCACCAATTCTAACCTCCCTGACTTCCGCTATGAACAAAAAGACATTGCTTTTGCTCATTATGCTCGTCTTTTTGATCGGAAATACACTCGCCACGATTGCCCCGACCTTTTCTGTACTCTTAATCGGACGAGTGATTTCAGCCCTATCACATGGCGTATTTATGTCGATTGGCTCGACCATTGCCGCAAGCCTTGTGGTGAAAGAAAAGCGGGCAAGCGCCATTGCCTTTATGTTCACTGGTTTAACAGTCGCTACTGTGACCGGTGTGCCATTCGGTACGTTTCTTGGTCATGAGCTCGGCTGGCGGACGTCATTTGGTGTGATTGTCATGATTGGCCTAATCGCACTGATTTCTAACTATTTCCTTGTTCCGTCTCAATTGAAACAGGGCGTGAAAACAACGTTTAAGGATCAAGCAGCCTTATTAAAGACGAAAAGAATTTTGCTTTTATTTGTCATTACTGCTACAGGGTATGGAGGAACTTTTGTCGTCTTCACCTATTTATCCCCTCTCTTGCAGCATGTGACAGGTCTTGCGCCTGGAACAGTTGCCTTGATCCTGCTGTTATACGGGATGACCATCGCCGCTGGGAATGTCATTGGCGGAAAAGCAGCGAATAAACAGCCAATGAAAGCACTGATTTATATGTTTATCATTCAAAGTCTCATCTTGTTTATCCTTAGCTTTACTGCTGGATTTATGACACTCGGGATTGGAACTGTGATGCTGATGGGACTGTTTGCTTTCATGAATGTACCCGGCCTTCAAGTTGCCGTCGTTGATTTTGCAGAAAGGTATACACCTGGAGCTGTCGACGTTGCTTCCGCTCTGAATATCGCTGCCTTTAATGCAGGTATCGCCATTGGTTCATTTTTAGGCGGCATCGTGACAGATACCCTTGGGCTTGTGCATACCGGCTGGGTTGGCGGCATCATGGTGCTCATGGCGGCCATACTCACGATGGTGAGTCATCAAATCGAACAAAAAGAATACAAACAAACCATTTAAAGGAGACTTTCATATGAACGATTTACAAAGTACAAAAACATTAAACAACGGCGTCCGCATGCCAGGATTTGGTCTTGGGGTCTTTCAGGTTGAAGAGGGAACGGAATTAATTGAAGCTGTTAAAACAGCCATTCAATTAGGATATCGCAGTATTGATACAGCTTCTATTTACGGCAATGAAGAAGGTGTTGGACGAGGCATACAACTTGGTCTAGCAGAAACAGACCTTCGCCGCGAAGACATCTTTGTGACATCCAAAGTGTGGAATGCCGATTTAGGATATGAAGCGACACTAAAAGCATACGAAGACAGCCTGAAAAAACTTCAGCTTGATTACCTTGATCTGTATTTAATTCACTGGCCAGTTGAAGGGAAATACAAGGAAGCATGGCGCGCGCTTGAAACGCTGTACCGTGAAGGAAAAGTTAGAGCCATCGGTGTAAGTAACTTCCAGCCGCATCATCTAGATGAATTATTGAAAGATGCGGACATCATTCCAGCGATTAATCAAGTCGAGTTTCATCCAAAACTCACGCAGGAAACGCTGTTTACGTATTTGAAAACACATGGTATCCAAATGGAAGCCTGGTCACCACTTATGCAGGGGGAACTGCTAAAACACCCGCTGATCACAGAGCTTGCGGGCACATACAGCAAAACACCTGCTCAAATTATTTTGCGCTGGGATGTGCAAAAAGGCGTCATTACGATTCCTAAATCAACGAAAGCCCATCGTTTAAAAGAAAATGCCGACATTTTCGATTTTGTCCTATCTGATGAGGATATGAAGCGCCTGTCTGCTTTAAATGAAAATAAACGAATTGGTCCTGATCCCGACAACTTCGACTTTTAATGAAAACACCCCCGCTTTTTACTAAGCGGGGGTCTTCATGTTCATCATTTTGATTTTTTAAAGGAAGCTTCATATTCTTCTATGATTTTATTTCCACCATTTGATTTCCACTTCTCTACATCTTTCTTAAATTGTTCTTCGTTGATATCACCAAGAATGAACTTATAGGTTGCATCATCGATGATTTTCTTCAATTCATTTCCTCGCTCTGATGCCGTTTCTGAATACAGGCTTTCAGCAGGGTTAGCGACAATGATGTTTTTATTGTCTTCTTCTAGCTCTTCATATTTTGTACGAACTGCATCGCCTTTATTTTTCAAGTAACGTTTATCAATCCCTACGAGGCTGACAAGCGGCTGTACATCTGTCTGCCAGCTTTTCACTTGGCTTTCTTCCCTCACAAATGTATTTCCATCTTGTTTGTTATAGTGCTTTCCATCAATCCCATACGTCATGAGACCATACACGTCTTCTTCTGCAATGCGGTCAAAGAAAGCCAAAATTCTCTTTAACTCTGCTTCTGATTTGACGCTTGTTTTAGGGATGGCGAAGATGCCATTATGGCCGCCTGATGCCCATACACGTTCTTTGCCATCTGGGCCTTTGATTCGGTTGATAATATCCACTTCCATGTTCTTATCTGTTGCATCATCTCTTAAGTTCACTGCATCTACCATATTTCCAACATAGATACCCGCTTTTCCTTGTGAGAACAATTCTTGCTGCTGCGTTTTGCTTGTGACTGGGAAGTCTTTGTTTATATAGCCATTGTCACGCAGCTTTTTCATATATTTCATTGTATTCATATATTCATCTGTCATAAAGTCTGGCGTAAATTTGCCGTTTTCTTCTTTCCAATCTGTTGGCATTCCTTCATAAGAACCGAGCGTTTTAAATGCACCGTAAATCAAATCATTACGGTCTGTAAAACCAATTGTATCGTCCTTACCATTTTTGTTCGGATCTTTTTCAGTAAATGCCTTGGCTACTTCATAAAGGTCATCCAGCGTTTTTGGTGTATCCAAATTTAAATTTTCAAGCCAATCCTTTCGAATGACAATCCCTTGTCTTGAAAGTGGTCTCTCTCTATAAATGCCATAAAGCTTCCCATCGATAGAGGCATTTTTATTAATCAGTTCGTTCATCTTACTTAAATTTGGATAATCCTTTAAGTATGGACCGATTTCCCAGAACATGCCTGATCTAAACGCATTGATAGCAGATGAATTCTTAATGTCTTGAATCGTCACAATTTGCGGGAGGTTCCCTGCGGCAAGTGCTGAATTTAAACGGTCTTCTTTCACCGCATCAGGCACCCACGTAATATCAAGCTCTGTATTTGTGAGCTTCTCAATCTCTTCTAACACTGAATCTTTCGGCGGCTGCTGATGATATAAAATCGCCATCCATGTCAGCTTCACCTTTTTGTCTAAATCAACCTTTTCATCTGATGAGCTTGCCCCTTTACTTGAACAAGCTGACAGAATACCACTTGCGGCAAATAACAAAACAAAGGCAATCAGCCATAATTTCTTTCTCCCCATAAGATCCCTCCGTTATTCCATCTTTTTAACCCTTTACAGAACCTAGTAATGCCCCTTTGTTGAAATGCTTTTGAATAAATGGATAGACAAGCAGAACGGGAATGGTCGCCACGACGATGACCGCCATTTTAATGGTTTGGTCTGGCGGCGGTGTTGATGAGCCCATATCTGACATATCTCCCTGCATACCGCTTGATACAATGACGATTTGTCTTAACAGGACCTGAATTGGCCATTTCACCGAATCGTTTAAATATAAAATGGCTGTCATGTACGTATTCCAATACGTCACGGCATAAAAAAGTGAAATCGTCGCAATAGCTGGCAAAGAAAGTGGCAGCACGATTTTAAAGAAGATCCCTAAATCGTTACAGCCGTCCATCTTCGCTGATTCTTCAAGGCTAGCCGGTATGTTTTGAAAGAAGTTTTTCAAAATGATCAAATTGAATGCATTGATGGCCACTGGCAGAATGAGTGACCAGTAAGTATCAAGCAGCCCAAGTGTTTTCACGACGATAAACGTCGGAATCATCCCTCCGCTAAACAGCATCGTAAAGACAACGAGAAACATGAGGGTTCTTCGGCCCTTTAGCTCCTGACGAGACAGCCCATACGCCATGAGTGAGGATAAAAACATGCTGACCGCTGTTCCAACGAATGTCACAAGAATGGATACAATCAGGCTGCGATACACAATATCTGTAGAAAAGATATAGCGATAGGCCTCTAGAGAAAACGTCGTTGGAAACAAAATAAACTTCTTTGAGATGACCTCTTCTACTGTCGCAAAAGAGGCGGCAATGACATGGATGAACGGGAGCACACATATTAATGCGAACATGAGTAGAAAAGAGTAATTAAATACATTGAACAATCGGCCTTTAATAGAACGATCTATGTTCATCACGCCCTTTCTTTGTAAGCGTTATCATTTCGTCTGAACATAAGCTGCAGCCTTTGACGATATCGTGATTAAAATGTAACAAACGGGGGAAGAAAGCGTCTATAATCATCATGACAGACCACAGAGATGATCATGCCATTCGTGCTTTTAGCCTCATCAATGAAAAGAAAAAGATCATGAGCTAATGTCATGATTATGCCCTATGCCTGATCGTTTTCTTTCAAAATTTCTGCCGTATTGACATCTGGCCTGTAGCCTAACTCCTGCTTCGTTTTCTCAGTAGACCAAGGTTTTCCTTCGTTTTCTGATACAGCATAATAAGTCCCGAATGGAACGTCCGTTTCGATGGCAGCCTTGATCATGCCGAAAAGGTCTTCATGTGAAAGAAGCGTTCGTTTCGTTCTTTTTTTAGTGTGCAATCCTTCCATCTCATCTGTCACGACGGTTCCAATTCTCAAATTGATGACAGACATACCTGTTTGATCGTGAAACAAACGCCCAAGCTGTTCGGAAGCAAATTTTAAAATGCCATACACATTTTTCGTTGCTGGTACATCATCAGTCGTAATTTCTCGCCCTAGTAAGGAGTGACCATCTTTTTCATAGAGATCTGTCACATGGTTACTGCTTGCAAAAATGACTTTTGGAATGCTTAACCTGGCCGCTGAACGAAACATATTATACGTGCTTATCCAAAACACCTCATTCATTTTTGCAAACTCCTTTTCATTCATCACATCATGCGTCATGTCTATGTTTAAAAGATGAATGATCACATCTGTATCTCTTGGAATGGCTTGAAACAACTCCTCTTCAATTGCCGCATTTGCAAAAATGACTTCTTCTACACATCTTGTTTGATCAATGATGGTCAGGTCATACTCCGAAGAGAGCTCTTTAGTTAATAAACGTCCGATGACACCACATCCGCCAATCATGGTGATTTTTTTCATCTGTTTCCTCCTTCATCTTCTATCGGAGTAGTATGTCCATGCCGTCTATTGATTACAGCCACTTTTTCAAAAAACGTGTAGCCTCGTGGCGCATAGCAGCCGTTTCAAAATGACCTGCATGTAAACCGACAAGCTGATAACGTTCCTTTAAGGAAGCAGCTTGATAGGCTTGACTTAATGTCTGTTGAATTCGTCCAACACCTTCAGCAGGTGTAAGCTGATCATGCTTTCCAACTAAGCTTAAATGCGGTCTTGGGAAAATCATTTCTTGGATGTCAGCTGCTGTAAAGTGCTTAGCTAAGCTCGGTACATAATAGTAAAAACCGTGTCTATCTAAATGATTTGTTTCAATCAATGTGTGATGATCAACCTGTGCGCAAAGATCCACACACACACTGACCCTCTCATCAAGTGCTGCCGTCCACCATGAAAGAAGGCCGCCCATTGACATCCCAAAAACAGCTAAACGCTCTGGAAGCACATCAGAGCGGGACAGCAAATAATCAATTGCACACATGCTCTCATACAGCATCATGCCCCACATCACTTTTCCTGTTAACAGCATTTCTTTGAAAATTTCACTTTCTGTTCTTCCCCTTCTTTCACCAAATCCCGCATGATCAATCGCCAACACACTATAGCCCTTTGAAGTGAATTCTTTTGCGTATGAAGGCGCTTGCAAATAATGAGCCCCCTTCAATAACTCTTCTTTCCCATCCACATAATTCCCACCATGAGAATGCTGAAACAAGACAACAGGCCTTTTTTTCACTGTATCTTTCGGCTTCACAAAATAAGCCGGAACTTCCTCCACCCCATGAATAGAGAGAATGAGTGTTTCTACTAAGTACGATTCACGTTCCTCAATCTTTAACGTATACGCCTCCACACGATGGCGCTCCGGCATTTCCCCTAATAAACTGAGCAGTTGTTCACGTTTGCTTTCCTTTTCCATTGACGTCACTCCTCATTTTCTTGATCAACTTGTTAAATACGAGATTGATGGAGGAATTACCTTGTTTTCGACAAAATTATGTCCCGGGAAATAAACAACACCCATCGGCTGATACCGATGGGTGCGTTCATTAGTTCGCGACAATATTGACAAGTTTTCCAGGAACTGCAATCACTTTACGGATTGTTTTCCCTTCAAGCTGTTCTTTTATCCGTGCATCATTTTTCGCAAGCTCTTCTAGCTGCTCTTTTGTTGCATCAGCAGGGACCGTTAATTTTGCTTTCACTTTTCCATTTAGCTGTACGACAATTTCCACTTCATCATCGACAAGTTTTGACTCATCATATTGCGGCCATGCTTCATAAGAAATAGACCCTTCATGACCAAGTTTGTTCCAAAGCTCTTCCGCTACATGCGGTGCAATCGGAGAAAGAAGTTTCACAAATCCTTCTGCATATTCTTTCGGCAGTGTGTCAGCCTTGTATGCATCGTTGATGAACACCATTAATTGTGAAATCCCAGTATTGAAACGTAAGCCTTCATAATGATCCGTTACCTTCATGACGGTTTCATGGTAGCTGCGCTCTAATGCGCCGCCAGATTGCTCTGTCACTTTATCACTGATGGAGCCATCTTCATTTGTAAACAGACGCCATACACGATCTAGGAAACGACGAGCACCATCAAGACCTGTTTCAGACCAAGCAATCGATGCATCTAAA
Organism: Bacillus sp. JUb11; assembly: GCF_024807925.1. Classification (NCBI taxonomy): domain Bacteria; kingdom Bacillati; phylum Bacillota; class Bacilli; order Caryophanales; family Bacillaceae; genus Bacillus; species Bacillus sp. JUb11. Next base: position 50,913 of record NZ_JANUEZ010000012.1, on the reverse strand, counting down.
GGTCCCATGAACATTTCATACAGTCTTAATGTATCTGCACCATGAGATTCTACGATATCATCTGGGTTGACAACATTCCCTTTTGATTTACTCATTTTTTCATTATTTTCACCAAGAATCATTCCTTGGTTGAACAATTTCATGAACGGTTCTTTTGTTGGAACAACACCAATATCATACAAGAATTTATGCCAGAATCGTGCATATAGCAGATGAAGCACAGCATGTTCTGCTCCACCAATATACACATCAACCGGAAGCCATTTCTTTAGCTTTTCAGGAGATGCAAGTTCTTCTGTGTTATGTGGATCAATATAACGTAAGAAGTACCAGCAGCTACCTGCCCATTGTGGCATCGTATTGGTTTCACGGCGTCCTTTTTTACCTGTCACTGGATCGACGACCTCTACCCAATCTTTAATATTCGCTAAAGGTGATTCACCTGTTCCGCTTGGCTTAATCTCAGTCGTCTTAGGCAAAATCAGTGGAAGCTCTTCCTCTGAAACAGCTGAAGATGTTCCGTCCTCCCAATGAATAATTGGAATTGGCTCTCCCCAGTAACGCTGACGGCTGAACAGCCAGTCTCTTAAACGATAAGTGACTTTCTTTTCACCTTTTTGATGTTCTTCCAGCCATGCAATCGCTTTTTCAATTGCTTCTTCTTTCCCTAAGCCGTTTAAGAAATCAGAGTTGATGTGCTTTCCATCACCTGTGTAGGCTTCTTTGTCAATGTCTCCACCTTCGACAACCTCTTTGATTGGAAGATCGAATGTTTTGGCGAATTCATAATCACGTTCATCATGAGCAGGAACTGCCATGATCGCTCCAGTGCCATATGTGGCTAACACATAATCTGCAATCCAGATCGGCATCTTTTCCCCATTCAATGGATTAATGGCATAAGCACCTGTGAAAATGCCCGTTTTCGTTTTAGCAAGATCTGTTCGCTCTAAGTCACTCTTAGACTGAATTTCTTTGATATATGCTTCAACTGCTTCTTTTTGAGCAGCTGTTGTAATTTTTTCAACTAGTGCATGCTCTGGTGCAAGAACGGCATATGTTGCACCAAATAGTGTATCAGGACGTGTTGTAAACACCGTAAACTGTTCGTCATGTCCTTCTACTTCGAAGTGAACATGTGCACCTTCAGAACGTCCAATCCAGTTGCGCTGCATGTCTTTGATGCTTTCAGGCCAATCAATGTCTTCTAAATCTTCTAACAGCCTGTCCGCATATGCTGTAATTTTTAGCATCCATTGCTTCATTGGACGTCGTTCAACAGGATGCCCTCCGCGCTCACTTTTCCCATCAATGACTTCTTCATTTGCAAGGACTGTACCGAGTGCTGGGCACCAGTTTACAGGTACTTCATCAATATACGCCAATCCTTTTTCGTACAATTTCAAGAAAATCCACTGGGTCCATTTATAATAATTCGGATCTGTCGTGTTAATTTCTCGATCCCAATCATACGAGAAGCCCAATGATTGAATTTGACGGCGGAAATTATTAATGTTCTCTTCTGTAAATGCAGCTGGATCATTTCCTGTATCCAGCGCATATTGTTCCGCTGGAAGACCAAATGCGTCCCATCCCATTGGATGAAGAACATCGTATCCCTGCATACGTTTCATACGTGATAAAATATCCGTTGCTGTGTATCCTTCAGGATGCCCTACATGAAGCCCTGCTCCTGATGGATAAGGAAACATATCTAGCGCATAAAACTTTGGTTTATCTTCCGAGTCAGATGTGGCGAATGTTTTATGTGTCAGCCAATAATCCTGCCACTTTTTTTCAATTTCCCGATGCTGAAAACTCAATGTGAAAACCTCCTTTAATATGTACGGCTTTATCTGCTCAGATGACCACTGCAAGAATTCAGATTTTTCTAAAATCAACAAAAAACCCTCATCCCTGGAAAGGGACGAGAGATTTTTTGGTTCCCGCGGTACCACCCTTGTTAGCGTCATGAACTGTTCATACGCTCACTTAATATCTTTAACGCAGACATGCGACAGAAGCTTTAACGCAACTGCAACTCTGAGGCGAGTTCAGAAGCAGATTTGATTGACTTTCACCAGCCGTCAATTCTCTAAAGACAAATACTGCTTTCCTACTACTCCTCTTCACTGTTCTTATCGTAACCGTCATCTAAGTAGTATTTTATAGAATTATGATCATAAGTGCAAGCAGGTTTGTATACAATGGGAATGTACCCTAGACTAGGGTAAAGTGAGGATATTATTCGTGTGGAGATCGGTTATGACGGTTGGAGCCTGCATCCTGTGAACGTTCTTCTCTCACAAAATCGAAGCTTCGCAGAACTGCTTCTCCTCCGTAACCTGAAATAATGGATAAGATGATCAAGTGCAGACTAGATTCGGGATTTGAGGATAAGACAAGCAGTGTAGCAGCAATCATCCCAACGAGCCAATCTTCAATAAACCCTAGATAAATAAACTTCTTTGTCATTCTGGGCTTCTCTAGCCTGCCTTTTTTCTTTACGTGACCGAGAATGCCCATGACCCCTCCAATGGCGCAAGCAATAATGACTTGTTGCAGCATTTTCATCACCTTCCTAAAGCCCTTAGAATAGTAAAGCGACTTCAGGCTGTCCAGCCCCCTGTAATGCCATTCTGCTGTTCCGTCATAATCCATGTAAAAGGTCTATTCTCTCTAACGAAGAAAAAAAGCTTGTTTCTTCCATTATATGTGAATGACCCAAAAACAATCTTGATGCATTGGAATCATTTTCACCTAATCCATATTAACTATTTTTGTCATTTTATGAATTATCCTCAAATGACCCCTTCTTTTTCTAATGAAAAGTCTCCTTACTTACTCTATTCTAATGGAGGACAAACTATGATGACAAATTTAACAAAGCGATTGCAATCATTGAAACAGAACATATGTTATGTTACGTTTAAAAAGAATTCATTTGGTTTTAAAAAAAACCATCTTAAATGTCTGATAGCAGCAGCAAAGGAGGGTAATATGGTCAGCTCGAACATCTTCGGCTTGCAAAAACAGCTTGAACTCATAAAAAAAGCGCTGGATCATGCGCGGATTGGTGTTGTCATTACAGACCCTTCTTTAGAGGATAACCCTATCGTTTATGTGAATCATGGCTTTACACAAATGACTGGATATAAACCAGATGAGATTCTTGGACGTAATTGTCGATTCCTCCAAGGAAAAGACACAAATCAAGAGCAACTTGCCTTAATACGTCACGGAATTCAAAACAAAACACCTATTACCACACAGCTCAAAAATTATAAAAAAGACGGTACTTTTTTTTGGAATGAACTCAATATAGATCCTCTATACATTGAACAAGATGACAAAACATTTTTTATTGGCTTTCAAAAGGATATTACAAAGCAGAAAGAATATGAACAACTCCTAGAAGATTCCTTACAGGAAGTCACCTCTCTGTCGACGCCAATTGTCCCAATCAAAAATGGTGTTTCCGCTCTTCCACTCATCGGAAAATTATCAGAAGAGCGCTTTGATGCTATCGTCGCGAAGTTAACTTGTATATTAGAAGATTCAAAGGATGATTATTTAATTGTCGATCTTTCTGGTTTAATTGATGTCGATGATTCCGTTGCAGCGCGAATTTTCAAACTGCATCACCTGCTGAACTTAACTGGAACTGAACTTATCATCACTGGGATCAAACCACAGCTTGCGATGAAAATGAAAGACTTAGATACAGACTTCCAGAATACGATCACTTATTTAACGGTAAAAGAAGCAATCAAAGGATTGCCATTAGCTGAAAACCCTGTATAAACAGGGTTTTTTTAATTGAACCGCTCCCCAAAATGGAAAAATGAGGTATGATAGGTGTAAATAGTGATATAGGGGGGCTGCCAGATGATGATGTTACTCATCATAGGTCTTTTATGTATTTGTTTCGCCATAGGATATGCCGTCAATTATTTATTACTTAAACACCAAAATCAACAAATCTTTTCAAAAAAACTCTTCTATCCTTTTTTGACCATTGGTCTTGTTTTTTCTATTATGTCATTACCGTTTGCCGGCACAGGTGCTCCGAAAGCACAAGCAGATCCATCTTCTGAACAGCTGCTGAAAGAGCAAAAACAATTAGCATCTGACATTTCTCGTCTAAAGGAAGACAAAGAAACGCTGACGGCCTCTTTAGAAGACGTGACCAAAGAAAAAGAAAAGCTATCCAAGAAATTAGAAACCATCACCTCCGAAAAGAAGACAGTCAAACAGCAAGAAAAAACCATCCATGAGCTTGAAGAGAAAATAGACAAGCTCACCTCTACAAACGAAACACTCAAAAAAGAACACCAGAAAGTAAACAAAGACACCACGTCATCGGCCCAGCGATCTGCTCCTAAAGATGATGGGTCGAATACTGGCGGTCATGAGTCACAAAAAGAAACAAAAAAAGAATCTGCCGCCTGTAATATTAAAGGAAGTGTCAACGGCATATATCACACACCGAGCAGCAGATACTACTCACGGACAAAAAACGTGACCAAAATGTTCTGCTCCGTAGAAGAAGCTGAGCGTGCAGGGTATCGGGCACCAAAGCAATAGACATCTTTTGACGATAAAAAAACCTCCTGTCAGCCCAATATAGGTACAGGAGGTTCTTCTTTAAATTTCTCTTCTTAATGCTGTTAATACATTCGTTTTTGTCGCCTTACGTGCTGGATTGAGTCCAGAAATAATGGCGACTCCTGCACTAATCACTGTTGCTGTGACCACAAGGCTTAGCGGAATATAGGAGAAGGTGATCGAGAATTGATCACTTGATCCCCCTTCAGACATGGAAGACAAAATTGCTGGAATGATTAAATTCACTGCAAAACTAACGATGTACGAGATGATAATCCCGATGATCGATCCAATCACCCCAATATAAGCACTTTCCATGAGGAACATTCGCTTAATAATGGAAGGATTCGCACCGATGGCTTTCATGATCCCAATCTCTTGTGTCCGCTCTGTTACGGCCATTGTCATCGTATTGAAAATGCCGATCGCCGAAATAATGACCGCAATACATCCAACAAAGATGAGTCCAATTTTAAAGACTGTAAAGAACATATCCATTCCTTCAAGCTGATTCGTCACAGAGATGACTTGATAGCCGTCATCTGTCAGCTTATCTGTGAGCGCACCGACATTGTCGAACTTATCAGCATAGACAGACGTCATTTTTTCGACATTTCCTGCATCAGGAGACAGATCGAGCACTTGACTAAATTCTTTTTCATAAGCATTCGGAATAAGAATTTTATGATCCTGCTGCCACTCCAAATTCGGTTTCTTCAATACACCGACGACACGGAAATCGAACGTCTTTTCTTTCACCACTTCATTTTCTTCATTCAGTTTCGGCACCTTGATTTGAATGACTTTGTTTAAAATTTCCTTCGTATAGCCTTTTGGCTCTTCCGGTGTCTCTTCACCATTTGATGTCTGATTCATTTCTTTTTCATAGTCTTTTCGTTCTTTTTCCGTCCAAAGTTGTTCTGCCATTTGATACCCAACTACAATTTCATTCGCCGATGTTGGGACTTTTCCACGGTCTAGTTCAAGGCCTGCCTCTTTTTCTTCTTTCATATCTGTCAGTACAGCCTGCGTATCACTTGAGCGATTATCGAGCTCGACGTGAACCGATGGAATGATTGACGTTCTTGCAACGACAGATTTCGCATGATCATATTTCTTTAAATCGTCAACCTTGACGTCACCTTTTTCTTTGCCTAACACTTTAATTTCTGTGATAATTTGTTGTTTCATGATTTCATCTTGAGCCGATTTTTGCAGACCAAAACCAACTGACGCTAGAACGATTAAGAAAGAGCATGCCATTGTCGTTGCAAGTATGGTCATAAACACACGCAATCTATTTTTCTTCATATTTCTTCTGATGAATTTGACCTGATCTCTAAATTTCAATGGACTGATCCCCTTTCTTTAATACACCATCATGAAGCTGGAACGTTGTGTCTGCGATTGAAGCGACTTCATCGTCATGTGTAATGATGACAAATGTAATTCCTTTTTCACGATTAAGCTGCTGGATAAAGGCTAGAATTTCTCCTTCAGTTTCTGAATCCAGACTGCCTGTTGGCTCATCCGCTAAAATAATAGACGGATTAAGGATCAAGGCTCTTGCAATACTCACACGCTGCTGCTGTCCACCTGACAGTTCATTAGGATAATGCCCTGCGTGATGTTCAAGACCAACTCGTTTCAGCATTTCCTTTACTTTCACTTTTCGCTCAGACGGCTTCACACCTTTTAAAGTGAGCGGAAGTTCAACGTTCTCATATGTTGTTAAACTCCCGATCAATTGAAAGCTTTGAAAGATAAAGCCAAAATGATCTAACCGAAAGTCTGCCCATTCTTTCTCATTAAAGCCGGTCACATTGGTGCCATCAACCATAATTTGTCCGCTTGTTGGCGTAATATATCCCGATATTAAATTCAGTAAAGTTGATTTCCCCGAACCGCTTCGTCCGACGATACATGCAATTTCGCCTCTTTTAATAGACAAGTCAATGTCTTTGAGCACAGGAATCTCGTTCTCCCTGCCCTTTTTTCCAATTTTAAACACATGATCTAACGATTGAATTTGAATCATCTCTACTCCCCTGCTCTCTGTTTATCTTTTTCGATAGATTAAGAAATAACTCGTCAGTGCGCCTACAGCTCCACCGATGAACATCCCAACAAAATATCCAATTAATGAATCTGAAGAGAAACCAACCCAGCCAAACCCTAAGACGCCAAACACGATCACCATAATTTGAATTGGGCGATCCATTATTGAATAAAGGAAGAATCGGCCATTTCGTTCAATTGGATGTTTAATAAAGCTAAACAAGCCTATAAGGTAAAATAGCAACATCATGACAATTGGAACGATGTATTCTTCACCATTGAACCAAAGCGGATATTCCTGATAAAAACTGTTAGCTGTAATATAAGTAATGGGGGAAATGGGCGTGATCAAAAAATTAAAGATTTTATCCAGCCACATCCCGCTTGTTTTAAAGATAAAATCTAAATGAAGGATTGGTAAACCAATCACTAAGTAAGGTAAAATAGCTGTACTAAATCCAACGATTGCTTGAGAAATAGCACTCCCTGTTAAAGCACCTGCTGCAAAAAACAAACTATAGATCATCAAGGCTGACAACAACGCAGAGAAATAATGACTGTTGAATCCAGGTGTCTCTATTGGCCCAAGACCTAATTTTAATAAATAAATGAGAAGGTATGAAACAGCATGAACACTTGCAATAATTCCAGCACCTAAGAAAAACTTTGTGTGAAAGATGGAACTTCTACTAAACGGCAAGGATACGGTAAAGTCCATCTGCCCTTTATTTCTTTCAAATCCTAGCTGAATCACAGCAAAAAATATTCCCATGACCCATGAAAGTGAGAGAAATGCGTCCGTCTTAAAAATATAAGTGAATGTTGTTGTATCCATTAGACATTCTCGGTTTTCTAAACAATCTTGAAAGGATGAGTATTCCATTAAAAAGGATAATGGCGTCGCAAATACCGCAACAAGCATCACTAAAATGAATGTCAGCTCAGACTGCTTCCATTCCTTATATAACAATTGCCGCTTTACCATCTGCGTTTCCCTCCAAACTTCGCAATGAACACTTCTTCTAAATTTACAGGCAGTTCATGCCACACTTTTGGTTCAAGCGATTTCAAATACTCTTTTGCTTCTTCATCTGTTTTGAGTACAAGTGCTGTATAGAACACACCCGCTTGATCTAAAATGGCAACGCCTTTTTTTCTAATACTTAAGTTCATATCCTCTTCAAATGCCATCTGGATTTTAACGTAGTCATTCTTTAATTCATCTAAATCCATAACACTTGTGAGCTGATTTCCTTCCAAAAACCCGATTCGGTTACACATACGCTCAATATCCTCTAAACGGTGAGATGTAATTAAAATCGTTGTTTGTCGTTCTGCCACCTCGTCAATCATCAGCTGAAGAACGTCATTTCTTGTGACTGCATCAATCCCGTCTGTCGGCTCATCTAACAAAATGACTGCTGGTTTGATGGCAAAACTTAAAATGAGGGATAGCTGTTTCTTTAAACCTGTCGACAATTCACGGTATTTCACTTTTTCCGGAATCTCATACCGGTTCACAAGCTCATTGGCATATGTCACGTCAAACTTTGGATACAGTTGTTTTAACAGCTTCACAAGCTGTCCATAATTGTACCGGTCAAAGTAGGGATTTACGACTGGCATATACACAATATTTTGCTTCACTAACGGGTGGTCTTTTACGAGTACATCTTTAAAATAAATCTCTCCTTCATCTGGAAGAAGGATTTGCTGAATCAAGCGAAGAAGTGTTGTTTTACCAGAGCCATTCCGGCCAAGCAGACCAAAGATCTCTCCTTCGCCTATCTTGAAGGAAACGTTGCTGAGTACTTCGCGTCCATTTAATTTCTTTGATACATTTCTGACCTCAATCAACTTGTTTTCCTCCTTTTAGACTTGAGCTGATCTCCTCCAGCCACTCTTTGAGTTGATGAATATCAATACCGGCATAATGAGCTTCAATAATGAGTTGCCTTAATTGCTCCTTCATCTCTAACACCTTCCCTTCATTCAGCTTTAACTGTGCACCTTCTGTCACATACGTTCCACGGCCTCTTAATGTTTCAATAATTCCTTCCCGTTCAAGCTCTTTATACGCTTTGCTGACGGTGTTTGGATTCGCAATAATAATGGTGGCAAGCTCTCTCACAGAGGGCAGTTTGTCACCTGGTTTCATCACGCCTTTTAAGCACAAAATTTTTAACTGCTCAATGATTTGTTCATATATTGGTGCAGCGCTTCTTGGATCTATTTGAATCATGATGGCTCCCTCTTTTCTCATTCATGCTTTTGCAGTCCTATCGCTTGATCATGTCCTTGCATTAAAGGGACCGAATTTGGAATAAAATCTTTTTGAACTTCAAAACCAATGAAAACGAGAACGAAAAAAAATGTACATGCTAACGCAACAGCCAGCACCATCCACTTTAAATTGATTGGTTTTTTTTCTTTTTTCATGGTTAAACACCTTTCTTCACGTTTAAGTGTCTGTAGTGTATTAGTTGATGTAGTACACTTAATACAATATAGACACTTAATTGAAAAGTCAAGAGACTCTAGAAAAAAATAGGCAGACGAACCAGATAAAATGACGAAGCTACTTAAAAGCTTTCGGAAGCCAGGTTTGCTTCTGGTTTAGGGTGTTCAACACGTTAATAACTTTCATAATTGCCTGAAAAAGTGCATAATAAAAGACCCCGAATATTGAGGTCTCTACAATGTTTTAATTAGATACTATTACTTTGTTTTTGGACTTGCTTTTGAACAGGATTAGCACCCACCATACTAATAAAAATATATAGCCTATAACTGTAAAGATAGACCAAACTGCACCCTGTCGCAATTGACTAAATAAGTGTTCAAATTCATTCATGCCTTCTACTCTACCAATGCTATTTATCAGGCTAATCATCGGAATTGTAACAGTAAATACAATGGTTAGAATGGACAATCCCCTATGTTTATTTTTCACAACACTGAATATTGCGGTTCCTAATGTTGCTAAGAAAAACAAGTAATATAATGCCCAAAACCAATCAGGAAGAGTCTCCAACATTTCTTCTACCCCCTTGAAGATATTTGCAATTTCTATATATAACATACTTTAACAGAACAAAAACCTATTACAAATATATATCCAAAAACAACAATCTTTGCGAAAACAGCCAAAAAATAAAAACAGACCCTTAAAAGAAGGATCTGTTCATCATTCGTTCTCGTATGAAATACCTAAAATCATTTGGTTTTGCAGACTTTGAATTTGTACACGCGTTCTGTCTAACCGTTCTCTTTGCTGATCATTGGCGACATCTTTTAACTTTTCTAATTCATTCACCGCATCCTCAAGCATGAGCTGCGCTTTTGAAAATTCTTCTACGTTATAATGTTCTTGGCGAGAGCTCAAATCAAACTGTTCGCTTGCAAACTCAAGAGTCTCAGTGCTTTTTTGGACAAATTCATCGATTGATTTTCTAGTTGCCATCTAGCCATCCCTCCATTTCATCATTGCTCTCGCCTATTTTGCCCACGTAAAGCTTTTTCACTAAAGAAAATGTTGGACAGATTCAATTGTCCTCTTTCGTGATTTTTGTTAAACTTTAAGGATGCCTATTATTATGCAAGGAGGTTACTGACTTGGATCAGCATAACCCTTTTTTATATTCAAACAGCGAAAAACGGTATCACACATGGAATTATCATTTGCGTGAGCACTTTGGTCATAAAGTATTTAAAGTCGCATTAGACGGCGGCTTTGATTGTCCAAACCGTGATGGTACTGTCGCACATGGAGGCTGCACATTTTGCAGCGCAGCAGGATCTGGTGATTTTGCAGGGAACCGGGCGGATGATCTCATCACTCAATTTAATGAAATCAAGGACCGGATGCATACAAAATGGAAAGATGGAAAATACATGGCGTATTTCCAAGCTTACACAAACACACATGCGCCGCTTCCTGTTTTAAAAGAAAAATACGAAACCGTCATGAATCTGGATGGAGTGGTTGGTTTATCGATTGCCACAAGACCTGATTGTCTGCCAGATGACGTCGTGGAATATTTAGCTGAGTTAAACGAACGGACGTATTTATGGGTTGAACTTGGTCTACAAACTGTACATGAGCGGACAGCGATGCTCATCAACCGTGCCCATGATTATGAATGCTACGTAGAAGGTGTAGAAAAACTGCGAAAACATGGCATTCGAGTCTGTTCACATATCATCAACGGTCTTCCTCTTGAAAACCGAGATATGATGATGGAAACAGCAAAAGCTGTCGCTGATTTAGATGTGCAAGGAATTAAAATTCATCTACTTCACCTCTTAAAAGGAACACCGATGGTAAAGCAATATGAGAAAGGCAAACTAGAGTTTCTCAGCCAAGAGGAATATGTCCAGCTTGTCTGTGATCAGCTGGAGATCCTGCCCCCAGAAATGATTATTCATCGTATTACAGGCGATGGTCCCATTGAATTAATGGTAGGTCCAATGTGGAGTGTGAATAAATGGGAAGTGCTCAATGCCATTAATGCTGAGCTTGAAAGACGTAACAGCTACCAAGGTAAACGCTTCGTCAGATTGGAAGAAGCGGCAAAATGATTTTAAAACGGATGCTCCCTTTTAGTAAAGAGCTGTTAGAACGTGCTTGTCAAAAAGGCGATATTGTCATTGATGCAACGATGGGAAATGGCCATGATACACGCTATTTAGCTGACCTTGTCGGGAGAGATGGACAAGTTTTCGCATTCGATGTACAGAAGGAAGCCATTGAGCAAACAAGCAAAAGACTTGGTGAGCACTATCCAAACGTTCACCTGATCCATGACGGACATGAACAACTTGCTGAACATCTGCCAGCGGATGCTTATGGCCACATATCTGGTGCAGTGTTCAATCTTGGGTACTTACCAGGAGGCGATAAAACCGTCACGACTCAGGCACATACGACCATTGAAGCGATCAAACAGCTCATGGATTGGCTTAAGCCTGGAGGTCTGATCGTTCTTGTGATTTACCACGGTCATCCCGAAGGAAAAAAAGAGAAGGACATCCTTCTTGATTATTGCAAAACACTCCATCACGAAGAAGTACAGGTAATATCTTATCAATACATGAATATTCAAAACGATCCGCCCTTTGTGGTAGCCATCGAAAAAAAACTCAAATCCTCTTAATGGATTTGAGTTTTATTATTTAATAAGCGTATTGGTCAATGATTTCTTCAAGCACTACTTCCAGCTCTTCTGCATCTGCAAGCTCTGATCGAGTAAAGCGGACACGTACAAGCTGTTCTCCGTCATTATACATTTCTTCCAGCCAGCCACGCAGCCCTCTTGCTCTGCGGTCAACTTCAAAAATGAGATCTAGCCCCTCTTCATCAATGAAGAAAATCACCTCTAACTCATCAAGCATTTGACGATAATAATCGGAAGTCGGTATGAACTCAAACTCTTGAACAAAGGGAAGGCGGCGCCTGAAATAAGGTGCTTCTTCGCAGTCTGCTTCATGAAGGTGAAAGCCTAAGTTTCCAACAGCTTCAAGCACACGATTCACCCACGGGTGCGCGCTTACAAAAATGCGGTCATGATCAGATTTATCAATACCACCTTGAATATCAAGGTCTGTCACAACAGCCACCTCTACTTTACCTACAGTCATTGGTGTATCAAGAGGAAGGTAAAAAGAGAAAGTAAACTGATGAGCTTCCCCTGGCTGAATCGTGAATGATTCAGTCACTCGGACAGAATGGATCGTTGTGTATTTTCGCTGCTCTTCATCATCTTTTACGATGGTGTACCATGTATTCAACTTTAAATCAATATAGCGAATATCTTGAGGCACTTTTCCGCCCTTCACATGGACTGTTCCCTTTACTTCTTCTCCCGGTTCATACGCATCTTTCTCCAAAATTGTATCCACTTTTGCTGCACCGATTCCTACACTTGCTGCAAACTTTTTAAAAAACGACATATTCGACCTTCCCCTTTTTTAAGTTTTTCAACAAATATACGTCATAAGGAGTAGATACGATTCATTCAATCCATACTTTTCTCCTATTTTTCGTACACTAAGAATATTATCGGCAGCAAATAAGAGGATTGTAATGAAAAAAGAGGATACGTCTGATCATGGTTCGCCTTAAAAAGGGTACATCGCCCAAGCAAAACCGTTCAAAACAAAAAAGCTTGTAGAAAACCATTTTGTTTTCTACAAGCTGATGAGCTTACTTTATCCTTTATGAAGATTTCATCCAAGGCATTTTCTGATAGGTTCGATAGGCTCTGCCATTGATATAGAAAAAGAACGATGTTTTCCCGCTTGATTTGATCAACCGCTTTGCCAGCTTGTTCATCTCTTTTTGAGCTGTCACTTTTTCATCAGACAAATAGACCGCAAGTAACCCTCTATTGATTAGTTTGTGAAAATTCTCGTGTGGAATGCCTTTCAGCTGTTCATCCGCTTTTTCAATAAAATGCTGTAGTCTATCCATCATCTCATGATGAGAGTTGTAGTACGAGCAAAAATTTAAATCGCCTTCCAGCCTGTCCTCTTCTTGGTCGATTAAATAGTCCAGTAAGATGTGCAGACCTTGAATATAAGGGAAATAGCTTTCGTAAATTTGCTTCGCCTGCTTCTCTGTAAAATCAGGCTGCAGTGCATAAGCCACAAGACAGAAAATACCCAGCGTTGATCCTGCACATGCGGAAAACTCATACCACTCCATCTTCGGTAAATCCTTTTCATACTGGCGGAACCATGACTCTAATCGAGGTTCACGCTCATGAGGAACCACATGCTTATGTACTTGTAAATCACTATAATAATCACACAGCGTATGTAAATAGGGCTGAATGATCGGATAATGCGCTAGACGTGACAGCACATCTTGGCACGTCCTGACTAGCGCATGCAAGTACCCATGATCCTCTTGATCATCACGGAATTGATAATACGGCTTAAGCTCCGCATGAATATCGAGTGCATCTCTCATCGCTTGATGCAGCATATGAAAATCCTTTGGATCAAGTGATGTACTGCGGTCACATAAGTTATCTAAATAATCGCTAATCGTTTGGTACGCCACAATGAATTCAATACACGTTTCCTTCGCTTCACCTGCAAGAAGAGATAAAATTCCCCCGCCTTCACAGTGGAAGGTTTTACTGGATATGCTCGCTAGTGCCTGCGTTCTCAGTTCTTCATTTTCAATCATTTCTGCATGAGCCCGCCACTTTTTTAGCTCCTGATGAACTAGCGGAAAAATATCTTTATACACCTTCGTCATCAGTGCAAAAGGACGTTCTGGTACTGACAAATCAATCCACCCCCAACTTAAGCTCACAATCAAATATATTGATCAGTAAAGGCTCTTGCCGCCTTAAACACTTCTTCTCGCTCGGGCTCATTAAAAATTTCATGATAAAGCCCTTCCCATTCACGGTATGATTTATTGGTTGATTCAATGCCATTGAACCATTTCATCACTCTTGTTTTATCTACAATCTTGTCATCGCCTGCCTGCATGAGCAGGAGTGGAATCGACCGAAAAACATTCGTAGGCTGCATCGCCGCATCGATATTTTTCACCAGTTCTCGATACCAGCGAACCGACACCTTCGTCACATAAAGCGAATCATTCGAATCTGCCTCTATCACATCTTGATTCCGTGTGGCAAGTTCGATCGACAGCCCGGATTCGACTTTAAAAGACGGCGCCAGCACATTTAGCCCTTTTGACGCAAAATCCATCAGCTTCTTCGGTTTAAATTGCAGACCTAAACAAGGTGATGATAAAATAAGGCCATCAATCTTCGTATGGGTATACTGCTTGAACCATTCAATCGAAATCAGTCCCCCCATACTATGTCCAAGTAAAAATGTCGGAAGTCTGAACGACTTCGCATGTTCAATCCATTCATCCACTGTATCAATGTATTCTTGAAAAGAACGAATGTGGCCTCTCGCACGTGTCGATGTCCCTTGCCCAGGCAGGTCACCCATGACGACGTGATAGCCTGCATTTCGCCACATTTCGATCAGCCATTTATATCGGCCATGATATTCACTAGCACCATGTACAATGACAATTGTACCAACCGGTCTTTCAGCATGCCAAGTCCACAAAGTAAACACCTCACAAATGTTGTATTAAGAAAGGAAGTCGAAAAAGTGATTTATCCATATCATCAGTTTACACCTGAGATTCATGAATCGGTCTTTGTTGCAGAAAACGCCACCATTACAGGTGATGTCACAATAGGAGAATATTCAAGCGTTTGGTTCCAAACGGTCATTAGAGGCGATGTAGCTCCTGTCAGAATTGGAAAAAACGTCAACATTCAAGACTTATCCTGTCTGCATCAAAGTCCTGGAAAAACACTTCTTATTGAAGATGGTGCTACCATTGGACACCAAGTCACATTACATAGCTCTATCATTCGAAAAAATGCCCTCATTGGCATGGGTTCCATCATTCTCGATGGTGCGGAAATTGGCGAAGGAGCCTTTATTGGTGCAGGTAGCCTTGTCCCGCAAGGAAAAGTCATCCCAAAAGGTTCACTCGCTTTTGGCCGTCCAGCCAAAGTCGTTCGCCAGTTAACAGATGAAGATATCCAAGACATGGATCGTATCCGCAGAGAATATGTAGAAAAAGGACAATACTATCGTTCCCTTTTATCGCGTTAACATCATACATGTATCTTCACTTTATCATGTTTTTTTCAGGATATTAAGCAATAACTGTGTACCGCTTGTTATTTTACCCTTTTCCACTACTTTCTATCATGACAAAAAAGGTTTT
This sequence comes from Bacillus sp. JUb11, assembly GCF_024807925.1. NCBI lineage: Bacteria > Bacillati > Bacillota > Bacilli > Caryophanales > Bacillaceae > Bacillus > Bacillus sp. JUb11. Next base: position 35,465 of record NZ_JANUEZ010000012.1, on the reverse strand, counting down.
CAGCACAAAGCTGAAAACCTTTTTCATTAGCTAAAAATAACTTCTTTCGGCTGGTGATTCAACTGCTCTGGATCAATGCTGCGCTCTACATAGATGCTATGCCAGATCATAAAGATCAGGACAGTCCAAATCTTACGGCTATGATCTGCTTTTCCAGCACAATGATCATTTAATAAATCAAGAACATATGCCTTGTTAATGTATTCATCTGTCTGACTGTTTTTAATGATATCTTTCGCCCAAGCGTTCATCTCATTTTTCAGCCAATGACGAATTGGAACAGGGAAACCTAGTTTTTTACGGTTTAACACATGGTCCGGCACAATGCCTTCTGCTGCTTTACGCAATAAATATTTCGTTGTGCCGTCTTTCGTTTTCAACTCTTCTGGAATTTTAGAAGCTGCTTCAAATACGACCTTATCAAGGAATGGAACACGAAGCTCAAGAGAATTCGCCATTGTCATCTTATCTGCTTTCAGCAGGATATCCCCGCGCATCCACGTATGGATATCAACATATTGCATTTTGTTAATATCGCTGTAGCCTGCACTTTCCTCGAAGTATGTTTTCGTCACGTCACGATACGTGATGTTCGGATCATACTGCTTTAAGAGGTTTTTCTTCACTGGCTCTTCAAAGATTTTCGCATTGCCGATATAACGTTCCTCTAATGGTGTACAGCCGCGAACGATAAAGCTTTTCCCTTTCATTCCTTCTGGCATTAAACGAGCCAGACGAAGAAGAAGCTTTTTCAGCATGGATGGTACAGATTCAAAAGGCTTTAGAGACAGCGGCTCACGGTAAATATTATATCCACCGAACAGCTCGTCTGCTCCCTCACCTGAAAGAACAACTGTGACTTGTTTTTTCGCTTCTTTTGCTACGAAATACAATGGAATCGCCGCTGGATCAGCCAAAGGATCATCTAAATGCCAGACGATCTTCGGAAGCTCATTCATATATTCCTCAGGAGAAATCACAGCACTAAAGTTTTGCAATCCCAGCTTATCAGCTGTTTCTTTTGCTACATCTACCTCACTGAATCCATCCTGCTGGAAACCAACAGAGAATGTCTTCAGTTCAGGGTGAAATTCCTTTGCGACCGACACGATGAAAGAAGAATCGATCCCGCCTGATAGGAATGAACCAACAGGCACATCACTTCTCATATGGACTTTTACAGAATCATAGATAGCATCACGTACTTCTTCTACTAATTTCTGCTCTTGTGTTTGTTCAGGTTTGAATTGAACTTTCCAGTAAGTCTTAAATGCAATGTCTTGGCCTGGACGCAGTGTAAACTGATGACCTGGCTCAACTTTGTGCACTTTTTGATCAAGTGTATTTGGCTCAGGAACGAACTGAAAAGACATATACTGCTGCAAAGCAGTCTCATCAAATAAAATGTTCTCATTCACAGCCATTAAGCTTTTGCGTTCAGAAGCAAAGTACACTTGGTCATCCATTTGTGTAAAATAGAGCGGTTTAATGCCGAAAGGATCTCTTGCGCCATATAATAACTGCGCTTCTTTATCCCAAATTAAAAATGCAAACATCCCGCGAAGCTTCGATGCCGCTTCTTCTTTATAGTGGCGATATGTGGCAAGAAGGACTTCCGTATCAGAATCTGTGCTGAACGTATAGCCTTTTTTCACAAGCTCTTCTTTCAGCTCCACATAGTTATAAATTTCTCCGTTGAAAATAATCCAATATTTTTCATCTTCATAAGAAAGCGGCTGCTTTCCGTGTTCAACATCTATAATACTTAAACGTCTAAATCCAAATCCTACATGCTCATCATGAAAGTACCCCTCATCATCCGGACCTCGATGAACGATGAGACGATTCATTTGCTTAATTAACTCTTCCTGCTCAGTAGTTTCGGACAATGGACGGTGATTAAATACACCAACAAACCCACACATATTATTGCCTCCACGTTATGTTATTTCTTAAAAGTAGACCTATAATTAGACAGTATTTTGTCCAATTTTGTTTCACATTTTTACGCTTTTTGTAGAATTTTTTTTAATCAAAAGGAAAACCGCTTAAAATAAGCGGTTTTGTATGTTGTTATTCTCCTAATGCTTCCTTGCGAAGCGTGTCGGCTTTATCCGTTTTTTCCCATGGAAGATCCAAGTCATGACGGCCAAAGTGACCGTATGCAGCGGTTTGTTTATAGATCGGACGACGTAAGTCAAGCATTTTAATAATGCCAGCTGGACGAAGATCAAAGTTTGCACGTACCACTTCAATTAATTTCTCTTCAGAGGCTTTTCCTGTTCCAAATGTATCAATTGAAATGGAGACAGGTTGTGCAACACCAATTGCATAAGCAAGCTGTACTTCACATGAATCTGCAAGACCAGCTGCTACGATGTTTTTCGCTACATAGCGAGCCGCATATGCTGCCGAACGGTCAACCTTCGTTGCATCCTTACCAGAGAAAGCACCGCCACCGTGACGAGCATACCCGCCATAAGTATCAACGATGATTTTACGTCCAGTTAAACCAGCATCCCCTTGAGGTCCACCGATAACAAAGCGGCCTGTTGGGTTGATGAAGTATTTTGTTTCTTCATCGATCAGTTCACTTGGAACGACAGGGCGGATGACATGCTCTTTTAAGTCGCTTTGAATTTGTTCAAGCGTCACTTCTGGTGCATGCTGTGTAGAAATAACCACCGTATCAATACGAACTGGTTTGTTTTGTTCATCATATTCAACTGTTACTTGAGTTTTTCCGTCTGGACGAAGGTATGAAAGTGTTTCATTCTTGCGTACTTCTGTTAAACGGCGAGATAATTTATGTGCAAGAGAAATCGGCAGTGGCATAAGCTCTTCAGTTTCGTTGTTTGCAAAACCAAACATCAAACCTTGGTCACCTGCACCGATCGCATCAATTTCTTCTTCAGTCATTGTTCCTTCACGTGCTTCAAGCGCTTTGTCTACACCTTGCGCAATATCAGCAGACTGTTCATCAATTGATGTAAGAACCGCACATGTTTCCGCATCAAAACCATATTTCGCACGTGTGTAGCCAATTTCCTTAATCGTGTCACGCACCGTCTTTGGAATGTCGACATAAGTAGACGTTGTAATCTCACCGCTTACTAATACGAGACCGGTTGTTACAGAAGTTTCACAGGCAACACGTGCATTTGGATCTTTCTTTAAAATTTCATCCAAAATGCTGTCTGAAATTTGATCACAGATTTTATCTGGATGTCCTTCGGTCACTGATTCTGAAGTAAATAAACGACGATTTTGACTCATAATGGCTATTTCCTCCTGTACAAGACCACATCATCCCAAGATGAGGCCTCCAATATGATACGGAACTCGTTCCCTCTTATATTTCAACATGTTTATATTAGAGATGTTATTGGCAATTTGTTCATATGATATCCCAAAAATAAAAAAACCATTTCCTTCATTGCGAGGAAAGGGTCTGAGATCGCATGCCTTTCACTCTTATCGCTCAAGGTGTTCTTGTACCTTGCATCAGGTTAGCACCTTGGTTTCTCAGCATGTTCATGCCTTTTTCATAAGAAACCGGTTGCTGGGCTTCATCGGGCCTGTCCCTCCACCAACTCGGGATAAGAGTATCCGTTCAATAAGATATCTTATCTTAAACCCTTGCGTCATGTCAATGGTTCATAGGAATTATCTCCCCTTTTTTTCACCTCATCATTAGCATCACCAAAAAGCATATTTTCATAGCAGAAATGAAAAAACACACACAAAAATGTTTAAATAGTATAGACTATTATTATCAATGTGTTATACTAATCAAAACAAACAAATTCAACGGTAAAGGAAGGGTTTTTTTATGAACTCAGTGGATTTAAAAGAAGATTTGCAGTCATTGCTCTCATTAGAAAATACGCACCAAAATTTATCTGTTCCGAAACTTGTTGAAAAGATTTTGGCACGTAATGAAGGCGTTTTAACTTCAACTGGTGCTGTGCGCGCCACAACGGGTGCCTACACTGGACGTTCGCCTAAAGATAAATTCATCGTAAAAGAAGAAAACTCTGAACATAAAATTGATTGGGGTCAAGTGAATCAGCCGATCTCGAAAGAGGCATTTGATCGTTTATATACAAAGGTTGTGTCATACTTAAAAGAACGTGATGAACTATTTGTCTTTGATGGTTTTGCCGGTGCTGACGAAAAATACCGTATGCCAATTACAGTTGTAAATGAATTCGCTTGGCACAATCTCTTTGCAAAGCAGCTATTCATCAGACCTGATGGATCAACACCATCATCAAACGAAAAACCTTTCACCATCTTATCTGCACCTCACTTTAAAGCAGATCCTGAAACAGATGGCACAAACTCTGAAACGTTTATTATCGTTTCTTTTGAAAAACGGACGATTCTGATCGGTGGAACAGAATATGCAGGAGAGATGAAAAAATCCATTTTCTCTGTTATGAACTACCTGCTTCCTGAACAAGATATTTTATCAATGCACTGCTCTGCTAACGTCGGTCAAGAAGGCGATGTTGCTTTATTTTTCGGCCTTTCAGGTACTGGAAAAACGACGCTTTCTGCAAGTGCAAGCCGTAAGCTGATTGGAGACGATGAGCACGGTTGGTCTAACACAGGTGTCTTCAATATTGAAGGCGGATGCTATGCAAAATGCGTGAACTTAAGTGAAGAAAAAGAACCACAAATTTACAAAGCCATCAGCTTCGGATCAGTGCTTGAAAATGTAGTACTTGATGAAGAAACACGTGAAGCAGATTATGATGACACATTCTTTACTGAAAATACACGTGCGGCTTACCCAATCGAAATGATTGATAACATCGTGAAACCAAGTATTGCAGGTCACCCATCTGCCATCGTCTTTTTAACAGCTGATGCATTCGGTGTTTTACCTCCAATCAGCCGTTTAACGAAAGAACAAGCCATGTACCACTTCTTGAGCGGTTACACAAGTAAATTAGCGGGAACTGAGCGTGGCGTGACGTCACCAGAAACAACGTTCTCTACTTGCTTTGGTTCACCATTCTTGCCACTTCCTGCTCATGTCTATGCTGAAATGCTTGGTAAAAAAATCGATGAGCACGGCGCAAAAGTATTCCTTGTGAATACAGGCTGGACTGGCGGCGGCTACGGTACGGGCAAACGAATGAATCTTGCTCATACAAGAGCAATGGTGCAGGCAGCGATCGAAGGCGATCTTGACAACGCTGAAATGATCACTGACGACATCTTCGGATTACACATCCCGCTTCATATTCCAGGAGTGCCAGATGAAGTGCTTCAGCCTGCTAAAACATGGGACGATCAAGAGGCTTACAAAGAAAAAGCAAACTTCCTTGCAAATGAATTTAAAAAGAACTTCAAAAAATTCAGCCATGCAGCAAGTGATATTGAAGCAAAAGGCGGACCACTCGTCTAATCAAAAGGAAAAAGCTGAGGGAATGAATCCCTCAGCTTTTTTAGTTCGTTGAATGTAATGACACAAGACGGTACGTCACCTTCGTGATATTGTCTGTGAGCTCCAGCTTTTCAACATGTGCTGTTCCCGTTTTTTCTCCGTCTTTCGTTTTACGCACCTCAAGCGGAATATTTAATGGATAAATGCGGTACCCTTCCTTCATGAGCTCAAACACATTTTCTTCAATTCTTGTCTCTTTTCCTTTTGTGACAATCATTGTATTAAATTCAACAGGCATTCCCATAATGAAAATCCCCCTACTTTCTATATTTCTTTCTACCGTTTATTTTACCACATTTCCGCCTTTTCGGCTGTGCATCCATGTCGTCAGCCGTCTGACAATCTCCCGGTTATGCTGTGGCGGGAAATAATGATGATATCCGTGAAAATACCATGTTTCCACAGACTTGCCATGCTGACGCAGTGCATCTTCTAATAAATACGCATGCTCAATGGATACATTCTCATCCAGCTCCCCATGAATGATTAGGACAGGTGCTTCAATTTGGTGCACATGATTCAAAGGCGTTCTAGCCTCATATGCTTCTGGTACCTTATGCGGAGGACCTCCTATCACACGCTTCATCATTCTTCTCATATCCACACGTTCTTCATAGGTGAGCTTCATATCACTTACGCCTCCCCATGTCACAAAGGAAGCGGCCTCATGCTTCATTTCAACAGCGGTCCATATGCCCATAATTCCGCCGCGGGAAAAACCAAAGATATGAATGCGCTCCTGCTTCACCTTTTGATGATGTTTCAACAGCTGAAATGCAGCAAATGCATCTTTCCGGTCTTCTCCGGCAAAATCCTCGTTCCCTTCGCCTCCTTGATTCCCTCGGTAGAAGGGCGCAAAGACGACAAACCCTTGCGCAGCAAATTGCACAATTCGGCCAGGTCTAACCATTCCCACATTTTTAATGCCGCCCCGTAAATATAAAAAACCGTCATAGAGACCTTCTCCGGCCGGTTCAGCGAGCAGCCCCTTCATCCGAAGTCCATCGGCCTCATATGTCACTGTATATAAGTGAATATGCGGATGTGGCGACGGGAACCTTCTCTTTTCCACAATCACTTGAATTCTCTCCTTTTCATTCGGTGTTACGTCAAATGCTTGATAATGGCCTCTGCGACGAGCTGTCCTGATTTTGTCACCATCGGAGTGCCGCCGCCTGGATGACTTGTGCCGCCAACAAACCAAAGTCCTTCAATATCCTTTGATTGATTATTGATGCGAAAAAATGCCTGCTTGAACGAGTTTGACGACATGCCATAAATGGCCCCATGATACGCTCCCGTTTTTTGCTGTAAATCAAGCGGGGTTTGTACCGCTTCAAATTCTACAAGCTGGTCAAGATCAAAGAGACCCTTTTCCTTTAGTTTTGTTTTCATATGCTGGCCATATGTCTCCTTTAGCATGTCCCAATTTTGCTCTTTTGTCACATATGGCGCATTGGCCAATACAAACAAGTTACTTCTTCCTGGGCCTCCGCTTAAAGCTGGCTCTGAATGACCTGAATAACAGATGTAAAGCGTCGGATCATGAGGAAGCTGTTTTTTCTGAAAAATATCCTTGAATTCTTGTTCATAATTCTCTGGAAAAAACACGTTGTGATGAGACAGTTGTTCATAGACTTTAGGGACGCCCAACAAAAGAACAAAACCTGATAACGATGGCTCAATGTTTGCCAGTTTTTGATTTCCAAAGCTCGGGCGGTCTTCTTCATCAATTAATTGACGATAAACAGTCAGTGCATCTGCCCCCGCAATGACTTGATCTGCCTCATATAACTGCTGATCTGTTTCAACTCCTTGGATTCGCTTATTCTTTACATGAATCTTTTTGACTGGTTCATTGAGATGAATTTGGACACCCAATTCCTTTGCCAGTGTCTCAAATGCCTCAACTAAACGATACGTACCGCCCTTAATACCATAAATGCCTTTTTCTCCTTCTAAATAAGCCATCATATTAAAAATAGCAGGTGCCTCGTATGGAGAAGAGCCAATGTAAGTCGCATACCGGCCAAACATCGCCAATGTATGAGGATGACGAAAATATTGACGCAGCAAGCGCTGAACAGATGTAAAAGGTTTGACAGCAAGAAGAGCTTTCATTAGCTTGACATCCGCTTTATCCTTCCAGGTCAATAATAAACGATTTAAAAACTGATCCTCTGCCATTTGAAAAAGCTTCTTCGATTCCTGTAAAAATGCCCGGTATTGCTGTGCATCCTCTGGACTAAAAACTGCAATTTGTGATTCCATTTGCTCAATATCTGGCGTAAACTCGACCGTATGTCCATCTGAAAAAACATTTTTAGTAAGGGGAAAAATCGGATAAAACGTCACATAATCCTCCATTCGCCTATGACAGGAGGTAAATACTTCCTCAAAATACGCCTTCATTGTAATGGTACTCGGTCCTAAATCAAAAGAGTAGCCAGACGCTTGATGGCGTTGTAATTTCCCGCCTAAAGAAGCTTCTTTTTCTAAAATGGTGACCTGGAAACCGCGTGACTGTAAGCGAATCGCAGCCGATAACCCGCCAAGTCCGCCGCCAATAATGATCACTTTTTTCATTCGTACCTTCTTCCTTTCCATTCATAGCCTTCTTTTTTCAGCCCAATTTTCATAGAAGCAAAACCAATGGCAATCAGGCTCATGATACTGACAGGCAATAAAAAGGCCATCGTAGACGTTCTTCCATTTTCGATATCAATGACCGCTTTAATGGATACACCCAGCCCGTAGCAAAGAAGGGCTAAACAGAGATTGACCACATCAAAATGAATTAGTGCGATCATAAAGCAAATAACAGGAACTACATAAAGGACGGAGTATAAACAAAAGACACTGCTTAACAAAGCAATGTTTCGATTCACTCCCGGGAACAAATTTTTCCGATATCCTTCCCATACTTCCTGTCCACTCTCATACATTCTCATGTAGACAAAAGAATGAATACTTGCCAGTGTGAACGGAAAGCCCTTCGCTTTCACTCGTTTAGCCAAAGCCATATCATCCACAAGAGAATCCTTGATCGCTTCATGACCACCTATTTCGTGATAACAATTCTTTTCAAAGGCAATAAAGCCGCCATGTGCTGCGGCAAAAGCAGGATGTTGAGATGTTCTGACCCACTTCACTGGCAGATGACAGCCAATCGTAAACATCATCATAGGAACGACAAGATGCTCAAAAGGCGTTCCCGTTTTTTGCTCTGGGAAACCTGAAAGCATGCCCGTTTTTTGTATGCATAACTGCTTGTACACCGCTTCAATAGCTCCTTGTTTTAAGCGGACATCTGCATCTAAAAATAACAGCCAATCAGAAGATGCTGCCTCAGCAAGCTGGGAACAAGCATATGATTTTCCAAGCCAGCCGCGCTTCAATACTTGACCTGACTGCACGCGAATCCATGGATATGTCTCTGCGAAGCCCTCTGCAATCATTCTCGTTTGATCTGTCGAGTGATCATCCAGCACGATCAACTCTTTTGGATGGAGACGCTGATCAACAATCGACTGAAGGCAGGCTTCCAGCCGTTTTTCTTCATTTCTCGCTGGAATGAGGATCGATAATGAAATGCGTTCATCAGGTGAAAGAGATGCCGGCTTGAGTACAGGAAATTGCTTCATATTCCAAATCGTAAACATCAATTGGCAGAGCAGCAAAACACTGATGACAATTAAGAAGATCGCCATGTTTTCACCCACTTTTTAAAGGAATCAAACGCATCACTAGTTGACCGGCTTGTCCTTGTCACCTGCCTAAATTGTTCGTTTGTTGAAAAATCTGGATCAGCAATAACCTGTGCTTGATGTGCGTTTAACTGTGTTTCAAGCAGGTCTCCGAGTAAACTTGTTACTTCCTTACTCCGAAGTGATCCGCCAGCTACCAGGACATCTTCTCCAAATTCAACCGATACCGTCGGTTTTTGAAATTGATTAAATGTATAATGCAGCGTCACAGGTTTGATGACGACCTGCTCAAATTGCCTGACTAAAAAAGAAGCTCCGCCTTCCAGTTCAAGCGGCCTTATGTCTTGGTGCATAATTTTCCCCTGCGGGAAGAGCCACACAGCCCCGCCAGCCTCCATCTTCTCCTTTGCGGTCATTAATGCCTGCTTGACACTTTTCAGCTTCTCTTTATGAACTGGAAATGCACCAAGTTTTTGAAAAAAAGCATATTGCTTCAACTGCTTCTCTTCCATCATCATGGCATGATCCAGCTCAGACATTTGTTCTATTAAAAGAAAAATGATCAGTCCATCCCACCATGAACTGTGATTAGCAAGATAAAGAACAGGATGCTTCTCCTTTGGGTCAACCGTACCTTTCATCATGACACAGCGAAAATGTTTGTTCAGTAAATATCGTTCAAGATAAAAATAAAAGAGTCGTCTAAACGATCGGTTTTTGTCGCTTTCTTTCAAATCGAACCCTTCCTTCACACAAGATGACAATGATCAGTGCTAAATAAAAAATGACATCCAGCCCGCCCTTTAATGCTAAAAGACCAAAGAAGAACACCATGGCCTGATAAATACGCCCATTCCAGCGCAATGCCTGCTGATCAATTGATATAAGCGGGAACAGAAATGAAAGTCCTGCTCCAATGATACCCCAGCTGACAAAATTCTCAAAAGGGATACCAAAGAAACCTCCGCCGTCATACCACACCCAAAACTTTCGTTCAGCCGCTACCGGATCTAATATGAGATCAAGCAGTACAATCCATATACCCGTTTCGACGGCTCGTTTCCACTTCGATTGTTGTCTTGATAAAAAAAGACTATTTAAAAACACACCAACCCATGCAAAAGCGATCGTCAAAGGCACTCCCGCCACAAGAAATCCAAGTGTCGGATAATAATCATAGGCCCCAAATGGAAAATCAGTTGTGATCCCCACCCATTCAACTGTAAACGTCAACACACCCACAATGGCTGCTCTTACGATCACAAAGCTCCATGCCCCGTAAATATTTCGGCCAATCTCAATGACGCAGCAGGCGTAAAGCACAAGAAAGATACCATTCGCAAACTGAAGCCATGCCGGCACTTCAAAAAAGACCATTAAAATAAGACCTACTACATACCAACCAACAAATACCCAACTCAATCTATACACGAAACCGCTCCTTTATTTCTGCCAAATTCAAGAAAGCATTCATGCTTCTAGTATAGAAAAAAAGACACGTTCTATAAATAAACAATGCGCTTCTTATTTCATCTAGGCACTCACCAAAAATCCCTTTTGACATACTTTAATTAGTGATCTAGAACAAAGGAGGCGAATTACTCTTGAATCGTTCCATTAAAGTCAGACTGGCATTCATATTCGTTGTCCTGCTCTTTATTCCATTTGTCGCCTGTAAAAAAGACCAAGAGCAGACCGTACAAGTAGCCGAGGTGACTCATTCGGTCTTTTATGCACCGCTTTATGTCGCCCTATCCGAAGGATTTTTCAAAGATGAAGGCTTAGAGGTTGAATTAAAAACCACTTGGGGCGGCGATAAAACAATGACAGCTCTCTTATCTGGCGGCGCTGATATCGCTCTGACCGGATCTGAATCTTCTATTTATGTGGAAGCACAAGACACGAAAGACTCTGTCATGAACTTTGCACAGCTGACACAAACAGACGGTACATTTCTTGTTTCAAGGGAAAAAATCAATCAATTCTCTTGGGATCAATTGAAAGGAAAAGACTTTCTCGGACAACGGAAAGGCGGCATGCCGCAAATGGTCGGTGAATATGTCCTGAAAAAAGAAGGCATTGATTTGAAACAAGATCTTCGCATGATTCAAAATATTGATTTTGCCAACATTTCAGGTGCTTTTTCCTCTGGAACTGGCGATTTTGTACAGTTATTCGAACCGACAGCTTCCTTAATTGAAAAAGAAGGCAAAGGGTACATTACCGCCTCCTTTGGTGAGGCTTCCGGGAAGGTGCCTTATACCACCTTTATGGCAAAGAAGAGTTACTTAGAAGAAAACAAAGAGACAGCTGAAGCCTTTACCCGTGCCATTTACAAAGCGCAAAAATGGGTCAAAGCAAAGAGTCCAGAGGAGATTGCCAAGACAATCCAATCTCAATTTCCTGATACAGACCTTGATGTCTTATCAACAGCTATCAAACGCTACAAACAGCAGAACTCCTATGCAACAGATCCCCTTCTAAATGAAGAGGAATGGAACAAATTACAGGAAATCATGAAGGCAAGTGGTGAACTGCCGGAATTTATCCCGTACAAACAACTTGTCGATTCATCCATTGCCAAGAAGGTCACAGATCACAAATAGAACAGGAGGTAGCACATGTCTTTCCTTCAAATTGACCATGTGACCCACACATACTTCTCTTTAAAAGAAAAAACAACGGCCATACAGCACATCAATATGGAGATCACTCAAGGTGAATTCATCTCATTTATTGGTCCTAGCGGTTGCGGGAAAACAACCTTGCTTTCCATCATCGCAGGCATTACGCCACCCTCTGAAGGTCGAATTTTAATCGAAGGAAAAGAACCGAATCAACAGGAGCATCAAATCGGTTATATGCTCCAGCAAGATTATTTGTTCCCATGGAAAACGATCAAGGAAAATGTCATTCTCGGGTTAAAAATTGCAAAACAAGATTCACATGAAGCCACCTCAGCTGCCCTTAGCTTACTGCCAAAGCTTGGACTCAATGATGTCGAAGAAAAATACCCGAAGGAGCTGTCAGGCGGGATGAGGCAGCGTGCGGCTCTCGCCCGAACACTTGCAGTTGATCCCGGCCTGCTTCTGCTAGATGAGCCATTTTCAGCACTAGATTACCAGACGAAACTGACATTAGAAGACCTCGTCTTTCACACATTAAAAAACTACCAAAAAACGGCTGTTCTTGTCACGCATGACATCGGCGAAGCCATTGCGATGAGCGATCGCATTTTCTTATTCTCAAAGCATCCCGGCTCTATCCAGCGAATGTTTACCGTTCCCGATGATCTGAGGACGCTCTCTCCTTTTGAAGCGAGACAGACAGCAAGTTTCCAAGAGCTCTTTCAAACGATTTGGAAGGAGCTGAAGACAGTTGAAACACAGTGATCTTTTACATGAAGCCTATCGAAAAAAAGTTCGAATGGAAAAACGCATGACACGAGTCTACCAGTTGATCATTTTCGCCAGTTTCTTTTCGCTTTGGGAGCTTGCGAGCCATTTCAGACTGATTGACCCGCTCATTTTCAGTTCACCCTCTGCCGTCTGCCAATTGTTTGTACAAAAATTATCAGATGGTTCATTAATTAATCATATGAGCATTACGCTATTTGAAACAGTGCTCGGCTTTCTACTTGGTACTTTTTGCGGCATTTTATTAGCCGCCGCCTTATGGTGGTCCACCCGTCTTGCAAATGTACTTGATCCTTATTTGGTTATTTTAAATGCGATGCCGAAAGTCGCTCTCGCCCCCATTTTAATTGTTGCCCTTGGACCAGGCATGATCAGCATTGTCGCGATGGGTGCCATTATCAGTGTGATCATTACCACCATCGTCATTTATACAGCCTTTCAAGAAGTCGATGAGAATTATTTAAAAGTCATGAAAACCTTTGGCGCGAAAAAAAGAACGGTCTTCCGTGAGGTCATTTTACCAGCAAGTATTCCAACGATGATCTCTGCCATTAAGGTCAATGTTGGTCTTTCTTGGGTTGGGGTCATTGTGGGAGAATTCCTTGTTTCCTCAAAAGGACTCGGCTATATGATCATCTATGGCTTTCAAGTCTTCAACTTTACACTCGTGTTCTTAAGTCTTTTCATTATCGCCGTCTTCGCCACCATCATGTATCAGCTTGTTGAATGGCTGGAACGCCGTTTTCTGCAAAAATAAAAAGCGCAGGGTCGTTTCCCTGCGCTTTTTTTAACGAATCAAACCGTTCTTTTCTAAATAAGCAAGACTTTGTCTTAACACATCATCTTTCATAATAAAACTGAAATTTTTATTTTTTGCGATGGATCTTGGTAAGTTTGCGAAAAGAACGGGTCCTTTCGTTTCAAAATACGTGTCCTGCTTGACGAGCCTTTCAATATCGGCGAAATAAATATTTTTGACAATGACTTTCTCTCTGCCCAGCACCTGATATTGACCAATATACGTTAATTCACGAACAACAGCACCCGTCTCTTCGTGAATCTCTCGTATAGCGGCTTGATCTGCTTCTTCATTTGGCTCTACTTTCCCTCCTGGAAACTCGTAGCCTCGATCCTCATGTTCAGTAAGTAGCCATTTTCCTTGATAGCGGCAAATAGCCCAAACATGCTTAGGATGACTTGAAAAAGGCTGCTCTTCAAAAGAGAGCTTGACCGTATTATGATAATAATCTTTAAATACATGCATGTGAAATCCCTCATATCCTGTCCTTGCTTCTTGTAAAACATCATACCACAGATCACATTTCTCTGAAGAATTTTTATGAAAAGTGAAACAAACGAGTGCTTCTATCTCGTCTGTATGTAAAATAAGTATTCTTGCTAAAACCTTTTTATCATCTCCATCCTCATCCCATTTTAATCATGAAACCTTTTGCCCATGATGACGTAAATCAATAAGTGTTTGTCCTACACAGACGAGGAGGAAACCAGCATGAGCATCACAAATGGATCAAAACAAGAAAATAACAAAGCATGGCCAATGAGGCAACATGAGAAAGAAGACGCTTCTCTTGAGGCAGTGAAGAAACACCTCATGAAAGGACAAAAGTTAGATTTAACAAAAGACAATCCAAATGTAGATCAACTTCATATCGGACTTGGCTGGGACTTATCTGGTCAGCCAATTGATTTAGATACGCAAGTGTTTCTCTTAAATGAAGAGGACAAGCTTCTGTCTCCAAAACACCTGATCTATTATCATCAGCAGCAAAGCTTAGATGGAGCTGTTCGCCATCTAGGTGATCATCAGGTCGGCGGAGGCCATCGGGACAATGAGATCATTATTATGCAGCTGAGCAGAGTCTCACCCGATATTCAGAAAATCGTCGTAACAGCCACGATACATGATGCACACGAGCGGGCACATCATTTTGGACAGGTGACCAATGCATACTTGCGCCTTTCAGATCAAATCACACAACAGGAGATTTGTACCTTTCAGTTAACAGAGGATTATTCATTTTGTACATCCATCATTTGTGCTGAACTAACGAGAGTTGAGAACGAATGGAAAATCACCGCAACCGGACAAGGTACGACCCTTGATTTAAATGACTTATGCCGCATCTACGGATTCACATCTTGACGAAGAAAAGGAGCTGGCACGAATGGGATTTCATTTCAACACGATCGAAGAATTGACCTTACAAGCAGAAGGCAACGGGATCTTTTTTGCCAAAAAAGGCGCTATGATTGCCGATCAAGGTACATTTCAATACCGTAAACGATTACTTGGGACGAATAAAGGTAATATGGTCAGCCAAGTATTTAATCATATTAGCAGAAAATTAACAGGTGAAAACCTTGAGATGATGGAAGTGAGTGGACAAGGCACTTGCTACTTGGCTGATTCTAGCGAGCATGTGACCGTCATCAATCTTGAGCCGAACGGTCCTTGGCAACATGTTAGCGTGGAAAGTGAAGATTTACTTGCCTTTACTGAAGAATGTCACTATGGCGTGACACCAGTAGGCGTTGGGATTTTATCACAGAAAGGGCTATTTACTTCAAAGCTCTCGTATCAAGGTCACGGGGCGCAGGTTGCCATCAAAACAAATGGAAACCCGCTGATTTTAAAAGCACCTTGCCGTGTAGATCCTGACGCCATTGTCGCTTGGACGGGCAAAGCACCGAAAGTCAAATTAGATGTGAACTGGAAAACGTTCATTGGACAAACATCAGGCGAATCCTACTTGTTTGAATTTCATGAACAGGACCAAATTGTGATTATCCAGCCATCTGAACGAACATCTGGAATGCGGGTCGGGATAGATGATAACCGGTACAAACCCCAGAGTCAGAGTACCTCACACGAAATCACCAACTCACAGCAGGAAAATAGAGGCGGAATCAGTGATCTAATCGGCGGTATCTTACAGCCTCGAAAATAAAAGCATGTAGAATGTCTCTACATACTTTCAGATCGTTGACAAAAGGCTAAAATGAACTTTCTTTTAGCCTTTTGTCTTCTTTTCAGCGTGATAGAAAACCTTTGCAGTCTAGGAAAAACGAGTACTGACGCGGAGCGAATTTCACATTCATGAGCACCTGACAAAGAATGCGAGGGTTTGTCTACATGCTTTTTCAATTCATCAGTCCATTGGTCTCAATAAAGTTCTTTGTCTCTTCGTTACCGAGATCATGAATCATCGAGTAAATCTCTTTTCTTTTCCTGTCCATTTCGTCGTTTGGACTATCATAATGATATTCAAGAAATGGAACATGCGCCCGAAAGAAACCTTTCCAATCTGTCATATACTGTTCATCAAAATACTCTCTTAACTGCAAGATTTGGTCATCATCTGCTTCTATCTGAAATTGCCAAGCAGCCGCGTCTCTGTGCTGTGAGATTGATCCGTCTTGAACGGATACATAGTATGTGTGTGTCGCCATCTGATTCATCCTTTTTCCTTTAGTATGACCAGATATGAAGAAATTACGGCTTTTTGCGCAATTTATTTTTAATCATGTCTAACACATCAATAAACAACTGTGGAATGGGAATTCCGAGAGCTCTGGCTGTTGAGACAATCTGGTACGATTCATAAATAATATAAAAGATGAGCGCTAAATCCTTAATTGTCCCCCCAGTCTTCAGCATGACATCGAAGAAATGTGCCATGGATATTAAAGAGATCGTCACAACCTTTCGAACAAGCCTGGTCAAAAAACGCTTCATCGTAAGTTGTCCAGTCACAGATTCTCTTAGGCTTGAACAAATTAATTCTATAGCCATGAGTGTCACTAATATCATGAGTAAATATCCTGCTCCACCAAACAGAAAGCCCATTGCCGACAAACTGACTGTAAACAACGAAAAGATGCCTAAATCCTTGCTCACTTGGCATCAACATCCTTTCATAGTGGAACTTCTTACCTCAATAGTATATGCCGCATTTGATGAATAGCTTGGACGACAAAAAATAAAGGCATGGTTAGCTGTTCAAAAAATTCGTGAAGCGCATAAAAAGAGCCGCCTGTGACGGCGGCTTTCTTGGTTAAACTCTGACATCAATAAACGTAGCGTCTGAATCTTTGGGCTGAACAGCTTGAGGCTGCTGCTGCACTTGATCGAGCATCACCATGGCTTGGGCTGTGTTCGTGGCAAGCTGTGAATTCAATAAACTGATATTAAGTGTTTTTTGAATACTCGCCACTTGCTGGCTCATCATTCCTGCAATTGAGGACATCTTCTCCCCTCCCTTCCCTTTTCTCTTCGGCTGAAAGCCCCATCAATTCAATGGGCTGTCTGTCACAAATCCACAAAAAAAGAATGCCGATCTGTTTGATGATCGACATTCCTTTCACATTCGCTTATCCTAAGTATGCTTTTAGCATCCAGTTGTGTTTTTCAATGGATTGATGAATTGCAAGCAGCATATCACCTGTTGTTTCATCGCCAACTTCTGCAGCCAGCTCCATGCCTCGCTTAAGTTCTTCTGCAATATTAGAGAAATCATCATACAGATTTTTCACCATTTGCTCGGCTGATTCATTGCCTTCCGCTTCTTGAATGCTAGAAATTTCCAAGCACTCTTTCATTGTCGCAACAGGTTGTCCATTTAATGCGAGCATACGCTCAGCCAAATCATCGATATAAGTGGCTGTTTCTGTATATAATTCTTCGAATTTTTCATGGAGTGTAAAGAAATCTTTTCCCTTTACATACCAGTGATAGTTATGTAATTTTACGTAAAGCACAGTCCAATCTGCTACTTGTTTATTGACGACGTTTAATAATTTTTCAGACATGTTGATTCCTCCTTATGTAGTTGCGTTTAGTATGGGATTACCCTTTTTTTATTATACTGAAACCTGCCATCATTTTCTTCTATTTTGACCGCATGAAATATATGTTAATATGGAAATAAGGAGGGAGTTAGATGCTGTTACTTGGGATTATCAGCTTTATCATTATCTCAATCGTTGTCTTTTTATCACTGTGGACGACATCAAAGGCTTATGATTACAAGCATAAAGTCGATTCACCACAGGATGCTGAACCAAACCAACGTCCTAACCCAAAATAAAACCGCTTTCAATGATGTGAGGTATCTTCTTCTTCAGTAGATGAACTCTCTTTTTTCACATCACCTACATGGATGTTTGTCTTCGGCATATTATGCTGCTGTTTAGCTGTCACATGGACTTGTATGATATAAAGGCCATCTTGTTTGAAAGCTGTATGCAATTCATATACACCTTTCTCCTTTTTCTTTGGCTGAATCATCTTGCTGTTATCCTTGTCGCCATCTTTCCACACTTCAAATTGAACATCATCTGCATCATCAACAGGCGTATCACCATATGTGACAGCTGCTTTTACGATAACGTTTTCATTTTTCTCCACTTGCTCCGGTCCTGTTAGTTTGACTTCTAATAGCTCAGGCACTTCTCCCTTGTCATTGCTCGCTGCCGAGTTTCCACATGCACTAAGTAATGCGAGCATCAAAATGATTCCTACCATTTTCCGCATTCGTGTATCCCCCTTTTTTACTGACATGTCCATTTTAACAAATATCCCCTATTTTAACAGCTCTCGTTTCATTTCATATAAAAAACCGGACATTCAATATGTCCGGTTCATCATCTTACTGATTATCCAAATACTTTTAATAGCTCTTCTTGATCCTGAGACAGCCAGAAACGCATTAAACGTTTTGCTCCTTCAAGATCATGAAGCTTCGCTTGACCGCACTGCTCTTCATTTGCAGCAGGAATTTCTGTTACTTCCACTGCATCTTTGAATGTTGCATCAAGCAGTTCAACGATCTCTCTTGGTGTCGGTGCACCGCTGACAACTAAATAGTAGCCAGTCTGGCAGCCCATTGGAGAAATATCGATGATATCAAAATGATCGTATTTCTCTGAGTGTGTTCTAATATTAAACGCAAGTAAATGCTCTAATGTATGAATCGTATCAGGTTTCATTGCCTGCTTGTTTGGCTGACAAAAACGGATATCAAATTTGTTCACTTCCCCATCTGATCCCACTTTATGAACGCCGCAATGACGAACGTAAGGTGCTTTTACAGCATTATGGTCAAGTTCAAAGCTTTCAACTGAAGGCATTAATCACCACTCCTATAATTGCAATTTCCTATATTATAACATATTGTTCCGACCAGTTTAGTTTATAAAACTTCCCTTCCTTGTCCTTTTTTCTTATACTGTGAAAAGACAGACAAGGAGGAACCTTTATGAAACAAATTTTTATCGGCATCATTCGCTTTTATCAAAAATGCATTTCCCCTCTGACACCGCCGAGCTGCAGGTTTTACCCCACTTGCTCAAACTACGGGCTAGAGGCGATCAAAACGCATGGTGCTTTAAAAGGCGGCTGGCTCACGATTAAGCGAATTTTAAAATGTCACCCGCTGCATCCTGGAGGCATGGATCCGGTCCCGCCTAAAAAGGAAAAATAACTTACTTTTCTTCATAACCGTTGACAACTAAGTCAAGCTTACCTGTCCCAGGATCAATGACAAGACCATGTACAGGCACATTAGATGGAAGAAGCGGATGATTTTTAACGACAGATACACTGTCTTTCACACTTTCTTCAACTGAGCTAAAGCTTTTGAGCCACTGTTTAAAATCGATTCCTGAGTATTCCAGTACTTCAATTCGTTTTTCTGGAATACCACGCTCAATGGCTTTATTTAAGAGTGTTTCGCTGTCTATTTTACTCATCCCACAATCGTGATGCCCAATGACGTACACCTCGTCAGCATTCAATTCATAAACAGCCACTAAAATGCTTCGCATAATACTTCCAAATGGGTGAGAAACAAGAGCGCCAGCACTTTTGACAATTTTAATATCGCCATTTTTCATGTTCATGGCGCGTGGAAGCAGTTCAACAAGTCTTGTATCCATACATGATAGAATGACAGCTTTTTTCTGTGGAAACTTCGTTGTTGTAAACTCTTCATATCGCTTCTCTTCAATAAATTGTTGGTTATATTCGATGATTTCGTCTAAAAGTTTCATAAGTTTGTCCATTCCTTTTTCTTTTTTTAAAAATAAATATAGCACAATGTTTTAAATTTCGTCACGTTTTGACGTCTATTTTTTTAGAGGAAACATCTTCTGATGAAAATTTTTTATTTTCCTCTTTTCAAATCGTAATTATTACGATACAATAACTCAGGACATTAAATCGTAATCATTTCTATCTAATAGGTTGAGAGGAGACATTCTTAGATGAAAAAAATCTTTTTTATTTTAACAGCTGCTTTATTAGCGGTCGGTCTTGCCGCTTGCTCAAGCAGTGCGGGGACAAATGCTTCAAAAGGAAAAGCAGACGGGAAATTAATCATTTACACGACGATCTTCCCTATTCAAGATTTCACTGAAAAAATTGGCGGCTCTCACGTGAACGCTCAAAGTGTGTACCCTGCCAATGCAGATGCACACAGCTTTGAACCAAGTTCAAAAACGATGGTTGAAATGGCTGAAGGAGATGCCTTTATTTACAGCGGAACAGGTGCTGAAGCATTTGCTGATAAAACGGCTTCTACGTTAAAAGACCAAGGCGTGAAAACAGTGAAAGCAGCCGAAGGCATCAAGCTATTATCAACACAAGAAGAACATGCTCATGAAGAAGGGGAGGACCATGATCACGATCATGAAGGTGAAGATCATGACCATGATGGACACGACCACGGAGATAAAGATCCCCATGCATGGCTAGACCCTGTTTATGCACAGCAAATGGCAAAAAACATTAAAGACACACTCGTTTCACTAGATCCAGATCATAAAGACGAATACACAAAAAACTATGAATCACTAAAAAAAGAATTACAATCGTTAGATCAGGAATTCAAAACAACGTTATCTAAAGCAGAACATAAAGAAATTCTTGTTTCTCACGCTGCATACGGCTACTGGGAAAAACGCTATGGCATTGAGCAAATCAGTGTACTAGGACTCTCTGCTTCTGAAGAGCCTTCCCAAAAACAGCTTGAAAATATCGTACAACAGGCAGAAAAGCATCACATCAAGTATGTCATTTTTGAAAATAACGTCAGCAGTAAAGTATCAGATACGATTCGCAGTGAAATTGGGGCAAAAAGCCTTACACTGAAAAATCTAGAATCCATTACAGAAGATGATGCTAAAAATGGCGAAAGCTATGTCAGCTTAATGAAACAAAACTTAAACACATTAAAAACAGCTTTAAATGTTGAATGAATTCATGAACCCCGTGCGATCAGCCGGGGTTTTTTACTGCACAAAAAAACACACCATGATCAGGTGTGTTTCTTTGTTTACATTTGATATTTTTTCTTAAACTGCTCCGCTCTGCCGCCTTTTTCTCCGAATTTCTGGCGTCCTGTATAAAATGGATGCGTATCAGAGCTTGTCTCTACTTTAATGACAGGATAAGTCTTCCCATCTTCCCACTCTACGGTCTCATGTGATGTCTTTGTTGATCTACTTAAGAAGCGGTAACCGCTGTTTACGTCCATAAATACAACTTCATGTGAGGTTGGATGAATATCTCTTTTCAATGTCAAAACTCCCTCCATCATTAAAACGTAATGGTTACGTTTTATAGTTATATTCTACTCCCCCTTTTACAACTTGTCAAAAAACAAGCTTTCTTAGTCAGGAAGAATAATCTAAAAATGGTGGAGAATAATAAACACCATCAAAAGAGATGCGATAAGAAAGGCGGAGAAAAAATTGACTGATCTCGTTTTAGCTAGAAGTCTGTTCGGCACAACAATGGGCTTCCATATTATTTATGCCTCGCTTGGCGTAGGCATCCCGCTAATGATTTTGTTAGCTGAACTCATCTTTCAAAAAACGAAGGACCCGCATTATGCCATCATGGCCAAACGATGGACAAAAGCGCAGGCTGTTCTGTTAGGGGTTGCCATTCCAACCGGTACCATTGCTGGTACGCAGCTTGCCCTTCTATGGCCTGGTTTTATGGAGGTCATCGGAAAAGTCATGTCACTGCCATTTCAAATAGAAATTTATGCTTTCTTTATTGAAGCATTATTTATGTCTATTTATGTGTACGCAGCAGATCGTTTATCACCAGCCATGCGCATCATTACCGTTATTTTCGTTGTCATTGGTGCAGCAGCTTCAGCGATTCTCATTACAAACGTACATGCTTTTGAAGGAACACCCGCTGGCTTTCAAATGGTCAATGGAGAAATAACGAATATCGAACCTTGGAAGGCATTTTTCAATCCTAGTTTTGTTGTAACTGCTACTCACGTCGTACTGTCTGCTTTTACAACAGGCGCTTTTGTCATTGCTTCTGTCGCTGCATTTAAAATGTTGAAAACAAGAAAAAACGAAAAGCTCTATACCTTTCATCGAAAAGCCCTTTTTCTTGGACTGATTGTTGGTGGACTTTTCTCTTTTCTCACAGCCTTAAACGGTCACGAATCAGCTCAGCTTCTGTATGAATATCAGCCTGAAAAATTAGCGGGTGCTGAAGGTTTATTTGAAACGCAATCACATGCGCCTCTAGCCATTGGCGGTTTTACTGATGCCAATACGCAAGAAATCAAAGGAGCTATCGAAATCCCTTGGGCACTTAGTTTTCTTGCAGGAAATAGCTTTGATACTGTGGTTAAAGGGTTAAATGATTTCCCTAGGGACGAGTGGCCGCCTTTATTTATTCACACATTATTTAACGGAATGGTCATTATCGGCTCATTGCTCATTTTCTTTGCTGTGTTAGCACTGTTTTACCGCAAAATTTTAAAACGCGACCATTATCCAAAATGGCTGCTTGTCCTTTATTTATTTGGCGGACCTCTTAGTCTTTTGGCGATTGAATTTGGCTGGATCTTTGCCTGTACAGGCCGTCAGCCATGGGTGATTTATCGAATGCTCAAAACCTCTGAAGTCGTCACATCATCAGGATCTATCGGTACACTTTTCATCCTTTTTGCCATTGTCTATCTCATTTTAGGCATCGCAACTGTGATTGTACTGACGTACTACTTTAGAAAACATTCAATTGAAGAAGACTTACGGTTAACAGAATCTTAAAAAGGGAGCGATCTTGATGCAAATGGATGTAACAACTGATGCACTCATTGCAATCACCATCTTATGGGGATTCGTGTTTATCTATGCAGTGATGGCATCAATGGATTTCGGTGCAGGATTTTGGTCAATGATTTACATGAACAAAGAGCAGACAAAGGCCGCAAATATCGCAAATAAGTATCTTTCTCCCACTTGGGAAGTAACAAACGTCTTCATTGTGGCCATCGTCGTTGCCTTGTTTAGCCTGTTTCCAGGTGCAACATTTGTGCTAGGCACTGTTCTATTAATACCTGGCAGCATTATTTTGTTGCTTCTTGCACTGCGAAGCGGATTTCTCGTCTTCTCTCATTCACTACCTAAAAAATATAGAAAAGCCGTGACATATATTTCAGGAATTAGCGGCTTTATTATTCCGTCCATCCTCATCATGGTTCTCCCCATTACACATGGTGGATTCATCTTTCAGGAGAATAATGTCTACTCATTAGATTTAGGATTGGTCTTTACAAGCGCAAATGTCTATTCTTTCGTAGGTTTTGCGATTTTCAGTACCCTTTTCCTCTCATCTTTGCTTTTAGCTGATTTTTCTAATGTTGCAAACGAAGATGAGGCTTATAACATTTATAGAAGAGGAGCACTGATTACAGGTCCGCTTTCTCTCATGATGGCTTTCTTTATCATGCTCACACTGAGAAGTGAGGCCAATTGGCTGTTCACAAAAATGATGCAGAACATCCCGATCCTGCTTGTTTCTCTACTCATGTTTTTGCTTGCAGGTTTGGCTCTATTTTTACCAAACAGCCGCTTTAAACATCGGAAAGGGAGAGCACGTTTAGCGGTTATCGCCATTACAATTCAATATTTCTTAGCAAGCTATGTGTATGGACATGCGCATTTGCCCTATATGGCCTATCCTGATATTACCATCATGTCTGGGTTTACAGATCCCGTCACATTTAGGGCATTATTTATTACGTATATTGTAGGGTTTATCATCCTATTCCCTGGGTTCTACTTCTTCTGGAAATTGTTTATGAAAGATAAGCGTTATATTCGTCAGGAAGATTAACATGAATGAACGACCCTTACTTCGGTTACATTATAGATGAAAGACATACTCAAAAGGAGGTCATCTGTATGAGTCAAAAAATCCTTTGTGAAGTAAACAACTGTTCCTACTGGAATGCTGGAAATCGTTGTGGTGCAGATGCAATTTATGTCGTCAGCCATACAGGAAATACGGCTGAGAAAAGTGAAGAAACTGACTGTAAAACGTTTAAACCTCAAGATCTTTAAGTCTCATTAAAGGAGGCGCTTCGCTTTGAAAAACGATCGGCTTACTCAAACGTTTCTTGAAGAAATTCAGGACGCGGACGAGGCTGCATTTTATCAAGCAGCTCACTCCTTTTTAAATCTTTGGGATTATGAATACGGACATGTTTCCGACATGCCCAATGACATGCATCAGTATATTGGACAGCTTGCTTACGACAGCGGGCTTGTAGAAGAGTAAGAAAGAGCGGATGACCGCTCTTTCTTTTTGTTCAGACAGGAAGGAAAAACTTTCCTCAACTATACAGTGGTTCTATTGATGGTGCAAATGGCGATTCATTCGTTTTCATTTCACAAAATCATGTTTTGTAAACACATCAATTTTATCTGAGAAAGAACGAAGCGCTTGATAATCAACTTCTACACCCATACCTGGAGAACGCGGTACTTCAATAAACCCATTTTCAACTTTAATTTCAGGAAA
Source organism: Bacillus sp. JUb11 (assembly GCF_024807925.1). NCBI lineage: Bacteria > Bacillati > Bacillota > Bacilli > Caryophanales > Bacillaceae > Bacillus > Bacillus sp. JUb11. The sequence continues at coordinate 11,024 of NZ_JANUEZ010000012.1, read as the reverse complement.
AATGATATCCTGCTCCCAATATTTCGACGATGCTGAAATATCCCCAGGAATCGTAAATTGCGGAAGTGATGCAAGGGCCACGTTTTGCGCGCGAGAAATGCCTGTTTCAATCATTCCACCGCACCATAACGGAATCTGCTGCTCCTTGCAGAACGCATGAATTTTAAGTGCTTCAGTCAGCCCTCCAACACGTGAAGGCTTCACATTAATAATCTGACAGCTTCCAAGTTCTACAGCTTTTCTCGCATCATCTAAAGAACAAATACTTTCATCCAAACAGATTGGTGTTTTTAAATGCTTTTGCAAATGCCGATGATCGACAATGTCATCTGCGGCTAAAGGCTGTTCAATCATTAATAAACGAATATCGTCGAGCTGCTTCAGTTTGCTAATATCTTTTAATTCATAAGCAGAGTTTGCATCCGCCATTAACGGAAGGTGAGGGAAAGACTCTCTTATCTTTTGTAGAAGTCCAATATCTTGTCCCGGCTTAATCTTCACTTTCACACGCTGATAGCCTTGATCAACAAATTGCTCGATTTGCTGAATCATATCATCTATTGGTCCTAACCCCGCAACGACACCAGATGGAATTCTATCTCTAGTACCGCCTAAGACGTCACGTAAGGACTTATTTTCTCGCTTTGCATAAATATCCCACACAGCTGCCTCAATTCCCGCTTTGGCCATTCTATTGCCTTTAAAATGGTACAAGCTGTCTGGTATGTCCGAAGGATGTGTAAAAGATCGGGTCAGCACGTTCGGGATAAAGAAAGCCCTGAGCATGTGATAGCAGGTCTCGATGGTTTCTTCTGTATACCACGGAGAAGAGAAGGCAGATACCTCTCCCCATCCAGTTAATCCTGTTTGATCTTTGACCTCGACAATAATAAACTCACGCTCTGAAATGGTCCCAAGGCTCGTTGTAAATGGCTGTTTGAGTTTCATCGTGACATGATATAAGATCACACGTTCAATTTGAATCATCTAAAAACCCCTTTGATTTGAGTCTGTGCCTCTGCAATTTATTCGACGCATTCCTTGGCAGTTCATCCACAAAGTGAAAAGCGGCGGGCCATTTATACTTGGCTAATTGCGACTGACATAAAGCATAGAGCTCATTCTCCGGAATCTGCTCATCTGTCACAAGGAAGGCAGCAGGTACCTCTCCCCATTTTTTATCATATATACCCGTCACTCCGGCTTCCTTTACATTTGGATGTGTTAAAAGAACTGCTTCAATTTCTGCTGGATAAATATTTTCTCCGCCAGAAATAATTAAGTCTGACCGCCGATCAAGCACAAATAAGAATCCGTCCTCATCTACATAGCCAATATCACCCGTTTTCAGCCAGCCCTGCTCAAATGCAGCAGCTGTTGCCTCTTGACGATGAAGGTAGCCTTTCATGACATTTGCACCTTTTACCATGATTTCACCATGCTCAAAAGGACGACACGGACGGTCCTCATCTTGAATCTTTAATTCACACCCAAAAAGGGGTTTTCCCGCTGATCCAAGCTTTTCCACACTAAATTCTGGCGCAAGTGTCACAATTTGCGAGCAGGTCTCCGTCATACCGTACGATTGAAACACAGGAAATCCTTTCTCCTTACTCTCTTGAAGCATCGCATAAGGCGCAGGGCCTCCGCCTAACAGCAGGCAGCGCAAAGAAGACGGACATTCTTCAAGTCCACTTAATAAACGGGACAGCATGGTTTGAACAACTGACAACATCGTCACTCGATGCTGTTCAATAGCATTCTTGACTTCATCGACATCAAACTTTTGATGTAGCACGACAGTCATACCGTATATGACAGATTTAAATATAGCGGATAAACCGCTTATATGAAAAAGAGGCAAGGCAATGAGCCAGCGGTCGTCCTCCCTGATTCCTAAATTCAATGCCGAGGAAACAGCACTATGAAAATGATTACCAAACGTTTGCTCCACCCCTTTAGGGCGTCCTGTCGTTCCAGATGTATACATAATCGTCGCCGTCTCATTTAAATCAATATCATGTACGACCTTCTTTTCCATATCATGATCTGCATCAGGTAAAGTCTCTATTGTATAAACAGGTAAATCACCTTGATGCTCATTTGCATATGCAGGCTCTGTTAATAAAGCCATGACTTTCGCATCTTCCAACTGAAAACGTCTCTCTGCTTTTGTTAACTTATTGTTCAATAACACAATCTTGAAGCCTAATAAAAAACAAGCGTGAACAAGCATGACCATATGAGGATGGTTGTTCATTAAAATCGCAACCGTATCCCCTTTTTTAAAAGAGACACGTGTCAGTCGATTCGCAAGTTGGTCTACATCATTCGCTAAATCACGAAATGTCCACTCTTTGTCTTGATAAATGAGTGCGACCCGGTCTGGCGTTAAATACGCACGGTGCAGCAGCCAATTGGGTTGCTTCATCATGACACCTCCTTTTCATAAAAGAAAACAGCTCAGTCTGATGCACTAAGCTGTTTTCATCCATATCATTGAATCAAGGGAAACGAGGGAACTGACCGAAGTCTGGCTTCCGTTTTTCCTTAAAGGAATCGCGTCCTTCTTTTGCTTCATCTGTTGTGTAATAAAGAAGAGTCGCATCTCCCGCAAATTGCTGAATACCAGCTAATCCATCTGTGTCCGCATTAAATGCAGCTTTCAAGAATCGTAAAGCAGTCGGGCTCTTTTCTAGCATGTCCTCACACCACTTCACTGTTTCTTCTTCCAGCTGCTCTAATGGTACAACTGTGTTGACAAGTCCCATATCAAGCGCTTCTTGTGCATTGTATTGACGACATAAGTACCAGATCTCTCTTGCTTTCTTATGACCCACAATACGTGCAAGATAGCCAGATCCATAACCAGCATCAAAGCTGCCCACTTTTGGTCCTGTTTGTCCAAAAATCGCATTGTCTGCTGCAATGGTCAGGTCACACACGACATGAAGCACGTGCCCGCCGCCAATCGCATAGCCCGCAACCATCGCAATAACTGGTTTTGGAATGACACGAATTAAACGCTGTAAGTCTAGGACGTTTAGACGCGGAATTTGATCGTCTCCTACATAGCCGCCATGACCGCGTACTTTTTGGTCTCCACCAGAACAGAATGCTTTACCTCCAGCACCTGCAAGGACAATGACACCAACTTCTGAATTGTCACGAGCACGTGAGAATGCATCAATTAATTCACTTACAGTCTTTGGTGTAAAGGCATTATGTACGTGCGGACGGTTAATGGTAATTTTTGCAATCCCATTATATGTTTCATATAAAATTTCGTCATACTGACGCTCAGTTTGCCATTCAATAGCCATCAATATTTCCTCCTCTAATCTTGCGATAAAATAAACTCACTTACTATTTTACCAAAAAAATGTGGTTGTTCCACATGAACTGTATGCCCGGCATGCTCTACTACTGTGAATTGACTGTATTCAAGCGCCTGCTGCATACGTTTGGCGATGTGACAAAACTTTTTATCAAGTGTTCCGCAAATGAGTAAAACAGGCTGTTTTATCTGCTTTAATGCTTGCCACATAGACGGCTGTGAACCGGTTCCTATACCTTCTAAGCTGCGAGCCAGCCCGTTAGGATCGGCTTTTAGCCTTCCCTCTCTCAGTTGCGTTAGCCTGTCCGCTGGCAAGGATTTCTGCGAAGCAAACAGCGGAATGTTCTCCCAAAAATCCACAAACTGCGCTAACCCTTCATGTCTGATCTTTTGAGCTAGCTGATGATCATGATTCAGCCTCTCCATCCGCTCTTTAAAAGAGTTCAGCCCTGGAGATGTACTCTCAAGAATCAGCTTGTTTACACGTTCTGGATAACGGGAGGCAAATGATAAAGCAATACGCCCTCCCATAGAATATCCGAGAATGTTCACTTTGTGAAGCTTTAATTGATCTAAAATCTCAGCAAGATCTGCCAGCTGTTGGGACATTGCATATCTTCTTATACTCTTTGGTGAGTCTGTGCGACCATGTCCAAGCAAGCTGACCTGAATCAATCTCGTATGTTTTTGTGTATAAGTATTCAAAAAAGCCCAAGAAGCTGCACTCCCTGTAAAACCATGTAAACATAACGTGGCATTTTCAGCAGATGGGTTATGTTCTATCACCTCATACGCCACACCATCGTGCATTCGTATTATGAGTGAAGGCATTCTTTTTTCACTTCCCTCAATATCTCGTCCATCATTTGGCGATGTTTGCCCACGCGAGAATGCCGGTCAGTTTCAACCTCAATTAAATGAAGCCCTGGTTCTTGGATATGCGCCAAGTACACATCTTTTAACTCTTCTTTCGTTGTCGGCTTCGAATAGGTTCCCCCATATAGCTTTGATGCATACTCAAAATTCAACCCAGTCGGCGTACCAAAGAGCTTTTCATAATACGGTTCATCGGATGCCTGCGGAAGGAAAGAAAAGATTCCTCCACCATCATTGTTTAACAACACAACCGTGAGCGGAATGTCCATTAGCTTAGCTGCAAGAAGACCGTTCATATCATGATAAAAAGATAAATCGCCGATGACTAAAGTGATGGGTTGTTTCAAGGCTGCATATGTTCCAAGAGCTGTGGACACAACACCATCAATGCCATTTGATCCGCGATTCGCCATCATCCGAAACGGTTTTGACTGCGTTTCAAAAAAGGTATCGACATCTCGAATAGGCATACTATTTCCGATAAAGAGCACGCTCTCTTTTGGCAAAAGGTGCTGCAGCTGACGATACACATTTCCCTCAAATGTCAGGTCCTCATCATTGTATTGATTTACATGCATTCTAAATGAAGAATTGACACTCTGCCAACGTCGTAAATAAGATGTATCCTGACGCTTTTCCGCTCTCATCAAGACTTCTTCTACAAAAGAGGCTACATGACTTTCAATCATGTATGATGCGCTTAAACCAGGATCTCGATAACCACCCGCAGCATCGACGACAATCTGCTTCACTTCCGCATGCTTTTCCAACCACTTAAATAAAGGCTTAGACACAGGCATCGGTCCAAAACGAATGACCATTTCAGGCAAGAGGTGCTCCTGCAATGCCTCATCTTTTAACAAAGAATCGTATGCATCTATGATGTATTCTTCACTTTCATGTCCATTTCGCAAAAGAGAAAGCGGGTCAGCTAAAATTGGCAGATGCAAAGCTTTTGCAAGACGTAACACTGACGCCTGCTCTTCCGGCGAGTGAAGTTCACCAGCAACAATGATTCCTTTTGCCGCTTTGTTCATGATAGACACTAATTCTGACATAACCCGATCATCCGGACGAGCTTGACCTGCTGCTAAAACTTTGTTCGCAGCTCCTTCTTCTCTATCAAAAGGATCAATAGACAAGTCAGGTAACAATGGTTCTCTCAGCGGCACATTCACTTGAACTGGTCCCTTTGGCTCCTGCATAGACACATGACTTGCCCTGGCAGCAGCAGTTTGGACATACCGCAGCATCGTTTGGCTTTCTTCTGGCAAGGCTAAGTCTGTGAACCATTTAACAAACTTACCGAATAAGAATTGCTGATCAATCGCTTGAGGTGCCCCAACCTCCCTCAATTCGTGCGGCCGATCAGCAGTTAAAACAATCAATGGTACCCGAGAATAATGTGCCTCGACAACAGCTGGGTAAAAGTTAGCTGCTGCCGTACCTGATGTACAAATGAGTAGCACTGGTGTTTGGCTCGCTTTCGCAAGACCCAGTGCATAAAAAGCAGCAGACCGTTCATCCACTAACACATGGACATTGATTTCTTGATGAGCAAGAGCGAGCATCGCAAGCGGTGTTGAACGGGAGCCAGGACAAACAACTGCCTCATTCACACCACTTTGCACAAATTCATCCATTAATCTGCCAATATATCTTGTCATGATTTGATTATTCAATAGGACGACCTCCAAGAGCAGACAGCATTGGTCTTAATTTCACTTGCGTTTCTTCATACTCTTGTTTTGCAAGGGAATCCTCTACAATTCCACATCCAGCAAACAAACGAACTTGGTCTTCCTCAATAAGACCTGATCGAATGGCGACAGCAAATTCTCCATTGTCCTTAGAATCAATCCATCCCACTGGCGCCGCATACCAACCGCGTTTCAACGGTTCGATTTCACGAATCACCTCTACCGCTTTTTCCTTAGGATATCCTCCAAGCGCTGGTGTTGGATGAAGCTGTTCAATTAATGAAAAGAGTGAACAGCTGCTTTTAATTTCTCCCACAATGGGTGTAAATAAATGCTGAATGTTTTTCGTTTTATAAAGACTTGGTTGATTTGGCTTATGCACATGATGGCAGTTTGCTTCAAATGCCTGCTCAATCATATTCACGACAATTTGATGTTCAATCAAATTTTTCTCATCATGAAGCAGTTCCTCACCTAGTGCCTGATCTTCTACTTCATTTTGACCACGTACAATGGAACCTGCCAAACACGATGAAAAGACTTCACCACCGCTTTTTTTCACTAAACGTTCAGGCGTCGCCCCGACAAATGCTTGTCTTCCCTGCTCTATAGCAAATACATAACTCGTTGTTTGATGTTTTAGTAATTCTGCTAATAGTGGAGCGAGTTCTATTTGATTTTTATAGTGAAGCAAGACTTCTCTTGCTAAAACAACCTTTTCATATTCGTTCACACGAATGTGTTCTGTCGCTTCATGGATTGCTTTCATCCATTCCTGGACATCTAACTCCTCCATATGAACAAGCTCAGCTTGTCCATGATTTCTGACAGGCAATGCATCAAAATTAGAAGCTTTCTGTTCTAACTCTTGAATGAGCTGATGAACATTCCCGTCCACCTCGTTCCATTCATTGATCGTTAGAAACGTGCCTTCTTTTGAAACAGTCAGCATCATCGATGGCACAAAAAAATGAGCCTCGCCAAATGCTTCCCAGTGACGCGCCTTTTCTTCGTATGGATCAAATGAAAATCCTCCAAATAAAAGCGGACCAACTGCCGCTTGCTTTAACTCCTTCTCATCATGAAAATGGAACATATGCTGTTTCAGCTGCTCCCATTCTTGATGGACGATATTGAATCGTTCTTTGCCTTGCTCTGATGATTTAATCACGGCCGCTCTGCCAAGTCCAGAAAATATCATTTGGCTTTCTGGATCAGACCAAAAAAACCGCTCGCCTAAAAAATCCGCTTCGCCGCTTTGGAAAAAGGCAAGTGGATCCAGATCGTCAACTCTTCTGGAGTAGCTTATCAAAACAGCATGGTTGACGTTATTCGCTTCTTCTAATGTCGCAAGCGCTTCCTGCCGGAAAGTACTTTGCACTGTTGTCACCATGATACATTCCTCCAAAATCCATGAAATAACATATAAAAATAAAACCATCATGTAAAAAAATACATGAACATTCGAGTATGTCGAATGACCTGCTTTTCTATTATAAACCTTAACAGATGAACTTAGTAAAGAAAACAGCTTTTAAAACCTCGAATCCTTATTATATCACGCTTTCAAGATTTTTTCGCTCCCGCTTATTGAAATGAGAACATCCCTTAAAAAATGGTAAGACCTGTTCGAAGATCAAGCTTTCTCTCTAGATGGGAACGATTAGCAAACATCTTTTTCTTGTTTCATCGCATCAATATATTGACACCTTTTTGAACTTTGCTAAACTGGAATTTGGACGTGTACGTATTTTTTTATTTAAAGGAGTATATTTTATGCAGCATCAATCGATATCAGATCAGCTTTCACCAATTAAGCCTGATAAGAACTGGCGGATTTGGTGGAATTTACTACGACCGCATACATTAACAGCGGCATTTATTCCCGTTACTTTAGGAACTGTCCTAGCACTTCCGAGTGATCAAATACATGTTGGGCTATTTTTAGCTATGCTATTTGCATCGATGTTTATCCAAATTGCAACGAACATGTTTAATGAGTACTTTGATTATGTTCGCGGATTGGACAATGAGAAATCTGTCGGTATCGGCGGAGCGATCGTGAGAAACGGTGTAAAACCAAAAACAGTTTTAGGCCTCGCTTATGCCTTATTCGCGCTTTCTTTATTACTTGGGATCTATATTTGCATGATGTCTAGCTGGTGGATTGCACTCATAGGACTAATTTGTATGGCAGCAGGCTATTTTTATACCGGTGGCCCTGTACCAATTGCTTATACACCATTTGGAGAACTTGTATCAGGTGCTTTTATGGGACTAGGCATCATTTTAATTAGTTTCTATATCCAAACAGGAACATTGACATCAAAAGCTGTGCTCATTTCATTACCTATCTCTATTTTAGTTGGTGCCATCTTACTGTCGAACAATATCCGTGATTTAGACGGTGATAAAGAGAATGGACGAAAGACACTTGCTATCCTAGCTGGACGTAAAGCGGCAGTCAACATCCTACTTTCCATGTTTGTGATCTCATATGTACTCATTTTTGTTTATATCTTTATGGATATCGTGGGTCTTTGGAGTCTTCTTGTCTTACTCAGTGTGCCAAAAGCTTATACAGCCATTAAAGAATTTAAGCAAAAAGAAAAACCAATTGAATTAATGAATGCCATGAAGTCGACAGCACAAACCAATACGTTTTTTGGTTTCCTGTTAACGATCGCATTGATCTTACAATATTATCTCGCATAACACGAAACGCCTGCAGCCGCAGGCGTTTTTTATTGAAGAATTGCTTCAAATTGGCACAAGTCTTACATAAAAATTTGCTCATACTAACAATATGTTTGATATGAAAGGGTGATCGCTTTGTTGTCTAAAAACGAATTACATCAGTTGAAGCAGCGACTTCTCGATGAAAAACAAGAAATTGAAGCCAAAAGCCATGATGATGAACAGAAAGTATCATTTCCTTATGATTCAGTGGGCGAACTGTCAGCCTATGATAACCACCCTGGCGACCAAGGGACAGAACTATTCGAACGCGGAAAAGACATTGCCTTAAACAGTTTGGAACATGAGCATCTGTCCGACATCAATGAAGCACTCCAAGCAATGGCAGACGGCTCTTATGGTTTGTGTAAAGTGTGTAAAGCCCCTATTCCTAAAGAACGCTTAGAAGCCCTTCCCACCGCCGTCACATGCACAGAGCATTCAAAAGAACAGACCGTTTCACAAAACCGTCCCATTGAAGAGGACTTATTAAGTCCGCCCTCAGGGCAATTTGAAAATGAAGAAAGTGCTGCATATGATGGTGAAGATGCCTACCAAGACGTAGAACGCTATGGGAACTCTGATACCCCATCCGATATGGAATTTCCTCCATTGACATACGATGATGTGTATACACAATCAGAAGATGAAGATTATGTGGAAGACTACGAAGGATTCGCAGCTGCTGATATTGAAGGTAAAGCAAGCAAGGTCTATCCAAATAAAGCACACGAAGCTTATGAAGAAGCATTAGATGAAGAAGGCGTCATGACAGTGTTTGGTGACTTGAAGCCGTATGAAGAAGAACCTTATACTAAAAAAAATGATTAGTCCCCACATATTGGGGGCTTGATGTTTATATCATGTAATAATTGGGAAATAAGTTGAAGAATGAATTGATTGGGAGGAGATTTCTGGATGGCTAAAAAAAGTATCATTTGGGCGGTTATCGTCTTCTTTATTACATACGCATTATTTTCTATTGCAGGGTTCCTGTTCCCTATCGACAGAGAATGGTATGACGCACTAAATAAACCTGAATGGACACCTAGTGGTGGTGTCATCGGTGCGGTCTGGGCTGTCTTATTCGCCCTCATTTCGTTATCTGCCGCCATCATTTATGCAAAGTATGGTTTTCAAAAAATCACATTACCATTTTGGATTCTGTTTCTTTTAAATTATGTATTCAATCAAGCCTTTAGCTTTTTTCAATTTACACAAAAAGATTTATTTGCAGCTACGATCGACTGCCTGCTTGTAGCACTGACAGCACTCGCACTTGTCATCGTCTCACGTAAACTAAGCAATGTTGTCCCAATTTTATTAATTCCTTATGTTTTATGGGGATTCTTTGCGACATACTTGTCTTATACGATCTATTCCATGAATATGTAAGAAAAGACCGCTATGATGGCGGTCTTTCGTTTTGTGGAAAATAAAAAAGAGGTCTTTATTAGACCTCTTTAAAAAATGACCCGTACGGGATTCGAACCCGTGTTACCGCCGTGAAAGGGCGGTGTCTTAACCGCTTGACCAACGGGCCAGAAAAATGGCGGAGAAGGAGGGATTTGAACCCTCGCGCCGCTTGCGCGACCTACACCCTTAGCAGGGGCGCCTCTTCAGCCACTTGAGTACTTCTCCATTTGGCTCCGCAGGTAGGATTCGAACCTACGACCGATCGGTTAACAGCCGATAGCTCTACCACTGAGCTACTGCGGAAAGTCATGGTGGGCCTGAGTGGACTCGAACCACCGACCTCACGCTTATCAGGCGTGCGCTCTAACCAGCTGAGCTACAGGCCCATGAACGATATGCAAATGGAGCGGGTGATGGGAATCGAACCCACGACATCAGCTTGGAAGGCTGAGGTTTTACCACTAAACTACACCCGCAAAAATATGTATGGGGCGATTGATGGGAATCGAACCCACGAGTGCCAGAGCCACAATCTGGTGCGTTAACCACTTCGCCACAACCGCCATACTGATATTTATTTGTAAAAGTGGCTCGGGACGGAATCGAACCGCCGACACACGGATTTTCAGTCCGTTGCTCTACCAACTGAGCTACCGAGCCATGTATTCATTTGAAAATGGCGGTCCGGACGGGACTCGAACCCGCGACCTCCTGCGTGACAGGCAGGCATTCTAACCAACTGAACTACCGGACCATTAGAGAAAAAATTTGGTTGCGGGGGCAGGATTTGAACCTGCGACCTTCGGGTTATGAGCCCGACGAGCTACCGAACTGCTCCACCCCGCGATGATATCATTTTTTAAAAATATGGCGGAGGAAGAGGGATTCGAACCCCCGCGGGCTTTGACACCCCTGTCGGTTTTCAAGACCGATCCCTTCAGCCGGACTTGGGTATTCCT
>NZ_JANUEZ010000011.1:0-99880 GCF_024807925.1 Bacillus sp. JUb11 | reverse complement strand
GTGGTGACACGTGGAGCTGACAGATACTAATAGATCGAGGACTTAACCTATATTCTAATGTGAAAAATGAACATTGTTATCTAGTTTTGAGAGAATATTTTTAAAATATCTCTTGATTTATTTTCAATACATAGTATAATATCTTTTGTCACTAAATTGTCTGGTGATGATGGCGAAGAGGTCACACCCGTTCCCATACCGAACACGGAAGTTAAGCTCTTCAGCGCCGATGGTAGTTGGGGGTTTCCCCCTGTGAGAGTAGGACATCGCCAGGCTTTCTTCATTCCGCAGTAGCTCAGTGGTAGAGCTATCGGCTGTTAACCGATCGGTCGTAGGTTCGAATCCTACCTGCGGAGCCAATTTGGAGAGCTGTCCGAGTGGCCGAAGGAGCACGATTGGAAATCGTGTAGGCGGTAACCCCGTCTCAAGGGTTCGAATCCCTTGCTCTCCGCCACAATTTACATAATAAAGGGCCCGTTGGTCAAGCGGTTAAGACACCGCCCTTTCACGGCGGTAACACGGGTTCGAATCCCGTACGGGTCACCATTTTTATAGAAATACATACCAGCATTTTATTCGGAGGATTAGCTCAGCTGGGAGAGCATCTGCCTTACAAGCAGAGGGTCGGCGGTTCGAGCCCGTCATCCTCCACCATATCTTTTATATCGTCGCGGGGTGGAGCAGTTCGGTAGCTCGTCGGGCTCATAACCCGAAGGTCGCAGGTTCAAATCCTGCCCCCGCAACCAAATTTCTCTTTATTGGTCCGGTAGTTCAGTTGGTTAGAATGCCTGCCTGTCACGCAGGAGGTCGCGGGTTCGAGTCCCGTCCGGACCGCCATTTTTTAAAAAGAATACTTGGCTCGGTAGCTCAGTTGGTAGAGCAACGGACTGAAAATCCGTGTGTCGGCGGTTCGATTCCGTCCCGAGCCACCACTATTTGCCGGTGTAGCTCAATTGGTAGAGCAACTGACTTGTAATCAGTAGGTTGGGGGTTCAAGTCCTCTTGCCGGCACTGTTTTTCAAATGTGGAGGGGTAGCGAAGTGGCTAAACGCGGCGGACTGTAAATCCGCTCCCTCCGGGTTCGGCGGTTCGAATCCGCCCCCCTCCACCATTTTTATTTTCATAGGGGCATAGTTTAACGGTAGAACAGAGGTCTCCAAAACCTCCGGTGTGGGTTCGATTCCTACTGCCCCTGCCAATTATATGATTCATTACATCTATGGCGGTTGTGGCGAAGTGGTTAACGCACCAGATTGTGGCTCTGGCACTCGTGGGTTCGATTCCCATCAATCGCCCCATTTTATTATTGGGCTATAGCCAAGCGGTAAGGCAACGGACTTTGACTCCGTCATGCGTTGGTTCGAATCCAGCTAGCCCAGTTGATATGCGGAAGTAGTTCAGTGGTAGAACACCACCTTGCCAAGGTGGGGGTCGCGGGTTCGAATCCCGTCTTCCGCTCCAATTATGGCGGCATAGCCAAGTGGTAAGGCAGAGGTCTGCAAAACCTTTATCCCCGGTTCAAATCCGGGTGTCGCCTTTTTTGAAAAGACTGCCGGGGTGGTGGAATTGGCAGACACACAGGACTTAAAATCCTGCGGTAGGTGACTACCGTGCCGGTTCAAGTCCGGCCCTCGGCACCATTTTTTATTATTATAAGTTGCGCTCTTTAATGATCATGCCGGTGTGGCGGAATTGGCAGACGCGCACGACTCAAAATCGTGTTCCTCACGGAGTGCCGGTTCGACCCCGGCCACCGGTATTTTTAGATTAATTTATGCTAAGATTAATTATTCAAAAAAGCTCATGAATCCTTTATCTTAAAGGATTTTTGAGCTTTTTATTTTTTTGAACTATACGATAGAAACCGATAGAATTTCAAATCATTTTACACATTTTTTACACAATCATATTCTCGAAAGTATTAATTGTTCCAAGCTCGTCTTTTTCTCGTAACTCTTTAATGACGTGAGTGTATGCCCTTAACTTTGTATCAATGTCACCATGTCCAAGTCTTTCACTTACATAATAAATTGAAACTTTTTTATACAACAATAAGCTGGCATGAGTATGCCGTAATCCGTGCATGGTAATTGGATCTATCCGAAGATCAGTTAATATATTTCTTAACAGCTTATTTGCATTAGTATTGCTGATTACTTTGTATTTGGAAGATGGGCTATAAAAGACTAACTGATGAATATTAGTAGGAATACTTTTAAATAGCTCTTTAAAATGTCCCATGGTCTTGCCATCCATTTTAATTGTTCGATTTGATTGCTCATTTTTTGTTGGACCAAACCCTTCAGGATGTCTTTTCAAATAGCCCCAAGTTTTATTGATTTTGATTGTATTATTAACAAAATCAAAATCGTTTCTCGTTAACCCTACAAGCTCTCCAAAGCGCATTCCTGATGTTAAACCTAGTAAAAGTAAGGAATAACCCAATCCTTTTTCAAGACGCTTCCAGATCTCTTTTAACAACAATTCACTTTCTTTCTAGTGTAAGTACTTTTCATCAGGTTTTTTAGCAAGCGTTGTAAAGGTTATTTTAGCATTTCTTGTAAAGTCACGATGTATGATTTGTTCATCCACTGCATCCTTCACACAAGCACGGATATGGGTATTGACCTTTTCAACGGTTTCCTTAGCTTTATTAGAACCGAATTCATTGATAAACATCTGATAATCATATCTAGTGATTTCCTGCAATGGTTTACTGCCGAAAAATGTTCTTATTGCCCTAGATGTGTATTCATAATGCATACGAGTAGTAACACTTATATTTGTCTTATAAAGATTCACCCATTTGTCAAAATACTCATCTATTGGAACTGGAGTTAGGTGCGGAAGCAAACCTTAGCTTAGTTTTGATTCTATTTCTGCAGCTGCTATTTGAGCTTCTTTCTTTGTGCGAAATCCTCCTTTACGAATAGATTTTGATTTTCCATTTACAGTACGACTGACGGTAAACTGATATGTTTTACCTCTCTTTTGAATGCTAGCCATATTATCCCCTCACTTTTAAAATAGGGGTAGACAGCCGAAATAGGTTACCCCTATCTTAACAAGTCTTATTTAAATTTTGTAATTACACTGTATGAATAATTTTTAGCTGCTGAATATTTGTTGAAAATTCCTCTCCAAAAACTCAGCCATTTTTGTAGCTTGAAAACACCATGTTTGCCCCTTTGTTCTTGGATAATAGACAAACCCGCCATATTCCACATCAAGTAATGTTCCAAACTTTTTTGGATAAAGTATATTCTCTTTAATCCATTCATGTTTTCTATTAATTCTTACTTCAAGATCTCTGATAAAACGCTCAGGCGTCAAGTATAGGTAGATCAACTGCATTGTTGGACTATCGATAATATATTGGCGTACTGGGCGTTTTTTGTATGTAAAATTTGAAGGAGGACTAATTAAATGAAGAATATTTCACTAGCATTTTCTGATGCGGAATCGACAGAAAGAATGGAGCAAGTTCAAAGAACAAGGCAAAAGTGGATTGAAGAAGGTGAGCAGCTTTTAAAGTGGCGAGAAAAGTTAGGGTTATCAAGAGCATTTATTGCTCTCGAGTAACGGGAGTGAACTATGGAAGAATAACCAGGATAGAGTTTGGGGAACCAGTCAAAGAAGCAAAGTTAATAAGGCAGGTATATAAATTGACATTAGAAAAAGTAGAAATACTAGAAATACTAAGAGCGATGGATAGAGATAGAGTATTAAAAAGAACTGGAATCATATCATCTTTATATTCTCTTAACTAGGTCAGGGGGCTAATCAATCACTGAGCGTCAATAATGATTAGTCCTCTCTGAAACTGATATTAGTTCTAATTACATTTAAACTAGGTGTAAGGGAAGGAATTTGTATCGTTTTATAAAAACGAAGAGAACGTGATAAAATCAAGGCTTTTATAAGGGAATAAATTAAACGATAAAAGTCTTGACAATCAAGGGATTAGGAACCGTTGATTTCTCAATGTCCTGAAAAATTATAACACGTGGATTTCCAAAGGATGTTTAATAAAGCAAAATCAGCGGTAATACTATTTGTTTACGCATTTTTCAACAAAATATGTGATATAGCTCAAAAATCCGAGTAATAAAAGTAGTTGTGGGAGGAGTATGTAGTTTTCTATTCTATTACTTTTTCATCGATCATATTTCATATGTCTGTCAAATGTTTTTTTGAACTCAGATATAGCCTCACGGGCAATATTCAATAGACCCTTAGCAAAAGCAAAGTGTGTTTTTACAAGTTTACTTTCTTTTGTGTATTTCTACACGTCAATAGGTAAATCTTTTAAAAAATTAAATTTGATATAATGGATCAGGATATATTTGGGTATTATAACCAGAAATATTAAAAAGTAGGTGTTTATTGTTGTCCGAGTTTAAAATAAAAATATCTAATTTTAGATCTATTTTCAACCTTACAGTGGATTGTAAAAACGGGGAACTTTTAATAGTTTGCGGTCCTAATAACATTGTAAAAACAAATTTTTTAAGAGCGCTTGATTTATTCTTTTATTTAGATAAAGATAAGTTCAATCATGAAATTGATATTCCATACCACATTGCGGAGGGTTCTTACGGAGGCGGTAGTAAGTCCCAAATTACTGTGGAATTCGGTAATCAATCTGGGGATATTTATACTATTACAACTAAGTATTCCAGAAGTAGAAGTGAGAACATTTTTCAAATGAATGGGAAAAAAATACGACAGAACTCAGTATTGTTGAAATAAAAGGTTTTTTATCAAATTTTAAATTTACTTATATTCAATCAAATAATATAGATTTACCTAGTCTTATAGCTACATATTTTACTGATGAAATTTTACCTGGTTTGGACAGGCTCCGGAGAAGACAGACAGAGCTATTAACATCATTAAATGAATTTATGTTAAAATCCAAACAATTGGAGCGTTATTTAGTGATCAACCATATGAAGCAGTCCAAAATTAAGCCGCTTGTACATCAATAGGAAAAGCAACCATTAAATGGTTGTATAAAATTTTAAGGTATTTAAAAGATTTGGAAATACCAATGATGTCTTCATAACATTCACTTAGGCTATTGGTGGCAAGGACAATAAGCGATTAAAATCTCCAAAAGAAAATAGAGAAGTTTGCACAAGGATTAGGAACATTTTCCTTTACATATTGACCAATTGAAAAAGAATATTGTGAATAATGGTCAGAACAATTTGTAAAAAACAGATAGCTTCGAAATGTCTTGGAGGGAGAACTATGTCAATAGATATGGAAAGTTTAGTAAAAGGCGAAAAATATAATCGTGATGCGCTAGCTTCATTATGGGGTTACAAAAAACGCCAAGCGATAAGCCGTGGCATTGTTACACCAGCAAATCAGAAAATAATTATTTTATTTGTAACTAAAATAAAGCAAAAATCCGATACTCAGTATCAGGATTACTTTATTGAAGAAGGCTTGTTGCATTTGGAAGGAGAAACAAGCCATACGAATGATGAAAGGCTTATTAATGCTGGATCCCAGAATGATTCTATTTATTTATTTTACAGAGAAATACATCATACCCCATTTATCTATTATGGTAGGGTATTTTTAGTTGACTATAAAGTTTATGCTGATAAGCCCTCAATTTTTATTTTATCAACAACCAAAAGTATGGCAGTAGGCGCTAGGGCTTACGCAACTGAAATGAACAAGACAAGTTTGATTGAAGATGATTTTATACCTGACCAGGAAGGCGCAAAAAGAGTCAAAACACATGTAAGTTATGAAAGGAGTTTAAAAAACCGAGCAAAGGCAATCGAAATACATGGGACGGTTTGCAAAGCATGTGGTTTTGACTTTAATTTGTTTTACGGAAGAGATTTGGCTTTCCATTTTATCGAAATCCATCATGTAATCCAACTTTCGGAACTTCGGGAGGGAACAAGTATTAATCCTGAAACTGATTTGGTTCCTCTATGTTCAAACTGCCACAGTATGATTCATCGTAAAAGGGAAAGTACCCTGTCGGTAGAAGAGCTAACAATGGCGATTGAAAAAAGAAGGAAGCAAGTGCTATTAAAATTATAAAAGACCTAGTTGGAATTCCTTATCAAAGGGGTTCCATTTTTATCATGATAGATATTAATCATTTCTTCCTTTTTAGAGACTCCAGCAGAAAAGATTTAGACTGAACGCAAATGATTTCGCTCAACTACAGAGAAATAGTGCAGATCCGGTTATCTACTTCATAATTTCCTCCAATATACAATCATCTGAAAAAGTTGAAGGCATGACATGGTTAATAATTAAAATGATTTTTCTCCTAGAATACCAATTTCTTAAAGAATTGTAGTAAAATTATTATTATATGGCTAGGGCGTAATATTTGCACCGGGAAATAGTGCCCATTAGAAATAGAGGTGGGAAATCCTAATGGGCATAACTGTAACGATGCTCTTTAAATCCTTTAAAACTGGGAGAATTGGTGGCACTCAATGAAGCCATCATTGAAAATATGCCCGAACAAATAATAGATTTTAAAAAATAGAAAGAGAGGTTAATAATAATAGATATGAACCTGATAAATGTTATGAACGATTTTTCTTCCCCAAAGTATGATGAGCATCGAATGGCAGTCGAAAGGTTGCGTAAAAAAGGACGGGACTGGAATTTTATTAAATATTACGGCAAGCATGATGTAGAGGGGCTAAAATATAAACTTGAATTATTACAAGAAGCCGATCAGATTCCCGAAGATTTGAATGCACAAATGTGGATGGCGATCGTAGATTTTTTGCGTGAGGCAGAAGAGCGAGAACAGTTGATTGAAGAGAAAATTGCCAATAATCGTATTTTAAGTCGTCGGATAGATAATGATTTGACGATTCCTACTAGCGCTGCAAGTAGCTGGATATTATATAAGAACAAGTTAATCCAACAACGTTGGACTGATGAATCGATAAAAGATGTTGAAAATACAACAATCAGTATTTTAAGAAAGCTCCGGGTAGAGACAGAGAATCCGATAAAAGGTTTAACCATTGGTCATGTGCAGTCAGGTAAAACAGCAAGTATGGCTGCATTAATGGCAATGGCAGCTGATTGGGAGTTTAATTTATTCATCGTTTTATCCGGAACAATTGAAAATTTGCGTAAACAAACAGAAGAACGTCTCATGGATGACTTGAAAAATCCAGGAAATCTTTCTTGGGAACGTTTAAGTCAGCTTTCATTAAAGCCGGGTTCTTCCCATAAAGTCAGCAGTCTTTTATTGAATGAAAGGTCACGTGACCGTTACTTAAATGTATGCTTGAAAAATAAGACACGATTAAATGATTTAATTCAATGGTTAAAAGAAGATGGAAAAAAGCTTTCTCAAATGCGTATTTTGATTATTGATGATGAATCCGACCAAGGTGGAATAAATACAAATGATGTAAATGATTCCTTGGCGGAACGAACAGCATTGAATAAAGCAATTGTAGAACTCGTGAATATTCAAGCAAATGATGGTTCGAAACCATTGAGTATGAATTACGTCAGTTATACAGCTACACCTTATGCTAATTTTTTAAATGAAGCTTCACAAGAGTCCTTATACCCACGTGATTTTGTTGCTGTTCTAAATCCGGCGAAAGAATATTTTGGTGCCAAACAAATTTTTGGTTTAGACAATAATGAATATTATCGCGGGTTGCCAATTGTTCGTGAAATTACCATTAACGACCGTGATTTAGTAGTAGGTGGTATTCATAAAGGAGAGGAATCATATTTACCACAATCATTTGAAGATGCACTCCATTGGTTTTTATTAGCTACTTCCATTATGCGTTATCGTAAATATAAAAAGCCGATAAGTATGCTTGTCCATACGAGTCAAAAGCAAATACATCATCAAATTTTTGCTGATTTAATCAACTCGTATTTCAGAAGTACATCGAAAGCGCAAATTATTGAAAATTGTAAATTATTATATGAACAAGAGCAAAAAAAACTTACAAAAGAAGACTTTGAAATGGAGTTTGAAGTTTATCCAAATAAAGAGGATGTAAAAGATTATCCGCCATTTGAAAAAATTGAAGAAGAGCTAAAACGTTTAATCCGTCAATATCCTTCTCACATCAATGTGTTAGAAGATACAAAACGATTGGAATATCATGACGGATTACATTTATGCATCGATAACTGTGCAAATAATGGTATAACGGAAGATTTAGAGCATGTACGTTTAGTATATCCAGATCCAAAATCACCAAATTACCCTGCTCCAGCACCAGCATTTATTGTTATTGGTGGTAGTACATTATCGCGCGGTTTAACTATTGAGGGGTTAGTAAGCACATATTTCCTTCGTACGACCTCTCAGGCAGATACGTTACTTCAAATGGGGCGTTTCTTTGGTTATCGTAAAGGTTATGAAATGTTACCGCGTATTTGGCTAACAAAGGATACAGAAGCGAAATTTAGATTTATGGCTACCCTTGAGGAAGAATTACGTGAGGATATTGAAACATATATTTTAGAAGGTATGGATGCCAATGAATACGGACCAAAAATTAAAAACTCACCGAAAGTATCATGGTTGCGAATTACAGCAAAAAAACGTATGCAAAGTGCAGAGGAAATCGATTTGGACTTCTCTGGGACATCGAGTCAGACCATTGTATTTGATGATGATGCAGTTATTCAGAGACAAAATATCAATGTAACCGAACAATTTCTAAATTATTTAGGTTCGCCAAATGAAACACGGAATAATCGGGGTCTCTATTGGGTAGATGTGCCGTTCCAACAAATTATGGATGACTTTTTCCGTAAATTCACATTTAGTCAGAATAGTGAATTCTCTAATATTGAAACCTTTTTTAAATGGTATCAAAAGAAACAAACGGAAGCCGGTTTTACTAACTGGAATGTCGTTTTATCTAGCAGTGGTAAGTTAGATGATCTCACACATAAACAATGGATAGTCTGTGGTCGTGGTGTAGGGCTAGCTACACGTAGTCGTCGTGGATCGGCTACTGGCGAAAAAATTAATATTGGTGTGTTACGTACTCCATCTGATTTATATGCAGATATGACGAAAGAAATGTATGACTCTATTCCAGAGGAATTTAAGTTAACACAAGCTGGGAAAGCAAAGCGCGCACATATTGAAGATCAATTAGAAGAAATTGATCAAAAACAGCAAAAGAAAAGTGTTGTAAATGAAATACGTAAAGTTGCCGGTATTGGTTTAACACCTCAGCTACTTATATATCGTATTGATAAAGATTCAAAATTTGAAAAAAGACAAAGCCCAAATACAAAAGAAGCTGATAGACGTTATGACTTAAATGCTTCAGAAGATTTAATTGGTGTTAGTTTGTTTGTTCCGGGGTATCGTTCGGGCAAAAATTTAGCTACAAAATTGTCAATTCGAATTGAGAATCCAATGGGTGAGACTGAAACGGAAGAAGGAAATGAGTAATGCAAATTGAGATTGCAGAGATTGGGAAAATGTCCCAAACCGGCAGTTCATTATTAAAACTTATTCAGAATAACGATTTACCGATTTTAGATTTACTTGTCCGTGAAGCTGTGCAAAATAGTTTAGATGCGGGTATTCGTGTAGAAGGGCATGACTCTGTGTATGTGGACATTGGCATCAAGGATGTCAATGTCCCGAACTTTGCTAAACATTTGGATGGAATTACAGATCGATTAATCGAAAAGTATGGAGCCTCCCCACAAAAGGCGATTTATATTGAAGATGCCAATACAACCGGATTAACGGGTTCATTAGACTTTAAACGTTCACCAAATGGCAATATTTTTAAACTAATCTATGGGATTAGCATGGCACAAGAAACACCAGGTGCTGGCGGGTCTTGGGGATTAGGGAAAACTGTTTATTTCCGTATAGGCATTGGCTTAGTTGTTTACTATACACATATTTTAAATGACAATGGTTGTTACGAGCATCGTTTAGCTGTGACATTAGTAGAAAACGAGAAAATGCCGGATCCGATTATTCCAAGATCCGCCGGAAAAGTCCCGAGCGGAATTGCCTGGTGGGGACAACGGATATCATCTGATCAATATGATACTATTCCAATTACAGATCAAGTATTGATTCGAGATATTTTACAATCCTTATCTATTGAGCCGTTTGAGGGCGACCGTCTTGGTACAAAAATCATAATTCCATTTATTGATGAACAGCAGTTACTAATTAAGCACGAAATCAATCCAGATGAAAACAAGCCATGGGAATCAAATGTAGTCGATTATATACGAGTGGGAATGCAACGTTGGTATGCACCGCGCTTAGCTAATAAAAAATATTATTATGGAAAATATTTAGACGGGCATGTCAATGGAGAGAGGCTAGAAAAGGACGATTTTTTACCAGTATTCTTTGAGTTACAATTAATGTACAACGCAGCTGTACTCGGTGGTAATTCAAATCGTTATTTTATCAATGACATTCAAATTCGTAATTACTTTGAACACAATAAAGTAAATAACGCGGGGCGAGTAGCGTATAGGAAGTTCACGATGAAGGAGCTAGATATGCTAGCACCTTTAAATGGTCCGAGTCCATTTACATGTGTGAATAAGAAGAATCCGGATGTTGAGCAAAATGCTCCAATAATGGCTTATGCAAGAAGACCGGGAATGATTGTGAATTATGAAACAGATGGCGAATGGTGTAAAGGACTGGGTGCAACAGAAGAGAACGAATATTTAGTTGCTATTTTTGTGCCAAATTCCAATACGAAATTACTGAATCCAGAAAATGATGTCGTAGATTTAGAGGGCTATTTACGAAAAAGTGAGATGGCAGATCACACCACTTGGACAGACCTTATTATAAAAAGTAAACCGTTTGATATTGTTGAGAAAATTCGAGCACAAGCTCGCCGTAAAATCAAAGCGTCATTTGAAAATAAAAAAGAAGTGAAAGAAAAGCAATCTCTTAATAAACTAGCACGCAATGTTGGAAAGATGCTATTACCGCCGACCGGATTTGGACGTCGTGCTTCCAGTCGTAATCGAGCGGGCGGTCCGAAGTCCCCCACTATTAGAGGTAATCGTGGCAATAGTTTTACGATTGTATCACAAAAATATTTAGAAACTGGTACTTTAGAAGTTCATTTTCAATTGAAACTAGCAAAAAATGTTGCTGCTTTTACAATAGAGTTATATATTGCTTCCGAAGGTGGGAAAATCTCAGCAATGGATTGGGAATCAGTAGATAGTGTAGGGACACCATTCCCTGCACAAATTACGTACTATTCTTTCCCAAATACTATGGGTCTATTTGGGAGATCCTCTGCTCAAAAAAGTGACAGCAAAGTGTTGCATGCTATACGTATTGAGAAAAGCGAAGTGCCAGTTGAATGTTCAGGTATATTAGTATTCACTTGTACTGACCCTCATGTGCAAGTCGAAATGTTGATGAAGCCAGAAGGAAGTGTAGACAATGGCTAATAAGATTAGCATGCATCGACTTTATGATGAGGCTATGGAAGAATTGTTAGATGTCTCGATAGATTTCCAGTTCTTTTACAGGGGTGAAGATGGTAGAGAATATGTCCTCAATCAAACTGAAGACTATGAATATAAAACATTGTTGAGTAATGAAGATGATAGCTGGGACTATGTAGAAAATGGTTTTGGGCTCTCAGGCAATTTAAAACTAGGATGTCCATCCAGTTTGTTTGGACCAACACAATTGATAAATAGTGATGCCGAGTTAGGGATTGCGATGCAATGGCTGTCAAAGCAATCTTCTCAGCGCGGTGTTATCCCGGTTGGAACCATTACAAGTACAACGCCGAATGGTTTGATTATACCTATTGATTATTATTTCCCAAACGATAAATTATTTGGCGAAGTATATATTTCAATTGTCATTTATTTAAAAAAAGCGAGCCGCAATGGAATGCATGGACAATCACAACTACCAGGTACGATCTTAGGGAAGTTAGTAGAATGGGCTATTATTTTAGATGGATCTGGTTCGACATTCCCGATTGTGCTTGTAAATGAACCGGATAAACCTTTATGGTATGTCGACTTCAATTATACCGAGCCTTTAGTTGAACCGTTTGACAAAGAATATATCGCGATTTATTTAAATAAAGCACATGTCGCATTCCCGTCGATTCAAAACCCGAAAACGAAGCTCGATCAAACATTATATGTGGAGTTTTTAGCAAGCGCCCTTCAGCTTATATTGCAAAACTTGATGGAATGTCCAGATTGGCACGATATTCAAGACGGGAGAAACTGCGAAGAAGGTTCTATTGGGCAAGTCATGCATTATTTTAAAACAACTCTGAATTGGGATTTCGATACGCCAGAAAAACTTGCGATGTCTCTTCGCAAAGATTTAGAGACAAGAGTAAAGACAGGTGAAATGTAGTGTGGGAAAGTGTGGTATATACAAAAGCACAAGCAAAATTTAAGTTTCAGCAAATTATGTCCGAACCGGAAAACTGTGCACCACGACAAGTCAAAGCGCCTTTTGATCATCTGCGTGAAATCATGATGAATGAAAAAAAAACATTTTTAATGGATGGAATGAAGAAAATTAATTCTTATGCATTTGATTTGCATATGGGATTGTTATTGTACCATGTACTAAAAAAATATTACCGCTTTAATGAGAGATTAGCGGCTCAAGATGAGATATGGCGTTATTTATCGTTAGAAGTATTTCCGGACTTAGTATACGAACGTTATGGGATGAATGATCAACGTTTTTTTAAAGGAACACGTCGTATTTGGCTGAAAGGTATTTGGTGGTATATTCATCTTTCTTGGCAAGGAACAGAGGAAGAAACGCTCGATACATTAAAAGATAATTCGTCGGATGAAATCCTACAGCTACTCGACCGTTCAGGCATCGGCGGTTATCGTTTGGAACTGACACGCGAAATTATGCGTCAGTATAAAATACATGCTAGTAGCAAAGTTCCACAATTATTTCGTCGTGTGTTGAAATTAAACACCGCAAGGTTAAATATGATTGAACCTAATTTAGTAGAAGGTGGCATAGAAACATACGTAACAGATTTGTATAATTATTTTTTTAATGATTTTTGCACAATTGGAGAAAAGAGTCCGGTATATGGAAACATTACAAAAAATTAGAGATAGGTTCGCTTATTTTCGAATATCTGCAAAACGTTCCATTGCGTTCAAAGAGCTTTATTATTGGATTATAAAAATTGATGGGATGCAAGGTGTTGCAATTGAAATCCCGACAGATAAATATGTAAATGAGCGGTTTGCCAGCATATCTTATTATACGAAGGAAATTGTAGTTGGCGGTGAAGAACGGCATTTATTAATGTTGCTATCTGATCATCCGAAGTTATACGATGATTTTGCAATTATTTGTTCCGGCTTTTTAGAGAAGATACTCTATGCAGAATCCTATCAAGAAATCAAACAGAATCCAATCTCATGGTGGCATTCGATGAAAGAACTGATGGGCAATGCCAATATTGAAAAGGCAACCTATAGTGTAATAGCAGAAATGCTAAGTTATTATCATTTGCTTAAAGAAGAAAGGGACGTTTCTTGGGTTGGACCATTTGGTGGTTCTATTGATTTTAATTGTAATGATGGTAGTTATGAGGTGAAATCGACTGTAGCACGATATGGTTCAAAAATTACAATTAATAGTCAATACCAGCTAAAAGCAAAATATTTGTTATTTTATCGTTTTGAGCCAGATGTACACGGCATTTCAATTCAGGATATGGTAACAAAATTAGTAGAATTGGGAGTAGAAAAATCGGAAATAGAACGTGCACTTGAAAAGCTAAAATATCCACTTGGCAGTGAGGTTCGAAGAAAATCATATCGCCTGCTCGAAGTAAAGAAATATGAAGTCGATGAAAGCTTCCCAAAAATCGTACCAGAAAGTTTTAAAGATGAACAGTTGCCAAAACATATTAGCGGACTCGTTTATACATTAGATTTAGATGGTTTGAATGGGGCAGTTATCGACTTGAAGGAATTCCAATAGAAATAGTGATGTTTTTTTAAAATGAACATCAAGGACGTAATTTCAACGCTCCAGAGAAAGCAAAGAAGGTTTTGCCAAGATAACTCAATTCAGAAAGCGCCTCTTCAGAGGCGCTTTTAAAATTAATTCGAGTAAGGAGTGGGTGAAAAATCAAACAGACCACTTTTTCCGGTTATTAAACAAAGGGAGTTTATCATTCACACTTACTTTGGTGGTAAGTTGTTTTTTTTCATTCCGGTTCGAAAGAAAAACCCACCCAAATAATTAGTGAAAAGTGACGATAATCCTCCTATATACTGAGAATATGAGGTCTCAAAAATAACTGTAACACATATATGTTAAGGTTAGTTTTTTGCATATAAAGTTGATGTAAATACCGGGAAAAGAATTATTATACTAATACTTAATCGCTGTTCCGGAGAACAAAGCAACGCCAATCTGCCCACCGTAAACGCCAGCCAGTCATAGTAATGGCATACGCGCCAATACTCGTCTTTCTTTACACTCCAAAATCCATGAAATAGGTTTCATTATCAATTTTATAGACTCTCACACTTGTTCTTCCGTAAGCGATGACATCCTGTGCGTCTACTCTCCCGCCGAAAGGAACACCAATCCGGTTACGGAAATACCTTCCCATGAGGCTGTTGTTTTCATGGGTATGTATGGCTTTTCGGTTGGCCTGAGCCATAACGCACATCAGCCGCTCTCCATCATCTGTAACTATAGTAAACTCCTGCTCAAGCGGAGGGAAGAAGTCAGGGTCTGCGGCGTGAATTGTGGATGAAACGGGAATGTACGCCTGATTCCGTTCTCTTCCTTCGCGTTGCCCCCAGTTAAGCCCGCTTCTTTCATGGATGGCAGTATCGTTATTCAGAAGTAGAGGTAGATCCACATACGGCAGATGATGCAGATGACGGTAATCCCTTCGGTCCGATCCGTAAGTTTTCTGCTGAATGGTAACAATTCTTTCATGATTTCTTATTGTCCGCCTGATAAACATATCATGGAATCTGATATGTTGTTCAATTGTCGGGTCGGTGCAGCTTAGGCAATCGGGAACATCAAACACTTCTTCAATATTGTCATGATTCGCTTCTACAATAAGTTCCGTTTGGTCTCTGAATCCTCCCCAAGAGAAGTTCGCCGAGCCGACGTATGTCATGGAGTCCTGAAATAAGCCTCCATTATGCCAATGGTAGATTTTATTGTGAACAGGAGGCAGGCTTGTTTTATAACTGATGCTAATCCGAGGATTTTCGTTCATGATTTGCTGATAGCGTTCATGATCCCAACGTCTAATTCCATCTTGTTTGCTCATTCCGATAATAAGTTCAATTTCAATCTCAGGGTATCTGTTCAAAATGTGATACAAAAAAGCGCTGGATGCATACCCGGAGAGGATTCGCAGTTTACGGTAGCCCCGTTCGTAAGGAACGCGAAAAACACGCTCTTCCAAATTATTGATAAGGTACATTTTATTTCCCCCAATTCTATTAAATTACACTATTAATTTAATAATAATTAAATTTGGTTAGCATGTCATCTATTAAAATGGGAATCCATTCCTTTGTATCAGAAACTTTTTTTGATAGAGTAGGTAGTGTATAATAATATTTACGACAAATACTACAAACGTAGGAGAGTTATAGAATGATTTTCGAAAAGGAGAACTGTTCTGCGGTCCGGGCGGATTATCGCTCGGAGCAAAAGAAGCAGTTGTATTAGATGAAAATGGACAAGTTGTTTTAGACGAAAACGGAGAAGAATATAAAGTAGTACATGCATGGGCGAATGATTTTCATGAAGATACATGCAAAACTTTCCGCCTTAATATCGTTGGTAATGATGAGGATACTGTAACTGTAAAGCATGGGGACGTAAAAGAACTTGATATTAAATCCCTTCCGCCCATCGATTTCTTCGCGTTCGGATTCCCATGCAACGATTTCAGTTTAGTGGGCGAAACCAAGGGACTTGATGGTAAATATGGCGGACTATACAGGTACGGAATAAAGTTATTGAATCACCATCAGCCAAGTGTGTTTGTAGACGAAAATGTAGGCGGATTAGAAGGCGCCAATGAAGGAAAAGCATTCGTCCAAATCTTAAAAGCAATGGAAGAAGCAGGAGAGTTCGGCTTTAATATTACGCCTCATAAGTACCGCTTTGAGGAGTATGGCGTGCCGCAAGCGCGTCACCGCATTATAATCGTCGGCATTCGAAAAGATTTAGGGCTGAGATTTCTGGTTCCAAATGCTCCTTTTAAAAACAAGGAACAATGGATGATAGCAAAAGAAGCATTGGAAAGTGAGCCGATTGAAAAGGATGCCCTTAATCATGAATTCACAAACCATCACCCTAAGGTTGTGAAAATGCTGGATGAAATCCTTCCAGGGGATAACTGCTGGGTAGATTACCTCTCCCCGGAATTGCGGCTAAATGTGAAGGGCGCGAAAATGAGTAACATTTACAGACGTTTACACCCTGAGGAACCAGCATATACTGTTACAGGAAGCGGCGGAGGCGGAACACATATGTACCATTACGACGAGCCAAGAGCATAAACGAATCGAGAGAGGGCGCGTCTCCAGACTTTCCCGGACTGGTTCGAATTCATCGGTGTAAAAGAAAGTGTCAGAAGGCAAATCGGCATGGCGGTTCCTCCAAAGGGAGCGAAAGTGATTGTGGAAGCCATTTTAAAAACGTTCGCAAAAGTTCCATACGAAACGGAAGATGCCAAATGGGACGAAGAACATATTCAGGAGATGCTGGCATCAGGGGAAAACAAAAAGAAGAGGCGTTCCGGCAAAATCAAAAATAAAAAAGAAGCGCCGGAAGGTCAGACTGAACTCGAGTTGGAAGAAACAAAGGCATAAAGGAGCAAAAGCATGTTCTGTAAAGAATGCCACTTATAGAAGAATACTCTAAAGGTTAAAAGACAAAATCAGCTACCAGTGGCTTTGCGACGTTGAATGCCTTGAGTGCGGAAAGGTTTAAAATTCCCAGCCATATGATTTTTGGACAAACAATCAACAAAGCCAGAAACTTAAAAAAAGGAGATCGAAATTGATCTCCTTTTTTGTTAGTCATAGATTTTAATGTAATGTCCTTCATCTGCCAATTTTTCCGTATGTGCCACTTTAAAATCCTTTAATGCTTTTACTACATATTCGCCTAATTCTTCTGCGCTGGAACCGGTAACGACAACTTCCATATGCTGATATAATTCCTGAATAACTATTGCCAGGTCCTGTACCGTTCCGATTGTTTCCACTTTTTTTATAAGAATCCTCACTTTTTCTTGTTTTCTCCTGTTATTTTAACATCAATCATATTAGGGTGTGATATTTTTAAATTATCAATGAAGGAAATAATATCATTGATTGACTGGTTAAAATCTTCTTTCACCTGATGCTCCCATATTCTTTTTATTTGCCAACCTTTATCCAGATAGTAGGCGGTTACTTCCTTATCCCTTTTAACGTTCCGTTCCAATTTTTCCTAGTAATCCATATTGCTTTTCGGTATGTTTCCGTGTATGGGGCAAGCGTGCCAGAAGTAGCTATCAATAAAAATGACGACTTTATATTTTTTGATGGCAATGTCTGGTTTACCTTTGAGGTCTTTTACATTTCTTCTGAACCTTATACTCTTGCTCCATAATTGCTTCGTTATTTTATCTTCCAATTTTGAAACAGACTTAATTGCCTGCATGTTTTTTGTTCTATTTTCTTTCGAGATCCTGTCAGCCATTTGGATCACACCACCGTCATATAAAAGTTTATTGCTTGATGTGCCTTTTTAATAAAGGGTATCAAAAAACAAATCAAAAGTACAAAAAGGAGGAAGGTAAGGAGAAGTAAGATAAATAAATAGTTAGAAAATTTAAACGTATATCTACATATTCAAAATTTCCGGAGCTATTTGATTTGGACATACTAAATGGGAAAAGAGAAATTGTTATATCTGATGATTATGGTCAGCAAGATTTTGAGGCGATAACTTCCAAAATATGCTCTTTTACAAGGTCAAAATAAGCTTTAGAATTACCGTACATCCACTGCACTGTTGTCAGTGCTCGTCAACACAATTAAGCCATGGATAATATTTGATATGTAGAAATGTTCATAAAAAGTCAAGTTATGACATTTTTGTTAACGCTATGATAAATATTTAACGAAAGTAGAAAACAATCATGCTCTTTTAATATTTATAAATAAAAATCCTTTTACACAAGTTTTACACTTTAACCGAATAAAACCTTGTAATATCAATACTAATTAACCTATTTCGACCCCGACCACCGGTATTAATTAAAAGTTTCATGATTGGTTTTTACCATGAACCTAACGTTTCACCCTCGTGGTGAAACGTTTTTTTGTGGTTTAAATGAGTTATTTAGATGAAAATAGAATCCTATTAGAAGAGAATGAGCATGTACTACTTTTAACAGAATAAACTTTAGATGATTTGCAACATTTGGTACGATACATTTAACCATATAAGGAAACAAAATGGAGTAGCGCATTCACATAAAACAATAAACTACCTTTGTGTAACTAAATGAATATTTGTGGGTACATACACATCTTTAGCTGGCATCATCATTGTGACCCAGTTTTGGGGGGAGAATTTATGAAAAAACAAAAAGATCATGAAGAGTTATTGACAGGTGGAAATGTCTCGAACGTATATCGTTCGGGAGATACGGTTCGCAGAGAGGTAAAGTCAGATAATATGAATATACAAAAGCTGCTAAAGCATTTAGAAAAAAAGAATTTCTCCTATGCTCCAAAGTTTTTAGGGGTTGATGAAAAAGGTAGAGAGATCTTGTCCTTCATTGAAGGTGTAGCCGGTCATGATCCCTTAAAAAAATACATGTGCTCTCACAATGCTTTAAAAGAAATAGCGAGAATGCTTAGACTGTATCATGATGCTGTTAGTGATTTTCCCATTTCAGACGACTGGGAACGAATGGACAATACGCCTAACAACATAGAGGTTGTGTGCCATAATGATTTTGCGATGTACAACATCATTTTCAAAGATCAAAAGCCAGTGGGAATCATTGATTTTGATGTAGCCGCCCCTGGTCCAAGGCTTTGGGATATTGCATATACTCTCTATACTTGTGTCCCTCTCAGTAGGTTTTTTCGTACTGAAACAGGGGAGGTCGTAAATTATCATTCATTAGAGCATGCAGCCCATTTAAAGTATAGAGTCAAACTGTTTTTTGAAGCTTATGGTGAGGAAATACCAGAAGATTATGTGGACATGGTGTTGCTGCGTTTAGAAGGTTTATGTCAATACATGAAGCGAAAAGCGAATGAAGGGGATAGAGCCTTTCAAAAAATGATTCATGAGGGGCACCTTGAACATTATCAAAAAGACATACAATTCATTCATGAACACAGAAAAGAATGGATTTGAGGATGACAAGGGTTTTATAAAAGAAAAAGGACAACTCATCTTTTTACTAGTTTCATGTGGATGTTACAATTGGTTATAATAGTTCAATAGAATGAATGTAAAGAGGCGGAGTTGTTATTTTGCAAACGAAGACGATATTACAGACTATTATTGAAGATGAGCGATCACATGATTATCCGCTTTTTAGACAGTACTGTGTAAGGAAAGAACAGGGTCTGCGTAAAGATGCGTTAAAGGTTCTTCAGTCTTTTGTTGAAGAGATGAATAAGAATGAATTTGCAGCACGGCGTTCATTTGTTGCTTGGCTGTTTGATTACATTGAACGTTTTGAGGATGGTCATCATTTGCTTGTGTATCCATTGGTACATGGGGTGATCCACCCTGTTCTTCGAGAGTGGGAAAATATTGATCCAATGGATGTGAGACTGTATCGCTGGCAAGGCTTGTTTGTGCATCAGGGGGAAGGGCTGCCCTATTTATTGAAGGCACTAGAGATGGGAGGCAGCAAAGAGCAGCGAGTGATTGTTCAAATTTGCGAAACCTATTTCTCGGCTTTGTGGTATTCGTTTCATCATATACATGAAGATCTTTATTTAAGCACCTATGAGAAAGATCATGAGCGAATTCAAGGGATTCAAGATGTCATGAAACTGATCGAAGATAAAAATGTTCAAAGCAATGTTGAAAAACTAGCAGTCTACTATAACCAGCTTTTATCGGACTGGAAGGAATTTCAGCAGACGGAGACAAGAGGTTTTGTGAAATGGTGTGCGGATCGTAAGAAGCCCTATGAGTGGGTACAGACATTTTACTATCACCAATAGTTGTTTTTCATAAGAAAAAGGCAGGGATCAACCCTGCCTTTTTTATTTATGCCAT
Organism: Bacillus sp. JUb11; assembly: GCF_024807925.1. Classification (NCBI taxonomy): domain Bacteria; kingdom Bacillati; phylum Bacillota; class Bacilli; order Caryophanales; family Bacillaceae; genus Bacillus; species Bacillus sp. JUb11. The sequence goes on along the minus strand of NZ_JANUEZ010000011.1, from coordinate 79,557 downwards.
ATTCTTTCTATTTCTACATGGTCTGGTTTAAAATATTTCAGGATGTAGACATCTGGATTGCTTAGTTGTTCCCACTCCTTGAATCCAATTGCAGGATCGGCGTGTTTTAGAAGCAGGCTCATAATATTGCCATGAGTGGCGAATAAAGTATGATCTCTTCCTAATTTTATTTGTTCATAGAGTGCCTCTACAATACGATTCATCGCTTCTTGGCTCGATTCTCCGCCTTCACAGGTCATATGCAAGTCCGAAAAACTGAGCTTTAGTTTTTCATACCAATCCTTCATTGGTTGACTGCTTAACCTACGTTCAGAGAGACGCTTATCCATTTGTACCTTGATCTGTTTGGCATGAGCAAGGGGCTCAACGGTTTGAATCGCTCGTTTATAAGGACTTGAGATGATGTGGTTGAGCTGAATGCCGGAAAAAAACTGTGCGAGTTCATGCGATTGTGTGATGCCTTGAGGCGTTAAAGACGCATCCTCGGATTGTCCATCTGCTTGACAGTGTCTGACGAAATAATATGTCTTCATAGGGGGACACCTTCCTCTAAGTATAAAAAAATCATCCAATATTGGATGAGGGTTCACGAAAGTTTAGGTTCTATTTGTTCGTGTCTGCTTCTTTGTATGGATCTATCAGTTTTGAGGTTAGGTCTAAGTTGAACAAAAAATCATCTATGGTGTCTGTGCCAAAGGGAAGGGTGGAAAAATTAATTGGGATGCTGTCTTCTTGCGTATCTGAAGTAATCGGCTGTTTGTGCTGCTTTTTTCTCCAGTTCTTAAACAAGCGCATGTGAGGCCCCCTTTTCTAAAAAAAGATGGATTTATACATAATATACGGGGAGAGTTGTCCGAGCGTCAATTGTTTTCTTCAAAAGGATTTATTACATTTGTACGAAAAGAGCCACAGCTAAGTGCGGCTCTTTCCATGTTTTGACATGGCACGGTGTATGGCTTGTTGTACCTTTCGTTCGCATTTGATGTTGTATGGTTTCTTATGGAGTTTACTCGTCTTAAATTGACCAATTACACGGCGGACTCCTTGATCATAAATGATCAGCTCTCTGCTCGTTTGATCATTTAATAACGCTTGAAACCAGCTGTATTTTTTTAGCTGTGCTGCATTTCGTGATATATCATCTTCATCTACCTGTAAAAAAGGGATATACAGAGCAAGATTGAAGATGTCTAAAATGAATCCCATATTACCGGCCCCCTTCATATCGTTTATTACGTTTAGAAAGGGGAATGGTTCCATACAATTGGTTTTAAAAACAATCCCAGTGCATGAACCATTCTTTATTGTGTTTGTCGTAATAGAAATACATCGTGCCGTTATCACCAATCATGAACCGAGGTTTTTCTTCTGAGGCGATTTGCAGCATGAATTCTCCTGACATCTGGTGGGGAGGAGATTGGATGTAAGCCCCGTATCCACCGATTTTTGTGAACGAGTAGTTTGAGTAATGCTCGAAGAAATGATCTGTTGCTTCTTCACTTTCATTAACCTCTGATAAGTCAACGTATGACCAAGCTTCCTCCCAGCATGGATAATCCGGTTGTTCCCCTTCGAGCCACTCTATCTGGAAAGGTTTAATTCCTTTCACGTCTTCAGGGGTCTCAGCGATTTCTAATCCTTCCATTGATGAATATTCAATGAGTTTCCAGCCCTCACCGTTTTTGGCGATATCAATCGGAAGGGTTTTCTTGTTGATGAAAATTTGAATCATCTTACATTCATCAAAGCCGTTCATTCCCCCTGGTACTTCGGGTAAATACATTTGTAAAATGGGAATCATAGCTCCATCTTGATCTGCCGGCCACCCTTTATCACGTTGGATGAAAAAATGGCCAGCAAACCAGCTGTACTTAGATGGATCAGGACGAAATCCGCCTATTTTGGCTACAATAGGTGTTTTTCCTAGTTGATTTAATTCGTCAAAAGCTTTGATCTTCATTTATCCATCCCCCATTCTTTAGCCAGCAATGTGTGCATCTTGAAACGTTCCATTCATATTGCCAGAGACAATGATGACATGTCCCCAAAATAAATCTCCGTCATGATAGTAGGCTTCGAATTCTCCATTTGGATAAGCATGGAGGCTTTCAAGAGAGATGCGGCTGATAAATTGATCCGGTGTGATCTCTTCTGAATGTTCAGCGGAGTCGTCTTGTTCCTGCCAATCTTTTGCTAGTTCAATCAGCTGATTTGCTGCATATGACTTCATGGAGGCATCCCATGTTGTCTGCTCTTCTACGAGTTGTCTAGCCGTTTTCAGAGAGTCATTCATTTCTTCCTCTTCTTCAAGATTGAAGTAAAGAAGGCACTCCTCATTGCCCCACTTGATGGTTGTTTCAAATAAGTCTAGTCCTTTCACTAATTCAAAGGTACCCAGCTTGTCATCATGGTAAAAGATAGGTTGTTGAGCTTCTTCTAATATTTCTTGAAGTTCTTTATCTTCAGTATCTGTATCAACAAGTGAAACGAGCATAAATTCACCTTCACCTTTACGTACTTGAAGTGTGACGATAGATTCTTTATGTAATTGCGCTTGTTTTTCTCGTAATCCCTTTTCATCTGTTAACCAGCACAGTCTCACTTTTTCGGTTATGATGCGGTCTTTTTCCTTCCATGCAATGAGCGGGATTGAAGCAGTCCAAAGAGTCTCTTTTCCTGCTTTTCCTGCGCCGACTCCAGAAGGTCCTGTAACAGCCATGATGTCTATCACTTCTTCTGAGAATCTTTGTTCAAATATGTTGATTTGTTTGTTTGATTTCATAGGATGTCCCCCAGCTTGATTTATTTGATGGAGCTATACCTTTATCACACCGTACATTGGCAGGGGAAATCAAGCTTTTTTTATTTAAAACTGTTTTTTAGGTATGTGGCAGCAGAGAGGATACATGGATTGTAGGAGGTTGAGTCACAATAAAAAAGCAAATCGGTTCGGATTTTGTATAAATTTGGCTAAGTGAGTCGAAAAGCCTAGGTGATTCTTCCTTTTCTTTATAATTACTTTGACACGATTAGATGAAAAAAGTAAAGTAGTACTGAGTGATTTACAAAACCTTCATCATTCTCTGAAACATGTAGAGGCAGTAAATTTAATGTAAATGGATATTTTTCCTTTTATTTACTCGTATTTTTTTTGAAACTTATGATGCTTCTTATTCGTTATATTAAAGGAGCACATGTAACCTGCGGAGAAAAGAGCATCGGAATGCTTGGTGCAGAAGATTTACATTTGCAAAATCAATGTAAATTTTTTATGATTTCATTTATATCAGATCGAAAATAAGAAAGAAGAGGTTTTATGAAAAAAATATTTGCGAACAAATATAGCTTTTTTGTTTTGGCTGTCCTTTTATTTTGGGCAAAATCGTACACAGCCTACAAAATGGACTTTAATTTAGGAGTGAAGGGATCTTTTCAAGAGGGTCTTCTCTTATTAAATCCATTTAGTTCAGCCATTGTGTTTTTGGGACTGGCTCTCTTTTTGAAGGGGCGTAAATCGGCCATTGTTTTAATTGTCATTGATTTTATTATGACCGCACTTTTATATGCGAATGTAGCGTACTATCGTTTCTTTGATGATTTTTTAACATTCCCGACAATGAAACAAGCCGGTAATCTTGGGGGAGGTATGACCGGTGGTGTTTTAGCAAGTATTAAGCCGCATGACCTTTTGTACTTCCTTGATATCATCATTTTAATTGCCATTGTCATTTGGAGACCAGAAGTGAAGAAGTTCCAAATGAAAAAAACTTTCGCACTGCTGATTGTGGCTGCAGGTGTTGGACTATTCTTCGTTAACCTACACTTAGCTGAAAAAGATCGTCCAGAATTATTGACGAGAACATTTGATCATAAGTACATTGTGAAATATTTAGGTGTTTATAACTATGCGATTTATGACGGCGTGCAAACCGCACAAAATGCAACGCAGGTAGCAAATGCGAGTAGTGATGATTTAACGGATGTCGTGAACTATACGACCTCTCACTATGCGAAACCAAATGCAGAATACTTTGGTCAAGCAAAAGGGAAAAACATCATCAAAATCCATTTAGAAAGCTTCCAGTCATTTTTAATTGACTACAAGTTAAATGGAGAAGAAGTGACGCCGTTTTTAAACAAACTAGCTCATGGAAAAGAAGATTTTACGTATTTTGATAACTTCTTCCACCAGACTGGTCAAGGGAAGACTTCTGATGCTGAGCTCATGATGGATAATAGCATGTTCGGCTTGCCAGAGGGAGCAGCGTTTGTGACAAAAGGTGAAAATACCTTCCAATCACTTCCTGCTATCCTAAATCAAAAATCAGGCTATACGAGCGCAGTGCTTCACGGAGACTATAAATCTTTCTGGAACCGTGACACAATTTATAAGCACATGGGGTATGATCAATTCTTCGATGCTTCATATTACAACATGGATGAAGAAAACCTTGTGAACATGGGTCTGAAGGATAAGCCGTTCTTTAAAGAATCAATCCCAATGTTAGAATCAATGAAAAAGCCATTTTATGCACACTTAATGACATTGACCAACCATTATCCATTTAATTTAGATGAGAAAGATGCGACAATCGCTAAGGCAACAACTGGCGATAAAACAGTGGATAATTATTTCCAAACAGCGAGATATTTGGATGAGTCATTAGAACAATTCTTTAAGGACTTGAAAAAATCGGGTCTGTATAAAGACTCAGTGATTCTATTATATGGTGACCATAATGGAATTTCTGAGAACCATAACCGTGCAATGAGTGAGATTCAAGGGAAAGAAATTACGCCATATCAAAATGCACAAAATCAGCGTGTACCGCTCATGATTCGTATCCCTGGGAAACAAGGCGGCGTGAATCATACGTATGGCGGTGAAGTAGACGTGATGCCAACGCTTCTTCACTTACAAGGTATTGATTCAAATGAGTACGTGAATTTTGGAACAGATTTATTCTCTAAGAAGCACGATCAAACTGTTGCATTCCGTAACGGAAACTATGTGACACCAAAATATACCCTTGTAGATAATACGGTCTACGATACAAAAACGGGTAAAGTGGTGAAACAAAACAAAAAGACAGAAGCGATTAAAGCCCGTGTTGATAATCAGTTAAGCCTGTCAGATAAAGTACTGTACAGGGATCTTCTTCGATTCCATAAGCTATCTGATTTTAAACCAGTGAATCCATCTGATTATTTCTATGGTAAAACAAACAAAGAGACAGAAGCGGATTCTTCTGCTAACTAACTGAGTTTTGGGCAAGCACAGAAAGGTGCTTGCCTTTTTCTCTCTTACAGCTTGATTTGTTGGCAAAATATGTTTATATTTAGGGAGAAACAAGCGTGGCGTCAGCGATCAGCTGGCGATAACTCATTTTGTCCTAGGGGATTTCAGGAGGAGCTTATGACAACAAATACAAAAACACAAAAAAAGAAATCAGAATTATGGGGCTGGATCAAAGCCATCTTAATCGCATTTATTGCTGTTTTTATCATTCGTAACTTTTTATTCGCACCGTATATTGTGAAGGGGACTTCTATGGAACCGACACTGCATAATACAGAGCGGGTGTTTGTGAATAAAACAGTCGATTACTTCGGCGATTATAAACGCGGACAGATCATTGTTCTTGATGGGGAAGACCGCAGTACTCACTATGTGAAACGATTGATTGGTTTACCTGGTGATAAAATCGAAATGAAAAATGACCAGCTATATGTGAACGGTCAAAAAGTGGCGGAGCCTTATTTAGCATCAAACAAAAAGAAAGCTGCCGCAGATGGCACCTTGTTGACACCTGATTTTGGTCCTCTTACAGTCCCTAAAGGAAAGTACTTTGTCATGGGTGACAATCGCCAAAACTCAATGGACAGTCGCAACGGTTTAGGTCTTTTTACAAAGAGTGACATTCAAGGGACAACATCATTCGTGTTTTATCCCTTCCAAGATATTCGATTAATCAATCACTAATCAATAAGAAAAAGCACACAGGCGTGTGCTTTCAGATTGTTGACAAAGGGATAAAATGAACTTTATTTTATCCCTTTGTCTTCTTTTCAGCCCAGCGTGATAGAAAACCTTTGCAGTCTAGGAAGGACGAGTACTGGCGCGGAGCGAATTTGACATTCGTGAGCACCAGCACGCAGGACTGACAAAGAATGCGAGGGTTTGTCTACACGATGAAAGCACACAGGCGTGTGCTTTTTTTGTTTGGTTAAGACTGGCTTTTTGAAATTGCCTGTTCTAGATCTGCCAGAATATCTTCAATCGCTTCTGTTCCAACAGATAAACGAATAAGTTCTGGTGTCACCCCTGTGGCTTTTTGCTCTGCTTCACTTAATTGCTGATGCGTTGTGCTGGCAGGGTGGATGATGAGTGACTTAGAGTCGCCTACGTTTGCAAGATGTGAGAAAAGCTGAACCGAATCAATGAGTTTTTTTCCTGCGTCTTTGCCACCTTTAATGCCGAATGTGAGGATGGCACCTTGTCCTTTTGGTAAATAAGTTTGAGCCAGCTCAAAGGATTCATGGCCTTCAAGACCTGGATAGCTGACCCATTCTACAAGAGGATGATCTTGTAAAAATTGTGCTGTCTTCAATGCATTTTCACTGTGGCGTTCAAGACGTAGATGCAAGGTTTCTAAGCCTTGCAAGAGTAAAAATGAGTTGAATGGTGATAAAGCCGCCCCTAGATCACGTAAGAGCTGTACACGTGCTTTTGTGATATAAGCCGCTTCACCAATCGCTTCCGTATACGTCAGGCCATGATAGCTTGGGTCTGGTTCAGTCAGGCCTTTGAACTTATCGCTATCACCCCAAGGAAACTTGCCGCTGTCGACGATGACTCCGCCAATAGATGTGCCGTGGCCGCCGATGAATTTCGTCGCTGAATGGACGACAATGTCTGCGCCAAATTCAATCGGTCTTAACAAATAAGGGCTGGCAAGTGTGTTATCCACAATTAGAGGGATGTGGTGCTTGTGTGCAATGGCTGATACGGCTTCAATATGTAAAATGTCGCCTTTTGGATTTCCGATGCTCTCTGCATACACTGCTTTTGTTTTATCTGTAATGGCTGCTTCAAGTTCTTCAAGGTTTGAGGAATCCACAAACTTTACTGTTATTCCAAGCTTTTTCAAGGTATGCGCAAATAAATTATATGTGCCGCCATACAGACTGCTGGAGGATACGATTTCGTCACCAGCTCCTGCAATGTTTAAAATGGAGTAAGTGGTCGCTGCTTGTCCTGAGGAGACAGCAAGTGCACCAATTCCACCTTCAAGCTCAGCGATCCGTTTTTCAAACACATCATTTGTCGGGTTCATAATACGTGAATAAATATTACCGGGTTCCTGAAGTCCGAATAAATTCGCCGCATGCTCACTATCTCTAAAACCGAAAGAGCTTGTTTGGTAAATAGGTACAGCTCTTGAATAGGTGGCTGAATCCAGTTCTTGACCTGCGTGTATTGCTTTTGTTTCTAAACGAAATTGAAGTTCTTCTGACATGTGTGTATCCTCCTTTTGTTAGATAAAACCAACTACTTTAATAAGAAATATTTAATAAGACTATAAATCTTGTTTACTGCCTGGTCAATCATTTTTTAGATAAATCTGAAAAAACAATAAATATAGTTGACATGTCGGAATAGTATGTATTAACATAAGCATACTGAAAATACCAACAAGAATCGCTGATCGGTCAACCGAAGGCTCGTTCACTCAGGCATGAGTGAAGGGCCTTTTTTTATTTTAATCAGGAGGGAAGCTGAAGATGGAGAAAAAGAAAAAACGAAAAAAATACAGAAAACATTTGGATATCACATTAGACATTTTGATTGAGCGGAACAAATATGAGATTTACAGCAATCAAGAACGAATAGAAGAAATTTACGATCGTATTGATGAAAAGCATACAAGGTCAAAATAACCATTTTATAAAATATAGTTGATTTATAGGAATAATATGATTTAGGATGGTGCTAACAACTCAATATGAATAGCTGATCGGACAACACGAAGGCTCTTATCTCTCTTTTGGGATAAGGGCCTTTCTGTGTATTTATCTGATGAAAAGAGGAGTGAACTTGCAATGACTATTTCCATTGATATTGTGGATAAGTCTTTTTGGAAAGACAAACAAACCATTCAAGTGCTTGAAAACGTAAGGCTCACCATCGTTCCTGGTGAATTCGTGACGGTGATTGGTCCGAGCGGATGCGGGAAAAGTACATTGCTGAAGATGATTGGAGGCCTTGATACAGATTATGATGGGCAGATCGTGATAGGAGAAAGGCGTGTGGTAGAACCAGGAATGAAACAGGGCTTTATCTTTCAAGAGCATCGCTTGTTTCCATGGCTGACGGTCGAAGAAAATATCGCTGCCAATTTCAATTTAAAACAGGTGGCTGTTCGCCGCAAAGTGGATGAATTAATTGAAATTGTTCGGTTAAAAGGTTTTGAACACGCCTATCCACATGAGCTTTCAGGCGGGATGTCACAACGTGTTGCTATTGCAAGAGCACTTCTGCGTGATCCGGAGATTTTATTGCTTGATGAACCTTTTGGTGCGCTAGATGCATTTACACGGAAACACTTACAGGATGTACTGCTGGATATTTGGCAGGAGAAAAGAACAACGATGGTGCTTGTCACTCATGATATTGACGAATCCATTTATTTAGCCAATGAAATTGTGCTGTTACAAGCAAGACCCGGCCGAATTCATAAAATCCTTCCCGTGAACTTACCATTCCCGCGGAATAGAACGTCAACAGCTTTTCAGAGCTTAAGACAAAGGGTGCTTTCAGAATTTGAGAAAACAGATGAGCTGTTACTGACGAATGGCTCAGGAATTTAAGGAGGTCAAATTGAATGAAAAGGCAAAAAAGGATCGTTCTCTTTCTGGGTATCCTCCTTGTATTAGCTGGGTGTGGTCAAGCAGCGAATGGATCAGAAGACAAGCCGAAAGAGATTCGGATTGGGCTTCAGCAAAGTCTAAGCCCACTTCTTTTAGCAAAGGAAAAAGGGTGGTTTGAGCAATCATTTGAAAAAGAAGGTGTGAAAGTCAAGTGGGTGGAGTTCCAAAGTGGTCCTCCCCAATTCGAAGGACTCGCCGCCAATCAATTAGATTTTTCACAGGTTGGTAATTCACCTGTTATAGCTGGTCAGGCAGCAGGTATTGATTTTAAGGAAATTGGTTTATCTCAGGATGGGTTAAAGGCGAATGGGATTTTAGTGAATAAGAACAGTGAGATTCAAAAAGTAGAAGATTTAAAAGGAAAAAAAATCGCCGTTGCCAAAGGAAGCAGTGGTTTTGACTTTTTATACAAAGTATTAGATCAGGCTGGTTTATCTGCAAAGGATGTTCAGATCATTCAGCTTCAGCCGGATGAGGCAATATCTGCGTTTGAAAATGGATCAGTTGATGCTTGGTCGATCTGGGAGCCGTTCTTATCACTTGAAACGATAGAAAAGGGAGCAAAGCTACTGGTTAATGGAGAAGCGACCGATTTATATTCACCTGGATTCACACTTGTCAGATCCAAGTTTGCCGATGAGTACCCTGAACTAGTGGTGCAATTTTTAAAAGTATATGACAAAGCGGTGAAATGGCAGAAAGACCATCAACAGGAAGCCATTACACTTTATGCTCGTTTGAAACAATTAGATCAGAAGGTGGTGACACAAGTATTAAACAATACAGAGCCGCTCAATGAGCCCATTTCTAAGAAGATCATAAACGCTCAGCAGCATACAGCTGATTTTCAATATCAAACAAAGGCGATTCAGCGGAAGATTGATGTCAATCAGGTGGTAGATAATTCGTTTATTGAAAAAATGCTGAAAGAGGAGAAGAGTTGATGAAAGCTGCATCTAACCCAGCCCTTGTGACTAAAACTGAGCGAATGAAGAAAAAAAGGAGAAAAGCTTCATCCTTCATCATGTTAAAAGGACTTGTATTACCTGCTTTACTCATTGCGATTTGGCAGGGAGCTGCTGCTTCCCAAATCGTTTCTTCTACTGTACTACCTGCACCCACTGTCATTGCGGAATCTTTTCGTGAGTTGATTCGTTCCGGTGAGCTGTTTGGCCATCTTTACATCAGTCTCTACAGAGCAATATGCGGGTTTTTACTTGGGGGAGGTTTAGGACTTGCGATGGGTCTGTGTGTCGGTTTTTCTAGGAAAACCGAGCAGTATGTAGATCCGACCTTGCAAATGCTGAGAACAGTTCCTCATTTAGCGGTGACTCCTTTATTTATTCTTTGGTTTGGTTTTGATGAATCAGCGAAAATTTTATTGATTGCACTTGGGGCTTTTTTTCCGATCTATATCAATACTTTTCTAGGAATTCGCAGTGTAGATAACAAGCTTTTCGACGTGGCTCGCGCTTTAGAGTTTAATCTGTATCAAAATATCACAAAGCTCATTTTACCTGCTGCCCTTCCTCATATTCTTCTGGGCGTGAGGCTTTCATTAGGCATTGCCTGGCTTGGTTTAGTGGTGGCTGAATTGATGGGGTCGAGTAGTGGAGTCGGCTACATGATTATGGATGCAAGACAATTCTCGCAAACGGATAAAGTGTTTGTAGGGATTATCATCTTTGCGGTAGTTGGTAAGATGACTGATTCATTTGTACGGCTGTTAGAAAAGCGATTGCTCAAATGGCGCATAAGTTATCAAGGTGAAAAATAATAGGAGGCGATATGATGAATATTCTATGGTTTATTCCAACGCATGGGGATGGGCGTTATTTAGGATCTTCGAAAGGGGCAAGACAGGCAGACTATCCGTATTTTAAACAAATTGCTCAAGCTGCCGATCAGCTTGGGTACACAGGGGTCTTGCTACCTACTGGTAGATCTTGTGAAGATCCATGGCTGACAGCGGCCGCTTTAGCTGCAGAAACAACCCATTTAAAGTTTCTTGTGGCTCTTCGGCCAGGGTTGATGCAGCCATCTGTTGCTGCTAGAATGACCTCCACATTTGATCGGCTTTCAGGCGGGAGACTGCTGATCAATGTTGTAGCGGGAGGAAGTAAAGAAGAACTTGAAGGAGACGGGCTATTCATTTCTCATGATGAACGTTATGAGGCAGCAGAAGAATTTTTGACCATATGGAAGAGGTTATTGAAAGGAGAGAATGTTCAGTTTCAAGGGAAGCATCTGCAAACACAAAATGGACGGCTGTTATTTCCACCAGCTCAAACACCACATCCACCCGTTTTTTTTGGAGGATCATCAGAAGCAGGCATTCAAGCCGCTGCAAAACATACAGATGTTTATTTAACTTGGGGCGAGCCGCCTGCACAAGTAAAAGAGAAAATCGCACAAGTGAAAAAGCAGGCTGAAAAGGAGGGAAGAACGGTGAGGTTTGGTATTCGACTTCATGTGATCGTGAGGGAAACGGAAGATGAAGCTTGGCAGGCAGCGGAACATCTGATTCGTCATTTAGATCAAGAGACTATTGATGATGCGCAAAAGACTTTACAAGGGATGGACTCAGTAGGGCAAAAACGAATGGTTGAATTACATCAAGGGAATAAAGAGAAGCTTGAAATTAGCCCTAATCTTTGGGCGGGCATTGGCTTAGTTAGAGGCGGGGCAGGAACAGCGCTCGTCGGGGACCCGCATACAGTAGCAGAACGTATAATAGAATATCAGTCTCTAGGTATTGATACATTTATCTTTTCTGGTTATCCGCACTTAGAAGAATCTTATTATTTAGCAGAACTTGTTTTCCCGCTTCTCCCATTTAAAAGAAATGGTGATGCAGGACCACACGTTCCTGATGGTGAAATTATTGGGAACAATTACTTTCCTGATACAGCCTCTGCTGCAAGTTCCTCATAAATGAAAGCAAAGCAGTCATACTTGTCGGGCTGCTTTGCTTTTTTTATAGAAAGAGAAGCAAGTAAAATGATATGTGCTGTGGAAGAAGGCAAGGGCTTTTTTCCCAACAGGTTTTCTTGTATATACATATTTTAAGAGACAAGAGAAGAAGGAAAATATGCTCACTCTTTTGTCGGAATTATCAGTTAATATGTCGTATTTGATGTGTTAACGACATATAATTAGGACTTTTATATCTGATATATCGGGGGAATTCTTTCTATCTCAAAAAAATGAAAGATTAAATAGAAGAGATGATGAAAATGAACTATTTGAAAAAAGGCAGAAAAAAGATGGATTTATTGACAATATATGGGTTTGGTGGTTCTTATGTTGTGGTGGAAAATAGTAAAAAAGGGAGAATTTATATAGTTGAACATGAATAATTGAATAAAAAGTCACATTTTACACGAAAATGTGTTCGGTCAAAAATGGGATCTTCTGTTGATGTTTGGAGTGTGACGCCTATGATACGATCATCATAAGCTGGGAGGTGAAAAGTATGACTTATGCAGCGCCGCAAGTTGACTATTCCACTATGGAACCTGCTATTATGGACCAAGCTTGGTTCTTAGTATTTGTTGCTGTCCTTCTTGGATTGGGAGCAACAGTTGTTCTAGGAGCAGCAGTTTGGTGTTTAGCAAACGGCAAGGGTAGCTTTACAGGAGCCGTTCAGTGGGAAAGTGGCTTAAAAGTCCAAATTGAATGTAAGTAGCTATACTTAGGATTCATCTTTTTACTTCTTAGATAAGACACCAGGGCTAAACCGTCTGTGGCGGGCGGTTTAGCCTGATCTGTTTTTAAAGAATATGCAGACACTTGGAGGTTATATGTTTACGATCGAGAATTTAACCAAGACGTATAAAAATAACGTGACTGCTGTCAATGATTTTCATTTGAAAATTGCCCCTCATCAAATCGTTGCTGTGGCTGGACCAAATGGATCCGGTAAAACAACGATGATTAACTGTGTACTCGGCATCATTAAGCATACAGAAGGAACCATTCATATCAAGGATGTCACAAATGATGATCCATCCTTTAAAAAACAAGTCGCCTATGTTCCAGATGATCTGCTGCTCCCTGAAGCATTGACTGGTGCTGAATATTTAGATTTTGTTTCTTCTATGTATGAATGTAAAACAATTCAAAGAAGAAATCAACTAATTGAATTGTTTGATATGGAAACAGCTTTATCAAGACCGATTGAAACCTATTCCCATGGAATGAAAAAAAAGACACAGCTGATTGCTGCCTTTATGCTTGAGAGTCAATTAGTGATCATGGATGAGCCCTTTAGAGGACTTGATATTGAAGCGGTTATAAACACAAAGAAACTGATGAAACGTTATGCCGAGCACCATGGTGCAATCTTGCTTTCAACGCATGATATGCTTTCAGCGGAAGAGCTGTGCCACAAGATCGCCATTATTTCTAAAGGAAATAAAATGGATGAAGGGACGGTTTCAGCTTTAAAAGAAAAGTATCAATCAAGCACATTGGAACAGGTGTTTCTGAAAGCTTCAATGTTAAGTGATAGGGGTGCACATTTTGATGAAATCATTAATCATTTCTAAAATGATGCTTAAAATGTGGCAGCAGGAGATGTATAAGCTCTTTGATACTCAAACGAAGCGAATCATTGTGGTCTTATTCTTTTTGTTTGCAGTCACAATGGGAGCCATCATCGGATACAGTTTTACGGGTGTCTTTATGAAGGCTTTCTTAAATGGAGATGAACGGTCACTTGGGTTGTTGGTTGTGTCGATGGCAATCAATGCATCCATTTTTACAAGCTTGTTATTTGTGCTGATCAAAGTCAGAACACCTGAACAAGATCGTTTTTCTATGCAGCTCAGCTGGTTTCCGCTGTCTACCTTTCAAAAAAGTCTTGGTTACTTCATTCCGATGGTGACAGTCGTGACAGGGCTTGTTTTATTTTTCATCGGGATCTTGCTTTTACCTAATTTTATTGCACAAGGGATCGGTATTTTCTTTATTCTTACATTCTTTTTGATGGTGCTTTTGCAATCCCTCTTTGTCTTAACACTGCTTCAGCTCATTTACAACGTGACTTATTTACTCGTACTAAAATTAAAATTACCGTTGCAAAAATTTGCAGCGATATTTGTTTTATTAGCGCTAGTTGTAGCGTATGGAATGACACATTTCGACATCAATCAAATACAGCAATCATATGTACAGTTTGATTATCATTTGATGTATTTTACAGCGCCGTTTTTCTTAGCGGCACAAGGGATGTCTCCTGACGGGGTGAATTATGCGATTTTGATCCTCTTCATCTTATTATCTGCGGGAGGCGCATTTATTTCTCTTGCTTTAATGCCAATTATGGCTGAGAAAAAAGCGTTAACCTTTCTGCACAAACTACCATTTTCATCTTCGAAAAAGTGGTCACTCATTGTAAAGGAAATAAAGTCACAAGTGAGAAATGAAGAAAATATTTTAAACTTTCTCATCCTCCTTATTGTCATTTTATTTGTCCGTTATCAGTTTGCCTTCCGCTTTGAAGGAGAAGCTTTTTTTGTCTTATGTGCGCTAGCTGGGTTAACAGCTTTTAATTCATTTGGCAATGACAAACGTATGCTTGGGATGTATAAAACGTTTGGTCTAAGGCCATGGGAAGTGGCTCTTTATAAGTTTCTCGGACTTTTGCTCGTTGGTGTGATCCAAATTGTTTTATTTATGATCACAACACTGACGCTCCCGGATCAGATCTGGATCGTGTTGATTGGCGCTGCTGTCTTGTGTAATGCAACGGCTCTCTTTTATGTGGTAGGTATTTTATTACCCCTTGATCGAAATAATCCTTACACAGGTATTTTCTCGTTTGGAGCGCTTATTTTAATCATGATTCCGATTGTATTTATTGGAAACTATGTGATAGGGGAATCGAGTCAAATGCTTCAGTGGCTGCTTGTGGCAGGATTTGAATGTCTGCTCATCTTTGCCATATATAAAGGTTTTTCATGGAGGTATTCACATGATTCAACTTCTTAACAATAAGCTAAAGATTGAGCGGGTGCCGGCACTTGCGCCATATGTGACTTTACAAAAAAGGCATTTGACTGATACGCAGTACGGAAGCTCACTTCCAATTAACGAAAGTGCATATCATATGTTAACGAAAGTGGATGGTCAAAGGACAGAGGCGAGTATTACGGCAGAACTCGCCGATTTGTTTCAGGTCGATGAGTCTGTGATTGCCCGCGATTTTTATCAATTGATGATGGGGCTGAATCAGCATCACTTGCTGTCGATTCATTATCAATCGCCATATCGGACTGTCACAGCCTTCTGTCAATTTTTTAAGCAGTATCAAGTAAAGATGAAAGAGCGATTTGACTGCACGGGTCATTCATTTCTTCACATATTGGGTACGGCTCTGCTGATGGTGACGCGCAAAATCATCTTTTTCTGGGTGCTCTTTATGATCATGGCGGGAATCGCCTTTTTATTTATTCCTGATCCATCGATTGCAGCCATTGCGATTTATTTTACGATTATTTATTTCGGATTAATTACTGGAACCGCCTTGCATGAGGCGGCACATGGGTATGCACATCGGAAGTTCGCCGGCCGGGATGGCCCTCAAGGCTTTTTTGCGAGCGATATGATGTCTGTGAAATTTGTGAGGCCTGTTTTAGATCCGTTTCAGAAAAAACAGGTGTGGATTACACTGCTTGGTCCGCTTTTGCCGGGGCTCATTGGCGCAGCCGGAATCATTGTGACTGTTTTATTTCTAAAAGAAAATCCAATTTCGACAGGGTTTTTCATTTTTTCAATCACGTATTTTATTCAATTGCTCTACCTTCTTCCGTTTATGGGGGATGGTAAGTCTATTATGAAGCAGTTATTGCTTGGTGGAATGGGAGGACAACGATCATGAACGTTCAGGCAATGAAACAAGGTGCAATTGTTGGTAGTTTCCTAGGTTTCTTAGGCTTTCCGATGCTGACCATTGGTGTTCTGTTCTATCACTTATTTCAATCAAAAACAAATAATGAATTATTATTTAACAGTCTTGCTTTTGAGATGGAAGGTTCGTCTGCATTTACGTTCCAAATCAAACCAAACTTTTTTATTTATATGGTTGTCATTTTTGCTGTCAGTTTTCTCATTGTGGCATTCCTATCAGCCATGAAACAGAAAAAAGCGAAAGATTAGGAGAATACTCCTAATCTTTTTTTGTATAATCAACCAAATTTTAGTATAATAAAAAATAAAAGTATAAAAGGGGATATCAATGATTAAGAAATGGAGCATTCTTTTATTGACTGTTTTTCTATTAGCAGGATGCGGCGAGAAGGCTGCAGAAACAACAACGACAGAGAAAACGGTCTCTAAAATAGAAACAGAGTCTGACTCTAAAAACCAAGTAACGATTGAAAAAATGAAATTGACAAAGAAAGAAAAAAACTTACTAGAGGCATCAACGACGAATGAAATAGTAGCTCTTACACTTAAAGGATTAACGAAGAATGATAAGAGTATTACTTTTATCGGGAGCCACTACAAAAATGGCCGGCTAGTTGATAAGGAAGTATATTCTTCGACTTTTACGTTACATCAGGATGGAACTGACCAAACGATGAATATACTTTTACAATTAAGAGATGAGAAAGATACATATGAATCACAATTTAGTATGTGGTCAGACAACAAGAATGAGGGAATGACAAAAGCAACAGCAAGTTTTCCGTTCAAAATAAGTGATTATGTTTTTTCTGCACAATCTGATACTGTCAAAGTCTCTTCTGGAGGAAAGGCACTGATTGCATATACAGCGGAAATGGGAAAAGACGGGAATTCACCGATGCTTGAAAGGATTGAGAAAAATCCTAAGCAAGCGCTGAAGAATAAGTCACATGCCTACTTATTTTATATCCAGCTAGACAAATAACTATCGTAATATATATGGAGAATATGAAATTTTTTGACGAAAAATCTTCATATTCTCTTGACGAATTGTTAAGAAAGTTGTAACATAATAAAAGTCAACGCAATGATGTTGTCTTTAAAAGATTGATGCGGGTGTAGTTTAGTGGTAAAACCTCAGCCTTCCAAGCTGATGTCGTGAGTTCGATTCTCATCACCCGCTCCAATACATAATTTTGTTTATAACGCAGTATTTCGTTTCATAGATAAACGAAGTGTTGCGTTTTTTATTATGTCAGTATAATGTAAAAAGCACTGTCACCTACAGTGCTTTTTCAATGAGTTCATATTTACTTTCTCCACCATGTATTTGTATAAACATCTTCGTCAAGGATTGTATAAGTGCCTCACTCTTTTCCCGGGAAATAGATGGTGGGAAGAGAATGATTTGAAGAATGCTTTTTGTGTCTTGAGAAATTTGAGCTTTACTTGCTTGAGAAAATAACCCTTTAAGCTCTGCGCCATCCTGCCATTCAATATGACCAGTTTCATTTTTGGATAATGAAAGAGGCCCTTTCAATTGATCGGCATCTAATGTAAGGATAGGCAAGAAATATTTTAATGAAAAAAATATCGACAAATCCTGTACGGAATTGGTCGAGTCAATAAATTGTTCTTTTTGAATATCAGCAAGAAGCGGAAGAAAGGGGACACCTTCTAGAAGATTCGTCCATTCTTTGATCGCTGGTACTTCTTCCAAAGTTTGATCTTCATATTCAAAAAACAAAGATTCTTGAAACAGTCGCAGTCGGCCTTTTAACATTTGAGGGGATTTTCCTATCTCAATATGTGAATATTCAATCTGTCCAACATGGATAGACGGGCTTTGAGGTTGGGAGATTTCCATTTGTATCTTCACAGTGACTCACTCCAATCGGTCATGATACACTCGTATTATACTGAAAACAACTGAAGAAACAAAGAAAGGAGGTTTGCAAGGTGATTCATGTTGGACAATTAAAAGAAGAGTTAATTCAATATGCGAATGAAATTGGTGTCGATAAAATTCGATTTGCAAGTGCTGATACATTTGATTCATTAAAGGACCGCCTCATCTTACATGAATCGTTAGGGTATTTGTCCGGTTTTGAAGAGCCTGATATCGAAAAACGAACAAATCCTGCTTTGCTGCTTCCAAAAGCAAAATCAATTGTCGCCATTGCGCTCGCATACCCTTCCAAAATGAAAGATGCTCCCCGAAGTACAAAGGATGCAAGAAGAGGGATTTTTTGCAGGGCTTCATGGGGAACTGATTATCATGTTGTGCTGAAAAAAAAGCTCGACATGCTTGAAGAATTTTTGCGCAGTAAACACGAAGATATTCGGACAAAATCAATGGTGGACACAGGTGAATTGTCTGACCGTGCTGTAGCCGAACGTGCTGGCATTGGCTTTAGTGCAAAGAACTGTATGATTATCACACCAGAGTTCGGATCTTATGTCTATTTGGCTGAGATGATTACAAATGTTCCATTTGAACCGGATGAGAAAATAGAAGACCAGTGCGGAACTTGTAATAAATGTGTGGATTCATGCCCAACGGGTGCTCTTGTGAATCCAGGCCAGCTCAATTCTCAAAGGTGTATTTCGTTTTTAACACAGACAAAAGGGTTTTTACCTGACGAATTTCGCTCGAAAATAGGGAATCGGTTGTATGGATGTGATACGTGCCAAACGGTTTGCCCAATTAATAAAGGGAAAGACTTTCATCTACATCCTGAAATGGAGCCGGACCCTGAAATTGCAAAGCCGCTCTTAAAGCCACTGCTGACAATCAGCAATCGTGAATTTAAAGAGAAGTATGGTCATGTTTCTGGATCATGGCGAGGGAAAAAGCCAATTCAGCGGAATGCCATTTTGGCACTTGCTCACTTTAAAGATACATCTGCTTTGCCAGATTTGGTTGACCTGATGCATAAAGATCCAAGACCAGTCATTCGAGGCACGGCTGCTTGGGCAATCGGTAAAATTGGCGATGGTCAGCAGCTTTCAGAACTCGAAAAAGCCCTTGAGCGGGAAAGTGATGAAGAAGCAAAACAAGAGATCATCAAAGGGATTGAATTGTTACAAACACCTTTAAATACTAAATAACCTCCCATTGAACATAGAATGAACCAAACAGAGATGTTAAAAAAAGTTTGGTGGTGTCTGTGTGAAACAATTATTAGAACAAACGTTAGAAGACAGACTGGCATATTTATTAAATGGCAGTACGATCAAACAGCCGCAGCTGATGTCTGATGTGGACGCTGTGGAGAGAAAGAAAGAGCTGTTTGCAAGAAGACAAGTTGAGATTGTCAAGGCGAAAGCAAAAGCAAAACTTCTCGATTCAGCTATTCAAGATGATGGAGCTCAGCAAGTACAATATCTCGCGCACCTCACTTATGTCTGTAAGGATATAGACGATTCTTTTTATTTAGAGGAACAGGTTGAGAAAAGAGAAGCGTTTCTTTATAACGACATGCTTGTGAAAGATCGGATGATGTTAGAAGAACGACAAAAGGAAGATCAGGTGGATGAGCGCTTCCAAAATGAAGACCAATTTGGAAGAGCTTTTCACTATGACCGGCGTGCAGCTGTTCAATATGCTGAGACGTATTGGAATAAACGGAATCCAGCCTATAAAAATTTCGAAGATAACTGTACGAATTTTATTTCACAATGTCTAAAAGCAGGGAATGCGCCAACGAGAGGATATCCGAACCGTGGATCTGGCTGGTGGGTTCGTCCACATACGTGGAGCTACAGCTGGACGGTGGCACATTCGATGAAAAATTATTTAGCGAATTCCAAAGCGGGGTTGAGAGCGAAGAAGCTCAAGGAGCCGCAGGAGCTTCAAATAGGTGATGTTATTTGTTACGATTTTGAAGGTGACGGTAGGTATAATCATACAACCATTGTCGTTGATCATGATAAAGGCGGAATGCCTCTTGTGAATGCACAAACGTATGACAGCCGTATGCGTTACTGGTCGTATGAAGATTCAACGGCTTATACACCTAGTATTCGTTATACGTTTTTTCACATTTTGGACGATGCTCCGAAGGATAGTTAATGGTATAATGTTGAGCGGAAAAGAAAATTAGAGGTGAACTTTTTTGGGACTTCATGTCGTTTTATATCAACCAGAAATTCCAGCTAATACTGGAAATATTGCGCGAACATGTGCAGCAACAAATACAACACTTCATCTGATTCGTCCGCTTGGTTTTTCGACAGATGATAAAATGCTGAAGCGTGCAGGACTCGATTATTGGAAATATGCCAATGTCGTCTATCATGATTCATTAGATGAATTGTTTGAGGCTCATCCGAAGGGGCAATTTTTCTATATCACAAAGTTTGGGCAAAAGCCGCATACAACGTTCGATTACTCGCAGCTAGATGAAGACTACTTCTTCGTATTTGGCAGAGAAACGAGTGGATTGCCAAAAGATTTGATTGAACGGAATATGGATCGCTGTCTACGTTTACCAATGACAGAGCATGTTCGTTCACTGAACCTATCGAATACGGCAGCGATTCTTGTGTATGAGGCGCTTCGCCAGCAGCAATACCGAGATTTGATATAAGAACATGATAAAAGCCGAGATCCCATCTCGCTTTCAGTGAATATGTAAGTACTGAAAATATGAACGAAATGAAAAAGGATGTTCCGCTGATGGAACATCCTTTTTTTCATTTACCAGGCTTGCCTTCGTAGCCAGCTGTGAAAATGGATACTAAAAACGTAATGATGACGCCCATCATAATGACCGTTCTCATATAAGCTCCCCCTTATCCCTTTGTTCCTTCGCTGCCGGTTTCATATGTTGTGAAGTTCGCCTTGAAAAGCAGGAGATGAAGATCATTTTTCTCCTGTTTTTCCTTTATTATGAAGGGTCTTGCGGATGGTTGTCAATTCAGTTTGCCAATTCGTCATTTTGAAGAACGAAAGCATGTAATAGGACGCCTCCGCATAGATTGTAAAACAGTATCTGATTTCTAGCTTCAATCTTGAAAGAGGAGGTTCATATGGATATTTTAAAGAAAATTGAACAGCACAGAGAAGAAGAGCAGCGACTGAAATGGGAAGGCACCTTCAGCGAATATTTAGATATTATTAAAGAAAATCCACTTGTCGCTCAATCTGCTCATTCTCGCGTTTATCATATGATTAAGGACAGCGGGATTGAAGAGGAGAATGGGGTCAGAACCTACAAATTTTTTGATCAGGAGCTTTTTGGTTTAGAGGAATCATTGGAAAGGCTAGTGGAAGAGTATTTTCACCCTGCGGCTAAACGTTTAGATGTCAGAAAGCGTATTTTATTGTTAATGGGTCCAGTCAGCGGCGGGAAATCGACGCTTGTCACAAGGCTGAAAAGAGGGCTTGAAGAGTATTCACTAACAGATCATGGCGCAGTCTATGCGATTAAAGGCTGCCCAATGCATGAAGATCCGCTTCATCTCATTCCGCAAAATTTGCGGGAGGATTTTTATAGAGAATATGGCATACGTGTGCAGGGGAATTTATCACCTTTGAACTTGATGAGGCTCGAAGAGGAATATGGTGGCCGCATTGAGGATGTGAGAGTGGAACGAATTTTTTTCTCAGAGGACAAACGGACCGGCATTGGTACCTTCAGCCCGTCGGATCCGAAATCTCAGGACATTGCTGACTTAACAGGAAGTATTGATTTTTCAACGATTGCTGAATTTGGTTCAGAGTCAGACCCGCGTGCGTACCGGTTTGATGGAGAGCTCAATAAAGCGAACCGTGGAATGATGGAATTTCAGGAGATGTTAAAGTGTGATGAGAAATTTCTATGGCATCTTCTTTCATTAACGCAGGAGGGAAATTTTAAGGCGGGGCGTTTTGCGTTGATTAGTGCGGATGAATTGATTGTTGCACATACGAATGAAACGGAGTATCGATCATTTATTTCGAATAAAAAGAACGAGGCTTTACACTCAAGAATTATTGTGATGCCGATCCCTTATAATTTAAAGGTGACAGAGGAAGAACGCATTTATCATAAGATGATTTCAGAAAGTGATGTCTCAGATGTTCATATTGCACCGCACACGCTAAAGGTGGCTGCGATGTTCTCTATTTTGACAAGACTGAAAGAGCCGAAGCGGTCTGATATCGATTTGGTGAAAAAAATGCGACTGTATGATGGGGAAAGTGTCGAAGGTTTCCAATCTGTTGATATTGATGAGATGAAAAAGGAATTTCATGACGAAGGAATGAGCGGAATTGACCCGAGATATGTCATTAACCGCATTTCATCCACTATTATTCGAAAGAACATGGAATCCATCAATGCACTGGATGTCCTCCGTTCCTTAAAAGAAGGACTCGATCAGCATCCATCGATCTCAAGTGAAGATCGGGAACGTTATTTGAATTTTATTTCTGTCGCACGAAAAGAGTATGACGATATGGCGAAGAAGGAAGTTCAAAAGGCATTTGTGTATTCCTATGAGGAGTCTGCGAAAACTCTCATGGATAATTACTTAGATAATGTTGAGGCGTACTGCAATAAAAACAAACTGCGTGATCCGTTAACAGGTGAAGAAATGAATCCTGATGAAAAGCTCATGCGTTCAATTGAGGAACAGATCGGCATTTCTGAAAACGCCAAAAAGGCATTCAGAGAAGAAATCCTTATTCGGATTTCAGCTTATGCGAGAAAGGGCAAACGCTTTGATTATAATTCTCACGAGAGATTACGAGAAGCTATTCAGAAGAAGCTCTTTGCCGATTTGAAAGATGTCGTGAAAATTACGACATCGACGAAAACGCCGGATGAGCAACAGTTGAAAAAGGTCAATGAAGTAGTGGCGCGATTGATTGATGAGCATGGCTATAATTCTACAAGTGCAAATGAACTCTTAAAATATGTAGGCAGTCTTCTGAATCGTTAATAAATGAAGGAGGCATTATTGGCGCAAACTAGCACCGGTAATGTCTTTTTTAAAAATCATCGTCATTTCGACGACGGCCAGCATACGATAATGGAATCGATGGGTACAAGAATTGTCCAAAAAGGTGAGGAGGGGGATGGATGTCCCGGCAAGAAAAAAGTCAGTTTATTGTGTCTCAGGAAGACTGGTCCCTCCATCGAAAAGGCTTTGATGACCAGCAGCGTCATCAGAAAAAAGTCAAAGAGGCGATTAAAAACAATTTGCCGGATCTTGTCACAGAGGAAAGCATCATCATGTCTAATGGCAAAGATGTGGTCAAAATTCCGATCCGTTCTTTAGATGAATATAAAATTCGGTACAACTATGATAAGAATAAGCATGTAGGTCAGGGGGATGGAGAGAGCCAGGTTGGCGATGTGGTCGCTCGGGATGGATCTGACAGTAAGCAAGGGCAGGGAAAAGGTCAAGGTGCTGGAGATCAAGCCGGTGATGATTATTACGAAGCAGAAGTCTCATTAATGGATTTAGAGGAAGCGCTATTTCGTGAGCTGGAGCTACCAAATCTTAAACAAAAGGAACTTGATGATATCGTTGTCGAGGAAATTGAGTTTAATGATATTCGCAAAACGGGGTTAACCGGTAATATTCATAAAAAACGAACCATGCTGTCAGCATTTAAACGAAATGCCATGACAGGAAGCCCTTCCTTTTATCCTATTTATCCAGAGGATATTAAGTATAAGACGTGGAATGAAGTCACCAAACCAGAATCAAAAGCGGTTGTCCTAGCGATGATGGATACGAGCGGAAGTATGGGGCTTTGGGAAAAATATATGGCGAGAAGCTTTTTCTTTTGGATGACACGTTTCTTGCGGACAAAGTATGAGACAGTCGAGATCGAATTCATTGCCCACCATACAGAGGCGAAGGTCGTAGACGAGGAGCACTTCTTTTCTCGGGGAGAGAGCGGGGGAACCATTTGTTCTTCTGTCTATCGAAAGGCACTAGAGCTCATAGACGAACGATATCCTCCGTCACGATATAATATTTATCCTTTCCATTTTTCTGATGGTGACAATTTGACCTCTGATAATGCACGGTGCGTGAAGCTCGTTTCTGAAATTATGAAAAAAGCCAATTTATTTTGTTATGGTGAAGTGAATCAATATAATCGGCATTCTACGTTAATGTCAGCATATAAACATATTCAGGATGAGAAATTTAAGCATTATATTTTGAAGCAAAAATCAGACGTTTTTCTCGCATTAAAAAAATTTTTTCAGCAGGAAGAAGTTCTTTCTTAAAGAGAACATTCAAAAAAACCTTTCAGCATAAGGGCTGAAAGGTTTTTTGTGTGGAGAAGGAAGGGATCACCAGAAAAAAAGTAAAACTTTCTCTTTGACATTTCAATTTTCATTTATTAATATTTAATCTTGTTAAATATAAGTTTTTCAAAAAAGATGCCGATTGTCTTTTCTTCTTTTTCTGCTTTTTGCTCATAAGTGAACAATAAGTATAAATGGGCTGCACACCATTTTCAGCGGAGTAGAAAAAGGGGAAACAGGCAGCTCTATGAGCTTGTTTCATAATCTGTCAGATGATGGGCATTCTAAGTTTGCTAAAGCAGATGACACTATATTTTTATACATGAAAGGAGAAACAAAACATGAACAGAGGGCGTTTATTGCTAACGAATATTATTGGCCTTATTGTGATTCTTGCCATTATTGCCGGAGGTGCTTATTACTACTACGAAAGCACAAACTTCGTAAAAACAGATGAAGCAAAAGTGACAGGTGACATGTACCAAATTACAGCGCCAGCAGCTGGACAAATCAAAGGCTGGGACATCAATGAAGGTGACGAAGTGCAAAAAGACAGCACAGTTGCAAAAGTTGAAGGAGAAGCAAAAACTAACATTAAAGCAGTGGCTGATGGCACATTAGTCAAAAAAGAAGTACAAAACAACCAACAAGTGCAGCCTGGGACAGTTCTTGGTGAAACGATTGACCTAAGCAAGCTTTACATTACAGCGAATATTAAAGAAACAGACATTAAGAACATTGAAAAAGGTGACAAAGTGGACATCGTTGTAGACGGCGATCCTGATACAACATTTGAAGGAACAGTTGAACAAATTGGTTATGCAACAAACTCAACATTCAATATGCTGCCAGCAACAAACTCAAGTGGTAACTACACGAAAGTGACACAAAAAGTAGCAGTGAAAATTTCAATTAAAAATCCATCTGACAAAGTACTTCCAGGTATGAATGCTTCTGTCAAAATTTCATCTTAATGATGACTGATATCAAAAAATGAAAGGAGGTTGTCTGAGATGGCAAATCAACCTGCAGCGACAAAACAGGGAGCAGGCTCCTTGTCTTTACTGATCATTTTAATGGCCGGTTTGTTCGTAGCGATTTTAAACCAAACGCTTTTGAACGTAGCCATGCCCCATTTAATGACTGAATTTAATGTGAGTGCGACGACAATTCAGTGGCTTACAACAGGTTACATGCTTGTCAACGGTGTGCTCATTCCGTTATCTGCGTTTTTAATCACACGTTTTGGCCAGCGCAGCTTATTCCTCGTGGCGATGATTTCATTTACACTAGGGACTTTTATTTGCGGTATTGCGCCAAACTTTTCTACGATGCTGATTGGTCGTTTGATTCAGGCAGTCGGTGGCGGTATCTTACAGCCGCTCGTCATGACAACAATCCTTTTTATTTTCCCTCCAGAAAACAGAGGGAAAGGAATGGGGATTTTTGGTCTTGCGATGATGTTTGCGCCAGCTGTCGGACCAACGTTATCTGGTTATATTATTGAACACTATTCATGGCGTATTATGTTTTATGGACTTGTACCAATCGGTGCGATTGTCATTATCGCGGCTTTCTTTATGTTTAAAAATATTGTAGAGCCTAAAAAAATCAAGCTGGACACTCTTGGTGCGATTCTGTCG
The DNA here is from genome assembly GCF_024807925.1 of Bacillus sp. JUb11. Lineage (NCBI taxonomy): Bacteria > Bacillati > Bacillota > Bacilli > Caryophanales > Bacillaceae > Bacillus > Bacillus sp. JUb11. Next base: position 53,816 of record NZ_JANUEZ010000011.1, on the reverse strand, counting down.
ATCGTTGGTTTTGCTTCGCTTCTATACGGAGTGAGTGAAGCGGGAAGTGATGGTTGGACAGATCCAATCGTTTTATCTACGATTATCATTGGTGCGATTGCGATCATTCTCTTTATTTTCCAACAGCTAAAAGCGGATAATCCGATGCTTGATTTCCGCGTGTTTAAATACAGCATTTTCTCATTATCAAGTGTTATTAACATTATTATTACCGTTGCCTTATACACTGGGATGTTCTTACTACCGATCTACTTGCAGAACCTCGTTGGGTTTACTGCACTGCAATCGGGGCTATTAATGCTTCCAGGGGCACTTGCGATGCTTATTATGTCCCCAATTTCAGGGATCTTGTTTGATAAATTTGGACCTCGTCCACTTGCCATTGTGGGGATGCTGATTACGGTTGTCACCACATACGAGTTTACAAGGCTAACGATTGATACATCTTATAGTCACATTGTGCTCATGTATGCAGTACGTGCCTTTGGTATGTCACTCTTGATGATGCCAGTCATGACTGCTGGGATGAACCAATTACCGCAGCATTTAAACAGTCATGGTACAGCGATGTCAAACACACTGAGACAAATCAGTGGTTCGATCGGTACGAGTTTGATCACGACGATTTATACAAATCGCACGACATTCCATTATTCCAATATGGCAGATCAAACGAATACAGCTGATCCGTTCTTTATGAATTCATTCCAAGCGGCTGTCTCTAATGTGATGCACCATATGGGCATGACAGCAGAAGCTGCTCAAAAATATGTGTCGACCCAGCTCTTTACGAAAGCACAAGTCGATTCCAATGTGATGGGCATCAATGATGCTTACATGTGGGTGACATTATTCTGTGCAGCGGGTGTGATTCTCAGCTTGTTCCTGCGAGATGTACGTAAGGATAAAAAGCGAAAAGAAAAGCAGGATAAGAAACAAGAAATGACATTGCTTCCAGCACCTAAGGAAGCAAACCAAGATGCAAGATAAGTGTGGAGGGACCGTACATGAAAATTTATGTCGTATATGATAGTGAAGGTGACCATACAAAAGCACTTGCAGAAGCGATTGCAGCTGGCGCAGGTGAAACAGAGCACGCTGAAGTGTTCATTGATCATGTGAAAGATGCGGATATCCGCAAGCTTGATCAAATGGATGCAATCATTTGGGGCTGCCCTGGTCACTTTGGTACCATTAGTTCTGGATTAAAGACATGGATTGACCGTCTTGGGTATTTATGGGCAGAAGGAAAACTCATCGATAAAGTCGGTGCCGTTTTCTGTACCACTGCAACAACACACGGCGGATTAGAAATGACGATGCATAATTTGATTACGCCAATGTTCCATCAAGGGATGCTTGTGGTCGGCCTTCCTGGAAATGTTCCAGAAAATGCGTTATACGGCTCTTATTATGGAGCAGGTGTGACGTGCCCGATTGATTCTGATGAAGTGATTTCTTCAGAAGGCATTGAGCTGGGGAAAGCATTAGGAAGACGTGTAGCATCAGTCACTGCGTCATTTAAGCGATAAGGAGAGGGTTCTTTTGGCGACGATTATTGTAGCGTTAGTAGCTGCTGTTCTAGTCATTATCGGATTAGTAGCGTTCAATGTCAGACACGCTTCGGCCGAGAAGGAAGAGATCAAAGAAGATGTATCGAATCATCCTGACGTGCCGCATAGCGAGCCAGAAGTTGCGGCGAGACCTGTAGAGCCTGAAGTGGAAGAAAAAGCGTCAGAGCCTTCTCAGACAGATGATGCTCCGTCAGGTGATGATTTCTATAGACAGGCGCTTCAAAAGTTTAAGCAGCCAGAACCACCTGTCAAAGAAGAAGAACCAGAGACGAAAATGAATGATGATATGTATCGTTCTGCTTTACAGAAACTAAAGCAGAAGGACAAATAAAAAGAGAACCTTTCGTCAGGTTCTCTTTTTATTGCACAAAAAAACCGCCGGCATAAAAGCCGAGCGGTTTTCCTTCACTCTATAAAGTGCTAAAAGAGCAGATGCTCTTAAATTACGCTTTGTTAACGTTAGCAGCTTGTGGTCCACGGTTACCTTCAACGATTTCGAAAGAAACTGATTGACCTTCTTCTAAAGTTTTGAAGCCTTCGCCTTGGATAGCAGAGAAGTGAACGAATACATCGTCTTGACCTTCTACTTCGATGAATCCGAAACCTTTTTCAGAGTTGAACCATTTTACTTTACCTTCTAACATGAAATTTCCTCCTAAAGCGATCTTAACGCTTAAATTCACTATTCTTGCTCTTACACAAACTTCAAAGACGAAAACTCTTTCAAAACTTTCTTCTTAAAGATGATACGAACAAAAATAATTACCTTTACTTTACCAGTGTTTGCGGGAAAAAACAACTGTTATACGAAAACTTTTTTAAAAATAATTAGCGCTAACAAATTGAGGAAAAAGCCTATGTTAAGTGTTCTCTTTTTCGTCCAGAAAAGCTCACTTGGTTTCTGCCTGCCTGCTTCGCTTTATAGAGCTCCTGGTCTGCAATAATCGGTAATTGTTTGATGTTTTCACTTGTTCCTGCATCATAAGCACATCCAATTGACACCGTAATGTGAATCGATGTTCCGTTTTGTAAATAAATTGGCTGATCCGCCATTTTTTTTCGTAAACGTTCCGCAATTTGCCATGTTTTTTCAACGGAACAATTCGGTAAAAGCACAGCAAATTCTTCACCGCCGATTCGCCCAATATAATCAGAGCTTCTTGTGTTTTTAATTAGCCTTGTTCCGATTTCTTTTAAAACGATATCTCCCTCATGATGTCCATACTGATCATTGATGGTTTTGAAATAATCGATGTCTAGATAAATCAAGGACATTTGATGGATAGGTTGCTTTAAGTTCAGAGAAAAAGCATCACTTAATATTTCATCGAATTTCCGTTTATTTAAAACACCAGTTAAAAAGTCATAATGAGCTTGGAATTTATACAAATTTAACATCTGATACGCTTTTGTTTGATGCTCAATGACATAAAAGTTAAATAAACCGGCAATATACGAGAACATCCAATAGGCAGCATGTAGTTCAAATGACCTTTCATTGACGATGATGATAAATAAAATCGTCGCTATGACGTTGCTCATGGTAATAGATAACAGCATTTTTACGACGTGATTGATATGACGCTCAGCAATTAAAAAAGAAGCTGTGGCGATAAATATCATGGAAAAAATATTAATGAAAGAAGCGACATTGGCTTCGATTAATAATCGGCCAATAATGATCACACAGGCTGCAATGAACGTTTGTGCAATGCCTCCATAAAATGCCGTTAAAATAAGGGGGATATGTCTTAAATCGATGATGGCTGGTCCTGCTTTAATAGAGAAAAACATTAAGAGGACACCGAGTAACCCAGAAATCATTCCTTTATAAATTTGTCTGAGCAGGGTGTCTTCCTTTTTTAAAAAATTCTCTTTAAACACAAGCATCAATAAATAATGGAAAGTGACAAGAATTGTTAAATTAATAAAGAGGTCTCTTAGCAAAATAAAATCACCTTTTTAAAATTACTAAAATTTGTTGCAAAAGAAAAGGGGAAACAAGATAATTAATAAAAATTTCACTTATGAGGGGTTTAAAATGAGGAGAAAACAATTTCCAGATCGAACGGACTGGCTTTCTTTTTTTGAGACGTGGCCTGATGAAGGATTTGAACGAGATATGCCCATTGAATATCAAGATCTAACGTTTCGGTTTGAGAATGAGGAAGAGCGATTTGTGGTGACGATGTCTCTTGGAGTACAAGAATTTTCTTTGAAGGCTGTTCGAAAAAAGGACGCATCCGTTTTAGGAGTATATGCCTTTAAAACTGTGCGACATGTAGAAATAAAAAAGGATCGGCAGCATGAAAAAGAGCTGTTGATACTATTAGATGGTGTGGAACGGTTTGTTATCACGATCGAAATCACCTTCTTGCCTTCCTTCTGCATCATGGTGAAAGAGCATTTTTCAGGAGAATAAACAGGAGCCTTCTGAAAAAAGGCTCCTGTTTTAGTTATTTGTGCTCGATGTCATTGAGCACTTGCTGAATAGATTCATCATCCATTACATTCATGACACTTTCATCAATGTGAAGAGACTGGGCGTAAGACTCTCTCGGCGGCTGATGAGTTTGGTATGTTTTTGATGATGTTTGATGCTGGCTTGTTTCATTTGGCTGGACAGCGGTGAATGCTTGCTTGATCATTTGTCCTACTTCAGCTGTGCCTTTTGAGTCTTTACGTGAATGTGAATGGGACTCATGACGAGATGACTCATGCTGGTGTTGATCTTTGCCTTTCATCATTGAGGACAAATTCATTTGAGTCATGCTGCTTAGTCTTCTCCGTAATAGTGGTGAAAATAATGCAATGATGGCTGTTGATGCTGCGATCATTGCACCAGTACTCATACCTTTTCTCTTTTTAAACAAACGAATCCCTCCATTTGATCGTGATGATACTTCTTCATCATGTTTAGGATGACCAATCAAGGCTGATTTATGAATTCATTGCTGAAATAGAGGATGTGTGCATAAAAAGTCTGCTGGATGAAAAACCTATGAGCAAAAGGAGGGAATAAATTGATGAATAAGAAATGGATGCTATCTTTATTACTCGTTCCAACATTGATCACTGCTGGGTGTGGAATGAACAACCAAGGCGATGAACGAAGAGGAACAATGAAACGACAGTACGAAAATGTCACATATAAGAACGACAACATGAGACAGGATCAACCAAATGTACAAACACCTCAGAAGGTGAAAGTGGCAGATAAGGCATCAGAGCTTGTTGCCAACATGTCTGAAGTGAAAACAGCGAACATACTTGTCACAGGGAAAAATGCATTTGTTGCTGTCGTGCTTGAAGGCAATAAAAGCGGAGATGTAACAGACGATTTGAAAAAGAAAATTTCTGACAAAGTCAAATCGACGGATCAACAAATTGATAATGTGTATGTATCTGCTAATCCAGACTTTGTCGATCGTATGGCAGGGTACGGAAAACGTATTAGAAGTGGAGAGCCAATTTCAGGATTCTTCGACGAGTTTACTGAAACGGTTCGACGTGTCTTCCCTGAATCAAAATAGCTACGACAAAAGCCGTATGTCATATGCGGCTTTTTTGTTTGGAACCGCACCTTGCGCACCTGACTGCATAAAGTAAAAAATATATCACCTCTTGTTGATCTTTGTTTTTTCATAGAGAGAAAGAGGTTGCAGGATGAATTCAGGTGGGGAGTAAATGAAAGCAAAACCGTCATTAATTCATAAAAAACTTGTAAGCGGAATGATTGCAGCAGGTTTGATTTTTTATGCGTTCACTGCGTACTTGATTTATGTAGGGTTCCAGCTGGCAGAGCAATATCTAGAGCAGCATTCTTCGCCTAAAACGGTCTTAACGGAAGGACTCAATAAGCAAGTCTATGAACATATTCGAATATACTATGCAAAGGATGAGGGCGCCTTTGTCGATTTGACCATAGAAGCGCTGGAACAGGCAAAGAAGAGAACGATGTCAGTGTTTCAGTATGAAGCTGACAAACCGTTAGATATCATTTATTTTGATGATAAAGAGACGATTGAGCAATTTGCCGGTATCAAGCATATTACAGGTTTTTATTCTGATGTTGATCATATGATTGGATTATACCCAGATAAACGGGAAGAATTGTTGAAGAAAGAGACACTGCCTTTATACTTTTTCAACACGTTATTCATTCATGAGTATGCCCATTTCGTTTTCTATGAAAAGGTGCATGCATACAATGTATCTCCAGTCGTCTTTCCCCTTTGGTTCCATGAAGGAACAGCAGAATGGACGGCCTATGATGTGCTGAACGCCACGTCTGAACGGTTTGACGTCATTCCTTTTAAATCTCTTTATTCTGATCAAGACTGGCAAGAATCTCGCACGACGTATGAGACAGATGTTTATTTACAAAGCTACTATATGATCTATGAGCTTGTGCAGCTTTATGGACGAGATGTCATACATGAGATCATGGAGGAAACGGCGAAAACTAGTCGTTTTGATAGAGGGTTTGAACAAGCGACAGGACAACGTCTCACAGATTTTGAAGAGCAATTTAAACTGAATTATCAAAGAAAAAACGGCTGACCTGTAAATAGGGCGGCCGTTGTTTTTGGTTAATGAAGCGGTTTTTGCTGGTTGGCTTTGCTTGGCGGCATCTGCACTTGTCCCTGCATAGGGGCAAATGTAGACGTCATCGCCTGCATATCTTGCGCTGTAAGCTGCGGAACTTGATAATAGCTATGTTTGTTTTGATATAAGAAAATTTCATACGCCATTTCAATAAAGTTCGGGATTTGCGCTGCAAGCACACGTCGCACCACAGGGTTTGTGACCTCTAATGCAGTCATTGAGAGTAATCCAGCATGAGATTTCATGAGACCAAGCATATGCCCTGTAATTCCCGCATCTTTTACATCCTGTAATGATTGATTTGGCTTCTTAGGCTGGGATGGTTTTATTCCGTATGTCACCTGTGTCTGTTCTTTCATCATATAAGTAGATGTTTCTTCACTAGGCTTTTGACCAGTAGAAAAGCAATCTACCGTGACGTTGTACTGGGACAATACAAATTGATATTGTCGATCTAACATGTCGGATAATGCGGGATCTTGGATAAATTGCCGAAAGATCATGTACTGATCCAAAATATTAATGGTCCCTGCTAATACCTCATGTAAATCAAATAACTCATGCCCGCCATGATTGAATTGGGACTGCTGGACATGTCCTTGAACGTTTGGTTGCTGATCGTTTTGCATAAAGAATCCTCCTTCTGTTTATACAGTCTGTTTTAATGTGAGGAAGTTTTCCTCCTTTCATGCAAAAACATTATTTACAATTAGAGGGTTTTCTTCCTTTTTGTCGAAAAAATGTATCAGACGAATGAACATGGGGGTACCAGATGCAGGACAAAATCATTAATCGTTTGATAGAAGACGAACATGTGCAGGCACCAGTGATTGGCATCGGTGTTTCGCCGTTTGAACAGCATCATCTTGAGGCTTTTTTTCAATCATTTCCGCATGAATTAAATGCCTCTTTTATTGTTGTGCAAAATCATGTGACAGGCGATTGTGTAACTGATTTGGAAGCACTTGTTTTACCGATTGGCTACCGGGCAAAGCCGATTAAGCATGGTGAGAAAGTCATGAAAAATACGATTTATGTTTGTCCGCAGCATGCAGCTGTGACATTGACAGAAGACAAACGGCTACACATAACAGAGCAGCATCCTACGAACAAGGCGTGTGCTGTAAATTCGTTGTTTCAGTCACTTGCAATTGTGCAAAAGGAAGAGGCCTATGCGATCTTTTTTCAAAAAGGCTATTGTGTAGGAAGTGGTTTGCTTCAAATCGTTGAGCAAGGCGGTACAGCCATATCGTGCAGTGAGACAAATAGTGGGTTTGATCGTATGTATCATCAAACATTTCAAGACCCTTCTGCACTTGCGTCATATATAGCCAACATCATCAACGTTCCGCATACAGATGTTGCAGACCCTGTTTTGATCAGAATCATTGAACGTCTTGAAATGCATAAAGGAATTGCATTTTCAACCTATGAGAAGCGGAGACTGCTCTCTGTCATTCAAAAAAGAATGAGGAGTGCGAACCAATCGATCTCCTTATTGTCCGAGTACGATCGTTTATTAGAGAGAGAACCAGATGAGCTTGATCGCCTGCATGTACAGCTCTTAAGCGGCACGACTTCCTTTTTTAGAGATATGGAAGCCTTTCGAGTATGTGAACATCACATCATTCCGTCGATCATTGATAATACATTGAAAAATGGGAAATCTCGATGCCGCATTTGGATTGCAGGATGTTCTACAGGTGAAGAAGCCTATTCTTTTGCGATGTTATTTTTAGAAGAAATGAAACGAAGACAAGTGTCCATTGAACTTCAAGTGTTTGCAACAGACATCAACCGGAAAGCCATCCAAAGTGCAAGCAAAGGTGTTTATTCGCTTGAGTCTATGGCACGGATGCCAGAAAAATGGAGGGCACGATATTTCGAAAAAAAAGGTGACGCTTTTATTGTGAAGCAGTCGCTTAGAAAACATATTGTTTTTGCTCCTCACAATTTATTGATCGATTCACCTTTTATCCACCTCGATTTTATCAGTTGCCGAAATGTTCTGATGTACTTCCAGCCAGAAGTACAAAAACGAGTCTTATCTCGATTCCAATATGCACTAAAGGATCAAGGGATGTTGATATTAGGACCGAATGAAAAGGTACCCAATATCCCTCGTTTATTTCATTTGTTCAATGAAAAGTGGAACATTTACACCCACTCAAACGTTCCTAAATACAATGCAGGTCATACGGAGTTAAAAGAACGAGCTGTTCAATATATGAAAGAAGTAGAGCAGGAGTATGATGCATGTTTCATCATAGACGATTGCGAGAAAATCCTCGCGATATCAAACGGTGCCTATTCTTTCTTAGCGCATGCAGAAGTCTCAGATGAATTATGTGAATATGTAACCCCTGATTATATGAAAGAGATACTAAGTCAAAGCTTTCAAAAGGTATGGACTGAAGAGACTGAGGTTGTCTTTCAACATGTCCTCATTTCGGAAAATGGAAGAAAGCAGTATGCTGATTTCACAGTGAAACATTTTGATCGCCGTTTTAAAGGAGTATACGTCATTCTCATTCGGATGAGTGAGAGAGGAAAAAATCAAAAGAACGGCAGGGACAAAGAGATGTTAGAGCAGAATTCGGTTTATCAACAGCGAATTGTCGATTTAGAAAACGAGCTCAATGAGGTCAAACAAAAGGAGCAAGAAGCAAGGGCTCAATTAAAAGAAAAAAACAAGCAAATAGAAGTGCGCGAGAAAACAAACGAGCATTTTATTAATATTATAAACAATTTAAAGGTGACAAGAGAAGAACTGTACCGGCCGTCTGTGAAGCCAGAACTTGCCACGTTGTTTGTGGACCGGGAAATGAATATTCGCTATCACACTCCTACAGCTACCTCTTTATTCACTTCAGCTCAAACCCGGCACCAGCAAACGTTTCAGTCGATGGTGAAGAAGTTATCGAAGGAAATGCTCTATCATGATATTCAATCTGTCATTTCAGATAGGCGCGTGATCGAACGTGAAATTGAAACGAACGAAGGAGAACAATTCACGGTTCATTTGACGCCTTTCTATGATCAAGATCGCGAGGGAGCAGTGATGACCTGGATCAAAATGACCGAAATGACGAAATTGAAGCAGGCTCTTCATCTTGCGGTGACAGCACTTGATAACAGCCATATTCATATTGTGGTTGCAACAGGAGAAGGTGTCATTCAGTGTGTCAACCAGCGCTTTTGTCAGTTTGTACAACAGCATGAATATGACTTGATCGGAAAAGATATTTTTTCTGTCTATTATGCGTTGTGTCAATGTGATGATCTAGCGAAACAATGGGACATGTGTTTAAGAGAGGGCAGCTGGACAGGTGAGCTGTATTTTCAGAACTTATCAGGGCGTGAGCGATGGGAAAGAGTCTCTTTACACCGAATCGATGACCCTGACAAAATGCAGTCTACTGTCATGCGGATTTCAGAGGATATTACAAGTCAAAAACAGTCTGAGAAAATGCTGATGAAGTCTGAAATGCTGTCAGCAGTTGGACAGCTTGCAGCTGGTATTGCTCATGAGATACGTAACCCACTTACGTCGTTAAAAGGCTTTTTACAGCTAATGATTCAAAGTAAAAAGTATCAGAAGGATTATGCCGATGTGATGATGTCAGAGTTTAATCGGCTTGAGTCTATTATTAACGAATTCCTTGTGCTCTCTAGAAGTAAATCTGTTAAATTTGAACCGGTGAATGTGAATCTTCTGCTCGAAGAAGTCATTATGGTCGTTGAATCTCAGGCGGTCTTAAAAGGAGTGTCGATTCAAAAGAATCTGGCGCCCTCACTGCCACATATTCAAGGCATTCCAAATGAACTAAAACAAGTGTTCCTTAACATTCTTAAAAACGGAATTGAAGCGATGGATGGAGTAACAGGTGTGATCCAAGTGACTTCATTATTGAAAAACGACCAAATGATGCTGATATTTGAAGACCAAGGAAAGGGCATACCAGAAGAGGAGATTGGGAAATTAGGTGAACCTTTTTACACAACGAAAGAAAAAGGCACGGGTCTTGGATTAATGATGACCATTAAGATTATTGAAAGCCATGGCGGTACCATTCGTTTTGAGAGCAAAAGCTTTGAAGGGACACGTGTGATTATTACGTTTCCAAGTAATTGAGATCAGCTTTACATGAAATCCATCCAGTCTTAATAATTGCTTTGTACACTAGAAGAGATGAAGTTCAAAGGGGAGAAATCTAATGAAACGTATACAATCTATTCGAATGGTCTGTTGTTTGATTTTGGTGATATTTAGTCTGCAATCTTTACTGCCTAGTATCATGACAGCTGAGGCGTTTTCTTCTTCTGAGAAAAAGCAGACTTTATGGAAACAAACAAAGCCGATGAACATAAAAAAAGCCCGAAAACTGATAGGAGAAACGGTAACGGTGAGCGGAATCGTAACAGCAGATCAATCCGCTATAGGGAATGGGAAACTATCAACATATATTCAAGACAAAACAGCTGGTCTCAATATTTATTCTGCGCAGCCTAAGAATTTTCCAGAACTGAAAGCAGGCATGAAGGTCACGGTGATTGGCAAGGTGACGACTTATAAAGGGCTCGTTGAAATTGTGCCAGATCAAGATCGTCTGAAGATAGAGGCTGTGAATCAGCCATTGCCTTCGCCAAAGAAAGTTTCCATTAAACAATTGGAATCGGATCAGGCAAGCAAATATGAAGGAAGATTAGTGAAGGTAAAAGGCTATGTAGAACAGACGCCAGATCAGCCAGCTGGCGGTGGATACAATGTGGTCATCATCGATAAAAAATATCATAGCACAGTCCTTAGAGTCATGGTTGATACGGGTGCCATTGATCAAGTGAAGACCGGAAAATGGTATGAGTTTACTGGCGTTTTAAGCAGATATGATACGCTGCAAGTACTTCCAAGACACAAAACCGATGTCAAATTGCTGAAGCACCAGCCAAAGCCGCCAAAAATCAAAAAAGAATATGAGGCAACGGTAGATCGTGTTGTGGATGGAGATACCATTCATTTGAAGAAGCCTGTGCTCGGCACAACAAAGGTACGCTTCGTGAATATGGACACACCAGAAACCTACCACAAGCCAAAAAATGAATTAGATCAAAACCAGCTGCGCTTTGGACAAAAAGCGACGGATTATTTAAAAACACTTCTTTCAAGTGGTGATCGAGTCACATTAAAGATTGGCCCGGAAGCAAAGGATGGATATGGACGTCTTTTAGCTCAAGTCAAAACCAAAAAAGGGCTGAATACGAACCTAGAGCTTGTGAAAAAAGGATATGCCCCTACTTATTTCATCTGGCCTGTTGGAGATGAAAAAGAGTATCAGATGTTCCAGCAAGCAGTGAAAGATGCCAAGGAAAAAGGGCTTGGTATTTGGAATGAAGAAGATCCTCTGCTAGAACAGCCGTTTGAATTTAGAGCACGCGAGCAGAAAAAAGGGCTCACACGTTATGTGGGGGATTCATCTGCAAAAACCTACGTATCACCTGACAGCTGGAATGAGATCGATGTAGATAAACGTGTCTTTTTTGCTTCTAAAGAAGAAGCAGAGCAGGCAGGATATCAGGCGTCAGAATCATCCAGTGAAGTCCCATTAACCATTTTAAGCATGAATGATTTGCATGGGAAAATTGATCAGCAATATGAGCTGGATGTAAAAGGTGATGGCAGTAAAGGAACATATGGACGGATGGATTATGTGGCGGCTTATATAAAACAAAAGCAAGCTGCGCAAAAAAATACACTGACAGTTCATGCAGGAGATATGATAGGCGGAAGCTCGCCAATATCTTCTCTTTTACAAGATGAACCAACGGTTGAACTAATGGAGAACATCGGCTTTGACGTTGGGACAGTTGGCAACCATGAGTTTGATGAAGGTGTAGACGAACTATTACGAATCTTAAAAGGTGGAGATCACCCGAAAGGCACAAAAGGATATGATGGGCAGAACTTCCCGCTTGTTTGTGCAAACTGTGAATACAAGGATACTGGCAAACCACTTTTACCGGCCTATGAAATCATGGATGTCGAAGGAATTCCTGTGGCTTTTATCGGGATTGTGACAACATCAGCGGCAGGTATGGTCATGCCAGAAGGAATTAAAGACATTCAATTTACTGATGAAGTCCAAGCTGTCAATGAAGCAGCGAAGGAATTAAAGCAAAAAGGGATTAAAGCGATCGCAGTTCTGGCTCATATGACCGCCTCTCAAAATGGCGATACCATTACTGGAGAAAGTGCAAGGCTGGCCAAAGAAGGCGATGACGAAATTGATGTCATTTTCGCTGGCCATAATCACGAAGTGGTCAATGGAGAAGTGAATGGAAAATTAATTGTCCAAGCCTTTGAATACGGAAAGACAATTGGAGAAGTCAATGTCACACTTGACCGGAAAACAAAAGATATTGTCAAAAAGAGTGCAAACATCCAGTATGTAGACCAGGCTGGTATTGAAAAGGATCAGGAGGCAGCGGACATTTTAGCTCGTTACGGAAAAGAAGTGGAGCCGATTATTAGTGAGGTGGTTGGAGAAGCAGGGGTCAAGATGGAGGGCGGCTATTCAAATGATGGTGATACACCACTTGGCAATCTCATTGCGGATGGCATGAGATATTCAATGAAAAGTGACTTTGCCATGATGAATGGTGGCGGCATCAGACAAAATCTCGAAAAAGGACCCATTACTTGGGGAGACCTCTTTAATATTCAGCCATTTGGAAATGTGTTAGTGAAGCTGGACATTAAGGGGAAAGATTTAGTTGATATCATTGAAGCTCAAATATCTCCTCAATTTGGACCGGATTATAGCATTTCAGGCTTTTCTTATTCGTACAATCCGTTAACATATAAAGTAGTCGACTTAAAACTGCCTGATGGTTCTTCCGTTGATTTCGATAAAACGTATACACTCACAGTGAACAACTTCATGGCGACTGCCACTGGAAGTAAGTATGCACCGATTGGGCGGCTAGGGAAAAATCCGGAAACAGGCCCAGAAGATTTAGAAGCAACGGTCGCTTTTGTAAAGAGCTTCGAGGGAGCTTCTATTGTGTATCAAAAAGAGGGCCGAATTCAACAAGCGAAACAAGAAGAAAAGGCAGCAGCAAGCTAAAGAATCATCAGCAAAGACAAAGGAGTTAACGCATGAAAAAATGGCTTGCAGTGATTGTCATGTCAGCGGGGATTGTGGTGCTTGGCTGGGGAATCTGGCAAATGGCTTCTACTCACTTACAAACAGCACATTCTTTAGAGGAAGCAAAGAAGGTCGTAGAAACTGATCAAGGGATGACAAAGGAAAAATTTTCACCTGAAATGGGGAAAGCCTCTGGCATCCTGACCATTCCGAAATTAAAAGCCGATTTGCCGATTGTTGAAGGGACAGATGCGGACGACCTTGCCAAAGGCGTCGGTCATTATAAAGGCAGTTATTACCCTGATCAAAATGGACAAATCGTTTTGTCGGGACACAGGGATACGGTCTTCCGCCGGACTGGTGAACTGGATATTGGGGATCAGCTAAAAATCACTGTACCGTATGGTGAGTTTGTTTATGAAATCACGCATACGAAAATTGTGGATCAGCATGATACATCCATTATTACCTTACAAAATAAAAAGGAAGAGCTTGTGTTAACCACATGCTATCCATTTCATTTTGTCGGCAACGCACCAGAGCGGTACATTATTTATGCGAAAAGAGCATCTGTCTAACGTCAAAAGAGCCTGTATGATCAGGCTCTTTTTTCTACATATTGTCCATTAATTCAGCCATATCAGGTGGAAGCGGTGCTTCTATCGTCAGCTTTTCACCTGTGAATGGATGGTTCATGTCTACTTGTTTGGCATGAAGGGCGCATCTGTTTATCAGGTCACGCTTCCCGCCATATAATGTATCGCCAGCTAAAGGATGCCCGAGACTGCTAAGATGGACCCGAATTTGATGCGTTCTGCCTGTTTCTAATCGCAGCTTAACGGCCGTCATCTGTAAACGTTTATTGAGATGGAAGACCTCATAATGAGTCTTGGCGCTTTGACCAGTAGGAGAAACCCTCCTTCTGACGGCATGGTGTTTATCACGTCCAATGGCTGCTTGGATCGTTCCTTTCTTTTTCTTAAACAGTCCTTGTGCGATGGCAAGATACGTTCTGTTAATCGCTTTTTTTGAAAGCATTTGATCGAGTACAGCATGTGCCAACCTGTGTTTGGCAAAAATAACGGTGCCGCTTGTGTCTTGATCCAGCCTATGTATATGTCTGACCCGCTTTTCTTCTCCATTTGCTTGAAAATGGAAAGCGACTAGGTTCGCCAGCGTACCTGTTTGTCCTTTTTCATTTGGATGCGTCGGCTTTCCAGCAGGCTTTTGGACAACTAATAAATGCTCGTCTTCAAAGAGTACCTCTAATTCACCGTATTCTGGCGTCACATCACTTTCTTCCGTCTCAAATAAATCAATGAGAATCTGATCACCTGTACTCACTTTTGCAGCATGGTGGGCAGGTTTTTGATTGAGACGGACTTTTTGGTGCTCCATCCAAAAATGGATAATTGGTTTAGAGGCAGACACTTCGTCTTTTAAAAATTGACTTAAGGAAATGCCATTTTGCTGCTCACCTACTTTTAGGGAGAGCATGTGTCCTTTTATGATCATGATATTCGTCCTCTCTTTGGGTATATATAGGAAACACTTACCTTAGCGAATGACTTTTTTTCTGTGCTATTCTGAATGGAGTAATAACGACAGAGAGGTAGATGCCACGTGAGATTAATGAAAGCTGCGACAGACCTTCAAGAGCAGGCAATTGAAGAAGTATCAAAGGAAATTGAAGATCTCTTATCCCATTCTGTCAATGGAGAAGCGCAGGAAAAACAACCCCCGCTTACATTCATTGATGGTGTGTATAACGGGACAATGGATGATGCTTTTCGTATCTTATCAGGTCTTCAGCTATTACATACCATTATTTTAAAGCCGAAGCGACATATCACAAAACGAGATCGTGAGTTATTTGAACTCAACCGTGAACAAGTTAATGCGTGCGGCTTTTCTTTCCCGTTTGATTTAGATGATTTTGCAGGCCGTCACCTTCAAAATGCGTAAAAGTTGGTGTGAACTTCCTTGTTAACTTACAAGGTCGTCGCACATACTATTTTTAAGGGAACGGAGAAACCTTCAAGATCTGTAATACCAATTCCGCTCTTTTTCAACAATGTCTATTCTCCACGAATCGGAGCGCTTGGATCTCTTGCAGAAAGAATCGAACATGACAGGAGCCTGACAAAACGATGCAGGCTCCTTTTATACATAATCATTTTAGCAGACATTCATCTTTGAAAGTCAATTTTATTCACGATATGATAGCAGTATGGAAGATATTTCAGACTTTCGGAAAAAAGGAGTGGCCTCTTTGGTAAAGGCGATTATATTTGATTTTGATGGATTAATTTTAGATACAGAAACACATGAATATGAGGTTCTGCAGGAAATGTTTGCGGAGCATGAATCGGAGTTGCCTCTGTCTGTATGGGGAAATGTGATTGGAACGCAGGCAGGTTTTAAGCCTTTTGAATATTTGGAAGAGCAGTTAGGGAAGACATTAGATCATGAGGCTCTCACAGAAGACCGGCGTTCACGTTTTCAAAAGAGAATGAAGGACGAAGCAGCAAGACCTGGTGTAGAAGCTTATTTAGAAGCGGCAAAGGAGCTTGGAATTAAGATTGGACTTGCTTCCAGCTCAGATTATAAATGGGTGTCTGATCACCTGAAACAAATTGGACTTTTCGATTACTTTGAATGTATCCGCACGTCAGACGATGTGGAAGAAGTGAAACCTCACCCAGAACTTTATTTGCAAACCGCACAATGCTTAGGCGTTGAGCCAAAAGATTGCGTGGCATTTGAGGACTCTGTGAATGGGTCAATCGCTGCCAAACGAGCGGGTATGAAATGTGTCATCGTGCCAAATAAAGTGACGAGCACACTGCAGTTTGAAGAATATGATGCGAGATTAGAATCCATGGCTGAAATCGAATTGCTCCAGCTATTCCATCAGCTTGAAAAAGAGGATCAGTAAGGGGGCAATACATCATGGCAGAAAAACTAGATTTAACGCGATTTGAAAAAAGAATGGTGATTCGAAATATTAGAGAAGAAGATATCGACCGAATCATCGCATTGCAAGAGGTATGCTTTCCAGGCATGGACCCTTGGAAAAAAGAGCACCTTGAAAGCCACCTTGAACATTTCCCAGAAGGCCAGTTCTGTGCGGAATTCGAGGGAGAAATCATTGGCTCATGTTCAAGTTTATTAATTAACTTTGATGAATACGATGATCGTCACACATGGCAGGACATCACAGATGATGGATATATCACAAACCATAATCCAGATGGGATGAATATGTACGGAATTGAAGTAATGGTCAGTCCTGAGTACCGCCGGATGAAAATCGGTCATCGTTTATACGAAGCAAGAAAAGACTTAGCGAGAAGATTAAATTTAAAAAGCATCATCATTGGCGGACGTATCCCGAATTATCATAAATATCAAGAGGAAATGACGCCTCGCCAATATGTAGAGCAAGTCATGCTGCACCAAATTTATGATCCTGTGCTATCTTTTCAGCTGTTAAATGAATTTAGCCTGATGCGGATCAATCCGAATTACTTGCCGGATGATAAAGCTTCCAGTACGTACGCAACGCTAATGGAATGGAACAATGTCGATTATCGCCCGCAATCGAAAAGATATTATAAATCGGCGTTCCCAGTACGAATTTGTGTCATTCAATATGCAATGAAGCAAATTCATTCCTTTGAGGAGTTTATGAATCAAGTGGAGTATTACGTGGATGTGGCATCAGATGCGTCAGCTGACTTTGCCGTTTTCCCGGAAATCTTTACAACGCAGCTTATGTCATATTTAGAAGAGAGATCACCAAGTCTAGCAGTGCAGCGGATCACAGAATATACCGAGGACTACATCAATTTGTTTACAGATCTCTCGGTCAAGTACAACATTAATATCATCGGTGGTTCTCATTTCGTTGAAGAGGAAGGGAAAATCTATAATATCGCCTATTTATTTAGACGTGATGGAACAATTGAAAAGCAATATAAGTTGCATATCACGCCGAATGAAAGAAAATGGTGGGGGATTTCAGCTGGTGACCAAGTCCGGGTATTTGATACGGACTGCGGGAAAATTGCGATCCAAATTTGCTACGATATTGAATTCCCTGAGCTTGCTCGAATTGCAACTGACAAAGGAGCGAAAATTATTTTCACTCCATTCTGTACAGAAGACCGTCAAGGCTATTTACGAGTACGTTACTGTGCGCAGGCGAGAGCGATTGAAAATCAGATATATACGGTCATTTCTGGAACGGTCGGAAACCTTCCGCAAACAGAAAACATGGATGTCCAATATGCACAATCAGCAATCTTTGCACCATCTGATTTTGAATTCGCAAGAGATGGCATTGTAGGGGAATGCAACCCGAATATTGAAATGGTGGTTGTCGGTGATGTCGACTTAGAAATATTAAGAAGGCAGCGTCAAGATGGGACGGTTCGTCAGCTGAAAGACCGAAGAAGAGACGTGTATCATATTGAATATAAGAAATAACCAAAACAAGCGCCCCGCAGTTATGCGAGGCGCTTTTCTTTATGTTTACATTTTCTTTAATGCGAGTGTAGCAAAGTGGGCAATGCTTTTGGCAGCTAAAAATGGAACGTCTGATTTGACAAGAGATTGATAAATCGTTTTTTCTACTTGTTTCCATGTAAGAGCAGGCTCTTCTAAAAGATTTTTTAAATCAGGTCCTACATGCTGGTTGAAAAACTGTTCAAATTGTTCGCGTTTTTCTTGTCCGGCAATCACTTCTAATTTTTGTAGCCACTTTTCTTGTTTTTGGAAAGATTGTTCGATGTTTTGTTTAATGGTGTCTGTTGTTGAAGGAAGCTGAAAATCACTTTCTGCTGTCACCTGCTTCGTTTGAATAGATGCAGCATCAGCCGTTTGTGTAATAGGTGAAGCGAATAAAAGGACAGAGGTGGAGAGCATCAAAGATTTTGCGATTGTTTTCATTAAGAAAACCTCCTAGTTCATTTAGTATTGTGCACGAGATTTATTATACATTTTTGTTAAAATAAGGTAATGGGGCTTACCGCTTATTTTTTCATGCGACAAAGGGATGCCAAATGAAAAGACGAATATACTGAATGGAAATGATGTTTTACAAAGGGAGAGGGATATGGGGCGAGAATCTAAACATCTGTATATCAATTTGCCGGTTAAGCATGTAAATGAGTCAAAGGATTTCTTTGAACAGCTAGGTTTTGACTTTCAACAAGAACTGACGAATGAACATGCTGCTTGTTTTGTGATGAATGAGACGATCACAGTCATGCTGTTATCACTTAAGCATTTCCAATCCATTTCAGAGAAGGAATTGGTAGATGCCAGAAATGGCGCAGAGGTCATTATCTCTTTACAGGTCGAGACGAGGGAAGAGGTTGATGAGCTTGTAGAGCGTGCGATCGCAGCTGGTGGTTCACCGTTTAAGGAAAAACAAGACCATGATTTCATGTATGGCTGGAGCTTTCAGGATCGTGATGGTCATTTATGGGAAGTGTTTTATATGGATGAGGAGAGAAGCGACCTTTCATAAGGGTGCTTCTTTTTTATTGATGATCAGTGGTATGATAAGAGGGTAAAAAATAGGAATTCATCTAGAGAAAAGTAGGTGCTGCATGGAGTTTTTACTTGTCTTAATGCCAGTGTTCGGCATATTCCTTATAGGGTATATTGGGCAGAAGACAATTGGTTTTGATATACATACGCTCTCATCTATGTCTTTATATTTAATGTCACCATTTCTTGCGTTTGAAACCTTTTATCAAAATAAAGTATCGATGGACTATGTGTACTTATCTATATTTGTCGTAGGGCTTTGTCTTTCACTTGTTTTATGTGTCTTCATTTTATCTCGAATTTACGGGTATTCGAATGAAACGTATTGTGCCATGATTTTGTCATCAGCATTTATGAATAATGGAAATTACGGCACGCCTGTTGTCCTTCTTGTTTTTGGAGCAGCTGGTTTAGATATTGCGATTGTGCTAATGGTCCTTCAGCAGCTCGTCATGAGTACGATCGGCATGTATTATGCAGCAAAAGGTGGAGAGGACGCGGGAGACTTGAAGGTCGTTCTAAAAAAAGTGCTGCGTATGCCGGTTGCTTACGGGGCTCTTCTTGGTCTATTATTTCAGCTCATTGACCTTTCATTACCTAAAGAGCTTATGACAGGTGTTCAGCTGGTCGGGGATGCAGCGATACCAACGATTATGCTGATTTTAGGTATGCAGCTCGCAGTGATTTCTTTTAAACAAGTGGATTATCGCAATATTTCCTATGCGGTGCTGCTCAAGCTGTTTATTTCACCTCTCATCGCCTTTGGTTTTACACTTATTTTACCTGTAGATGATTTGGTGAAACAAATTATGATTTTAGTTGCAGCGATGCCGACAGCGGCGAATACAACGCTGATGGCTGTGCAATTTCGAACGAAGCCTGAGTTTGTCTCAAGCACGACGTTTCTCAGTACGATTTTAAGTATTGTGACTTTACCTGTTTTATTATGGATTTTATCCATGCACCCTCTGGGATAGGGGACGGCAAACAAAGGGGGACTTATGAATGAATGTAGATGTTCATTTTCAAGTAAGTGATGTGTTAAAAACGAAGCATTTTACGCATGCGAAAGTGTTAGCTGGGGAAAAGGGATTGTTTCGGCAGGTAAAATGGGTACATGTACTTGAAGTGCCTGCTGTAGAGGATTTGCTAAACGGAGGCGAGCTGATCTTAACGACGGCCGCAGGCTTCCATGATCAATTGGAAGTCTTTCAGGCGTTTTTAAGGCAATTGATTGACTCAGGTGCGGCTGGACTATGTATTGAATTTGTACCGCTCCGGTTTGATGTACCGGAAGAACTGATTATTTATGCAGAAGAACGTGATTTTCCGCTTATTCTGTTTACAAAAGAAGTGAAGTTCGTCAATATTACACAGCATCTCCATACGATGATGATTGAGCGTCAGTATCAGATGATGGCGGATTTAGAAACACTGTCGTCCAAGTTGAATGAGCTTTTATTGACTCCTCATCCGCAGATGGATATTTTGGATCAAGTGTATCAGCACGTGAGAGGGATACTACTGCTGATCCCTGTTCAAGGTGAGCCGATTATTTTATGTGATTCTTCCAAACAAACAGAAGAGCTTGTGATGAATTATTTGCAATATGCTTCATTACCAAAAGGATATGAAGTGACGCAAAAACAAGTCCTTGCACTCAAACAAACCTTTGCAGACCTCGTCCTCATTCATCAATCGAACACGCTCTCGGAATTTGAACTGCTTGTGATGGATAAAGGAGCGAATGCCCTTGCCCAGCAAACTTTAAGAGAGCTGTATACAGAAGAGCTGAAGAAGACAAAAGAGAATGAATGGCTGCAAAAATGGTTTCATGAAGAGCATACAGAAAGAGAAATCATAGAACACCTTGAGGAAACAGAAGGACTGAAAAAACCGACCGGCTGTGTGGTGATGCTCTTTCAAAAAAACCACCAAATAGAAGAAATCGCAGGGAATCTTTATTTTCTTGTCTCTTGCCGTTCTATTTTTCAGCGTGCTGGTTTCTATTTGATTGTGTACGAGCATCAAGGACAAACCTTATTTATTTTATTGAATACAAGAAAAGTTGAGGACTGGAAAGAGCGTGCAGAAAAAGCGGCAAACGACATCACGCAATTATATGACCGTGAGAAGCCCGGCGAGGCAGTCATCAATTATGGAATCGGTTCATATTGTGAGCAATTTCAGCACATGAGAAAAAGTTTTCAAGCAGCGAAAGAAGTGCTGCATTTAAAGAAAGTGATGCCGCAACGGATCAAAAGCCCATTTTATCAAGATTTACATATGCTTCGGTTGATGCCTGTCATGAAAGAAAGCGGGTTATTAGAATGCATGGTGAAAGAGTATTTAGAGCCGGTGATTTTATATGATAAACAAAATAGCGGCAGGCTCTATCAGACGCTGAATATCTTTTTACAGACAAACGGTTCTAAAAAAGAAACCGCAAGCCAGCTCTATATTGTGAGGCAGACGCTTTATCACAGATTGGATAAGCTTCATGCTTTACTTGGTGAAGATATGATGCAAGCGCCAAAACGTCAAGCGCTTGAATTTGCGATCCTTGCTTATGAATTTTTACAGGGGAATCGCCATTAACGGTATATGTTAGATTTGCCAAGGGATCAAGTAGAGTGTCTCATGGTTCTTTTCAATCAGTTGACGATCTGTCTAATGTAATGTGTCTGGTCCCTTTTTTATAATGAGAGTAACGACACGAGCGGTCTTGTTTCAGTTTCATATGCCTCACTTTTATCCATATAATGAATGGAGAGGTCATATGCAGGACCGGTTTAAGCTTCTTTTATGATGAAAACGGATACATGGGGGCGTGGGAAGATGAAAACACATAACGCACAAGATCTTCAGGCGAAAGATGATCAGTTCATTTGGCATCATATGAAAGGGACAAACAAAGAAAATGAAAGTATGGTGATTCATGAGGCAGAAGGCGCTTGGGTGACAGATATTCATGGAAATCGCTATTTAGACGGGATGTCAGGACTATGGTGTGTAAATGCCGGATATGGACGTAAAGAGCTTGCAGAAGCGGCGTATAAGCAATTAAATACGATGCCTTACTACCCACTGACACAAAGCCATGTGCCAGCGATTCAGCTGGCTGAGAAGCTCAATGAATGGCTAGGCGGGGACTATGTGATCTTCTTTTCTAACAGTGGTTCTGAAGCGAATGAAGCGGCATTTAAGATTGCCAAACAATATCATGCGCAAAAGGGAGAGAGTACACGAACAAAATTCATTTCCCGATATCGATCGTATCATGGCAATACAGCAGCAGCTCTAGCCGCAACGGGTCAAGCGCAGCGTAAGTACAAATATGAACCGTTAGGGCAGGGGTTTATCCATGTCGCACCGCCTGATATGTACCGGCATCCTGAAGATCAAGAGAGCTTGGCAAGTGCTGATGCAATCGATCAAGCGATGACGTGGGAATTAAGTGAGACCATTGCTGGCGTCATCATGGAGCCGATGATTACAGGAGGCGGTATCTTAATGCCGCCAAAAGGATATTTGAAGAAGGTGAAAGAAATCTGTGAAGATCATGGGGCGCTCCTCATTGTGGATGAAGTGATATGCGGCTTTGGCCGGACAGGAAAGCGGTTTGGATTTATGCATGAGGAAGTGAAGCCAGATATCATCACCATGGCAAAAGGGATCACAAGTGGATATTTACCGCTATCTGCAACGTGCGTGAAACGAGACATTTATGAAGCATATGCAGGAGAAGATACGTATGACAGGCTACGGCATGTGAATACATTTGGCGGTCACCCTGCTTCCTGTGCGGTTGCGCTTGCTAACCTAGAGATCATGGAAAACGAGCAATTAGTGGAGCGGTCAGGCACGCTTGGCCAAGACATGCTCGAACGTTTGCAAGAGTTAAAAGAGCATCCATTTGTCGGTGATGTGAGAGGAAAAGGCCTGCTGTTTGGAATTGAGCTTGTGCAGGATCAGGCGTCAAAAAAGCCAGCTGATCCAAGTGTAGTCGGTCAATTGATTGCAGAATGTAAAAAACGAGGATTGATCATCGGGAAAAATGGCGATACAGTGGCTGGCTATAATAACGTGGCACAGCTCGCACCACCGCTAAATATCACTGATGAAGACGCCTCATTCATTATTCATACTTTAAAAGAAAGCATGGCACAATTATAGCAGAGATTTCTCTGCTTCAGATTGTTGACAAAGGGCTAAAATATTATTTATTTTAGCCCTTTGTCTTCTTTTCAGCGTGATAGAAAACCTTTGCAGTCTAGGAAGAACGAGTACTGGCGCGGAGCGAATTTGACATTCGTGAGCACCAGCACGCAGGACTGACAAAGAATGCGAGGGTTTGCCTACACGCTGTAGCAGAGAGGTTTCTCTGCTTTTTTCTATGCCCTGAAAGGATCAGGTTTTGATCGATCTGCTAGGCTGAATGGTCAATGGGTACACTAGGTGTATTGAAAAAAACATGCGATTCTATTACTGTAAGGAGAAGATAGAACCAATACACACGAGAAGGAGACGGCATATGAGTTTTCATGATCAACCCATTCTACCTGCTGTTCGCAATATGAAGCAATTTGAGGAATTTTTAAAAAGTCCATTTACATATGGGGTCTTACTAGATGTTCACTTAGGGCGGCTTAAGGGCATCATGAATGAGGCGAATGCGCATCATAAAAAAATGTTTGTCCATGTCGATCTCATTCACGGAATCAAACATGATGAGTACGGAACGGAATTTATTTGTCAGGAAATGAAACCAGCTGGCATTATTTCTACTAGGTCTTCTGTCATAGTAAAAGCCAAGCAGAAAAAGGTATATGCCATCCAGCGAATGTTTTTACTTGATACAAGTGCGATGGAAAAAAGCATGGAGTTTGTCGGGAAACATCGTCCAGATTTTATTGAAGTATTGCCGGGTGTCGTGCCAGATTTAATTACAGAAGTGCGCGAAAGAGCTGGAATACCAATATTTGCAGGAGGATTTATCCGAACAAAAGAAGATGTAGAAAGGGCGCTTGCAGCAGGGGCGACAGCTGTCACCACATCGAATACAGAGCTTTGGAAAGCGTTCCAAAAGTGAAAAAGATAAAATGTGAAAATTGATTGACAACGTTTTCATCCTCTGTTACTATAGCACTAAGTTAATATCATGTGATGGAGAAACGGAGATCCACAACGACGCTTTACTAGGTGACAAATGACCCTGATGTAAAGTATGTTTGTTGTGGATCTTTTTTCTTTATCTTTTCTACACATTTATAGGGGATGGCAACTGAACCAGAGGAGGAATTTTTCATGACACCATTTTGGGGTGAAGTCGTTGGTACAATGCTTCTTATTATTTTCGGAGGCGGTGTGTGTGCGGCAGTCAGTTTAAAGAAATCGCTCGCTTACCAGTCCGGCTGGATTGTAATCGCTTTCGGATGGGGATTTGCAGTAGCGATTGCAGCTTATGCCACTGGAGGAATCAGCGGTGCACATTTAAACCCGGCGCTGACAATAGGTCTTGCACTAGAAGGAAGTTTTCCTTGGGCTGATGTTCCAATGTATATTGTCGGTCAAATGCTTGGCGCATTACTCGGAGCTATTATTGTCTTCTTACATTACTTACCACACTGGAAAGCGACAGACGATCCAGGTGCAAAACTAGGCGTATTCTCAACTGGTCCTGCGATTCCGCATACTTTTGCAAACGTGCTCAGTGAAGTCATTGGTACATTTGTATTGGTGGTAGGAATTTTAGCGATTGGTGCAAATAAATTTGCAGACGGAGTCAATCCGCTGATTGTTGGTTTCTTAATTGTCGCAATTGGTCTTTCATTAGGTGGTACAACTGGTTACGCAATTAACCCTGCACGTGATTTAGGTCCAAGAATCGCACATGCCATTCTGCCGATTCCAGGTAAAGGTCCATCAAATTGGAAATATGCTTGGGTTCCTGTTGTTGGTCCAATTTTGGGCGGTGCATTTGGCGGTGTTTTCTATAATGCAGCCTTTAAAGCGAACGTCACACCAGCCTTTTGGATTGTAAGCGTTATTTTAGTTGTGGTATTGTTAGGACTCTATGTTTCTACGAAAAACCAGACAAATGCTGTCAATGAAAGTATGTAAGGGGAGGAAAACATCATGGCAAAAGAAAAATATATTCTCGCATTAGATCAAGGGACAACAAGCTCAAGAGCGATCTTATTTGATCAAGAAGGTAAAATTGCCCATACAGCTCAGAAGGAATTCAATCAATATTTTCCGAACCCAGGCTGGGTAGAACACAATGCAAATGAAATTTGGAGCTCTGTTCTATCAGTTATTTCAACTGCTTTAATCGAATCAGGAATTGAAGCAGATCAAATCGCCGGTATCGGAATTACGAACCAGCGTGAGACAGCTGTTGTTTGGGATAAACATACAGGCGCACCCGTTTACAATGCAATTGTTTGGCAGTCACGACAAACATCTGGTATATGTGATGAGCTAAAAGCGCAAGGGCACGATGAAACGTTTAGAAATAAAACGGGTCTACTCATTGATGCTTATTTCTCAGGTACTAAAGTGAAATGGATTTTAGACAATGTCGAAGGTGCTCGTGAGAAAGCAGAAAATGGTGACTTACTGTTTGGCACAATTGATACATGGCTCATTTGGAAAATGACTGGCGGGCAATCACACGTGACAGATTATTCGAATGCATCAAGAACGTTAATGTTCAATATTTACGATCTGAAATGGGATGAAGAACTACTTGATATCTTAGGTGTTCCAGCTTCCATGCTGCCAGACGTCAAACCATCATCACACATTTATGGTGAAACAACAGACTATCACTTCTTTGGTAAAAATATTCCGATTGCAGGAGCGGCAGGAGATCAGCAGTCTGCGTTATTCGGTCAGGCTTGCTTTGAAGAAGGAATGGCGAAGAACACATATGGTACAGGATGTTTCATGTTGATGAATACAGGGGAAAAAGCAATTAAGTCGGATCATGGATTGTTAACGACGATTGCATGGGGCATTGACGGCAAAGTTGAATATGCTTTAGAAGGAAGTATTTTCGTTGCTGGCTCAGCGATCCAGTGGCTGCGTGATGGACTTAGAATGTTTAAAGACTCAAAAGACAGTGAAGCTTATGCTGAGCGCGTTGAGTCAACAGACGGCGTATATGTCGTACCAGCATTCGTTGGTTTAGGCACACCATATTGGGATAGTGATGTCCGAGGCGCTGTATTCGGTTTAACACGCGGTACTTCTAAAGAGCACTTTGTTCGTGCAACGTTAGAATCACTTGCTTATCAAACGAAAGATGTTTTAGATGCGATGGAAAAAGATTCAAACATCTCACTTAAAACATTGCGTGTCGATGGCGGAGCTGTAAAGAATGATTTCTTAATGGGCTTCCAAAGTGATTTGCTCGATGTACCAGTAGAACGTCCAGAAATTAATGAAACGACGGCACTCGGTGCGGCCTATCTTGCGGGAATAGCAGTTGGTTTCTGGAACGACCGTTCAGACATTGCAAAACAATGGAACCTTGACAAGCGCTTTGAACCTAAAATGGAAGAAGACAGCCGTGACTCGTTATACAGCGGGTGGAAAAAGGCTGTAAAAGCAGCTCAAGCTTTCAAATAAACAAAAAGTATGGTATACTTCAAGTAAGTTAATAGAACGGTTGGAGAACTGGAGAGACCGCAAGCACCGAAGTGTAGAAATACGCTTTGGGTGTTTGCGGTCTCTTTTTCTTTACCGTACAACATGGGAGGAACAAGAGATGACTTTTTCTAGCTTAGAAAGAGAACAAATGCTTCAGGACATGACAAAAAAACCATATGATGTGTTTATCATTGGTGGGGGTATTACAGGCGCTGGTACAGCACTTGATGCGGCTTCACGCGGAATGCGTGTCGGTCTTGCGGAAATGCAGGACTTCGCAGCAGGTACATCTAGCCGCTCAACGAAACTTGTACACGGCGGACTTCGTTATTTAAAACAATTTGAAGTGAAAATGGTCGCAGAGGTCGGTAAAGAGCGTGCCATCGTATACGAAAACGGTCCTCATGTGACAACGCCAGAATGGATGCTTCTTCCGATGCATAAAGGCGGGACATTCGGTAAGTTTTCAACTTCAATCGGACTTAGAGTATATGACTTTTTAGCTGGCGTTAAGCATAGTGAACGCAGAAGTATGCTAAGTGCAAAAGAGACACTTGCAAAAGAACCACTTGTGAAAAAGGATGGCTTAAAAGGCGGGGGCTACTATGTTGAATACCGTACAGATGATGCACGCCTGACAATTGAAGTCATGAAAGAGGCTGTGAAATTCGGGGCAGAAGCGGTCAACTATGCGAAAGTAAAAGAATTTATTTATGATAAAGGCAAAGTTGTCGGTGTTGTCATTGAAGATGTCACAACACAGAAAACATACGATGTATATGCGAAAAAAATCGTCAATGCGACTGGTCCGTGGGTCGATCAGCTAAGAGACAAGGACCACTCAAAAGAAGGGAAACATTTACAGCATACAAAAGGAATTCACTTAGTATTTGACCAATCTGTTTTCCCATTAAAACAAGCAATCTACTTTGACACACCTGATAAACGTATGGTCTTTGCGATTCCAAGAGAAGGAAAAACGTACGTGGGAACAACAGATACCGTTTACAAAAAACAGCTGGAACATCCGCGTATGACAAAAGCAGATCGTGATTACGTGATCAAAGCCATTCAATATATGTTCCCAGATCTTCATATTACAGAAAAAGACGTTGAATCTAACTGGGCTGGTCTTCGTCCACTCATTCATGAAGAAGGCAAAGATCCTTCAGAAATTTCTCGTAAAGATGAGGTGTGGACATCATCTTCAGGCTTAATCACGATTGCTGGCGGTAAATTAACAGGTTACCGTAAAATGGCTGAACACATTGTGAATCTTGTACGTGATGGACTGAAAGAGGAAACTGGAAAAGATTTCGGACCATGTAAAACGAAACATATGCCAATTTCAGGTGGGCATGTAGGCGGTTCGAAAAATATGGCATCCTTTGTTCAAGCGAAAACGGCAGAAGGAGCATCCGTTGGTTTGACAGAACCGATTGCACAAAAATTAGCTGAGAAATATGGCTCAAACGTCAGCAATGTCTTCAAGCGTGTAGAGCAGCTTCAAGGGGAAGCAGACAAACGAAACATTCCCGCATATGTGTTGGCTGAACTTGTCTATGCGATCGAAGAAGAATTGGCTGTAACACCTGTTGATTTCTTCTTGAGAAGAACAGGCAGCCTATTATTTAATATCAATTGGGCAAAAACGTATGCACAGCCTGTTGTTGACTATATGGCAGATCGTTTTGGCTGGGATGAAGCGACAAAACAGAAACATCAAACTGAATTAGACCGACTATTCCATGAAGCAGTCGTACCGCTTGATGCTGAATAAGTAAAAAGCCGATCGTGCATCGGCTTTTTTTATTTTGTTCATCGTTTTTTCATATGTTCATGATATAACATGACATGAAGGATAATTCCATATAAAATAACAGTAGATGTTATTTTATTGATGATAAGAGCTGGGAGGACGACCATGAGTTGGAATACGAATTATGAGCGTTGGATCAATGAGAAGCACCTGGATACTGAACTAAGGGAATGGCTGGAGGCACATCAAGATGATCATCAAGCGCTTGAAGACTGCTTCTACAAAAACCTTGAGTTTGGTACTGGAGGAATGCGCGGAGAAATTGGTGCTGGAACGAACCGAATGAATGTTTACACTGTTCGAAAAGCATCTGCTGGTCTTGCTGCGTATATTGCAGCACATGGAGAGGATGCAAAAAAAAGAGGCGTCGCCATTGCCTATGATTCACGCCATAAATCTCCTGAATTTGCAATGGAAGCGGCCAAAACACTTGCTTCACATGGCATTCAAACATACGTATTTGACGAACTGCGTCCGACACCAGAACTCTCTTTTGCAGTTCGAGAACTGAATGCCTTTGCAGGGATTGTTGTGACAGCAAGTCACAATCCGCCAGAATATAATGGCTATAAAGTTTATGGAGAAGATGGAGGCCAAATGCCCCCATTTGAAGCAGATCAAGTCATTAAAGAAGTAGATGCCATCGAAAATGAATTAGCCATTTCAGTGGAATCAGAAGAAGTATTGAAGCAAAATGGTTTGATCCGCATGATTGGTGAAGAAATCGATCAAGCGTATATGGAAAAATTAAAAACCATTCGTCTGCACCCTGAGCTTGCAAAAGAAGTCGATGTCAAAGTGGTGTTTACTCCGCTTCACGGGACGGCGAATAAACCTGTCCGAAACGGACTTCAGGCCTTTGGTTATAAGCATGTGACGGTTGTGCCTGAACAGGAAAAACCAGATCCGCAATTCTCGACGGTTACGTCTCCAAATCCAGAGGAGCATGCCGCTTTTGAATACGCCATCAAGCTTGGCGAAAAGCAAAATGCTGATATTTTGATTGCGACAGATCCAGATGCAGATCGATTAGGTATCGCTGTGAAAAATCATGATGGTGAATTTACCGTTTTGACCGGCAACCAAACAGGCGCCTTACTACTTCATTATTTATTATCTGAAAAACAAAAACTAGGCCAGCTGCCGCCTCGCCCCGTTGTGATGAAAACGATTGTGACAAGTGAGCTTGGGCGTGCTGTTGCCTCAGCATTTGGAGCTGACACGATTGATACGCTCACTGGCTTTAAATTTATCGGAGAAAAAATCAAGCAGTTTGAAGAAAGCGGAGAATACACGTTTCAATTCGGCTATGAAGAAAGCTACGGCTATTTGATCGGTGATTTTGCACGAGATAAAGATGCAGTTCAAGCTGCGTTATTAGCAGTTGAAGTCGCAGCCTTTTATAAGAAACAAGGGAAGTCATTATATGATGCGCTTGTTGATATTTTTAAGGAATTTGGATTTTACAGAGAAGGGTTAAAGTCATTAACCTTAAAGGGGAAAGTAGGAGCAGAGCAGATTTCTGCTATTCTTCATACCTTTAGATCAAACCCACCAGCTTCTATCGCTGGTCAGCGCATTACGGTCATTGAGGATTATCAATCAAGTCAAAGGCACCTTGTGGCTGAAAAGAAAGAAGAAACGATTCATCTGCCGGCATCAAACGTCCTGAAATATTTCCTTGAAGATGGCTCATGGTTTTGTTTACGACCTTCTGGTACGGAGCCTAAAGTCAAATTTTATATTGCAGTCAAAGGCACATCGTTAACAGACAGCGAAGAAAAGCTGAAACACTTATCAGAAGAAGTCATGAAAGTCGTCTATGACATTGTGGAAGAAACAGCTAAATAAAATATCACAAAGCCATCATGTCATGCATGATGGCTTTTTCTCAGTCAAAAGGATGAGAAAAAATCATCCTTTTTGAGAAAGAGCCGCACAGATGCTCATGGTATAATCAACATATTGATAAGAGAGGCAGTAAAAGCCGGGGGTACACACGATGGGAGATTACCAAGAAAAAGTCAAAACATTAAAAACGTTAAAAGAAATTGCTGAAAAGCTAAATGAAGGGATGGAAATGAAGGAAACGCTTCATGAAGTGCTTCATATGCTTATGGAAGTGACAGGCTTTCAAACAGCATGGATTTATTTTATAGAAGAAGACGGATCGTATGAACTAATGGCAGAAGTATGTTTACCTGAAGCACTGGCAAAGGATCGAAAGCAATTGATGTGTCAAAACGATTGCTATTGCATCAACCGCTACACAAAAGGCTCACTGCAATCAGCGACCAATATCATCAATTGTAAACGGATTGAAACAGCGATTGAGCAAAAGCTTGGAGATACAGAAGGAATTACCCATCATGCAACCGTTCCGCTCCAAGCATGTAAGCGAACGTTTGGCTTATTAAATGTGGCGGCAAAAGGGAAGGTCACATTTACACAGGAGGAGCTGAATCTGCTTGAAAGTATTGCACTGCAAATAGGTACGGCCATTCAGCGCATGAAGCTTGTGCAAAATGAGCAGCAGCATGCACTGCTAGAAGAACGAAACCGGCTTGCGCAGGATTTGCACGATTCTGTGAATCAAATGCTGTTTTCCGTGAGTTTGACTGCAAAGGCAGCGCGTCAAATGACAAGTGATCAAAAATTAGGTGAAATGATTGATTTTATTCAGCATTTATCACAAGATGCCCTCATTGAAATGCGATCACTCATCTGGCAGTTAAGACCAAAAGGACTTGAAAAAGGTTTTACGACAGCGATTGAAGAGTATGCACAGCTTTTAGGTCTAAATTGTTCATTGTCTTTATCAGGCTGTATGGAAATAGATCATTCAAAGCATGAGACTTTATTTCGCGTATGCCAAGAAGCTCTAAATAATTGCCAAAAGCATGCGGGCGTTGAGAAAGTAGAGGTCAAACTGGAGCAATCAGGAGATACGTTTGGTATGAAAATCATCGATCAGGGAAAGGGATTTCAGTATGATGAACAAATGAGTCTTCCTTCATTTGGGCTGAAAGGGATGGCTGACCGTATCCGAAGAGCAGGAGGTACATTTTGCATCAATTCTGAGCTAGGGAAGGGAACGACGATTGATGTGAAAGTACCATTTTCTCAAGAAAGGAAGGGATTGTCATGAGGGTAGTCATTGCAGATGATCATCACATTGTCCGAAAAGGACTGGTCTTTTTCTTGCAAACCCAGCCAGATGTGGACATCGTTGGTGAAGCATCCAATGGAGAAGAGGCACTACAGGTAGTGAGGCAGACAAAGCCTGACATTGTCTTGATGGATCTTTCTATGCCTGTAATGAATGGGATTGAGGCGACAAAGCAAATGACGCTGGATATGCCGGATGTCCGCATTGTCATTTTGACAAGCTATGCAGATAAGGACTATGTGATCCCTGCTATCCAAGCGGGAGCGAAGGCTTATCAGCTCAAGGATGTAGCACCTGAAAAGCTTCTCACGACAATGATTGAGGTGCAAAATGGTACGTACCAGCTAGATGGTCATATTACAGCGTTTCTTGTCCAGCATCTAACAGAACCTAAAGAGCAAAAATGGGCATTGATGAACGAACTGACCAATAGAGAACGTGATGTCTTATTTGAAATCGCAAAAGGGAAAAGTAACAAAGAAATTGCCTCATCGCTTTTTATTTCTGAAAAGACTGTGAAAACTCACGTGTCTCATCTGTTATCAAAGTTAGAGCTGGCAGATCGAACTCAGGCCGCTCTCTATGCAGTAGATTATCAAAAAAATCAGCCGAAAGAGCTGTTGTAAACAGTCATGGTGGACATTCCAAAAGACTTCATGAGTATTCCTCATGAAGTCTTTTCTTCTTTATGAAAGGCGGTTAGTAAAAGGCTGAAAACAAAGAGCTAAAATAAAGTTCATTTTAGCCCTATTTCAACAATCTGAAAGAAAATCAGCCTTTTCCTTTATGTGTACATTGGTTCAGCATATGCTTCAGCAACGGCAGCCTCTGAAGCATGGTCGATATACTGCAGGAGTCCATATAAACATTTTTCAACATCTGCATCGTTCCGGTTAAATTGATACGCATGTAAGAAATGCTCAATACGTTTCGAGAGCAAGTCATCTTGCGTACGTACCATAAGAATAAGTAAATTATCCCATTGCGAGCGATGCGTATAATAAAGTGCCTTATCATAATCTGCCACATTCATTAAACCTTCTCCTTTCCCTTGAGAAGTCTTACTTAGTTTGCTCGGATCAGATCGACTTTTTCAGGGGAAAAGTTGGTGTCTGCATAAACAGGGTACCGGGAATTATAGGCTGAATAAATGCTTGATGTATGAAAAAGAACCAACCAGCAAAACCTAAACAAAATAGACATGAAAGTGAGAATATTGATATTATGCACCCGAAATTATGGATGCTTTTTGCAGCAGGAATTGTTTTATTTGGCAGTCTCATGATTCATCCATCTTCACAAGCAGCCGAGCAGCCGGCAGAGAATTGGGAAAGACTTGCGTATACTGCCTTGCAAGATGAATATGAAGGCGCCGCTTTAAACGATTATCATTACATTGGACGTACACAAGTGAATGAAGATCAAACAAAAGATGTGTTTCGCGTGACCGTGAAGGAAGGCTCCACACGATTTGCAGCACATGCAGAAATTTATTTTCATCCGGTGACGGGTCATTTGATTAGTATTAACGTGTTTCGGTTATAAAAAAGCACCTCTTTTAAAAAGAGGTGCTCCAGCTGAAAAGAAGATCTATTTCATGCTTCCTTGAAGATATGAGCGAATATCCACACCAAGTGAATCCGCTAAACGCTGTCCATAATCTTCATCTGCACGATAGAAGTTGCAGATCGCAAGTAATTTCGTTTTTTCATTTACGTCTTTCAAGTCAGCTGTCAGGTTTTTGATCAATGCTTGTTTCTCTTCTTCAGAGTAGCTTCGATATTTTTCTCCAGCTTGTTTGAAATCGTTTGGTTTTTCGATTTTTTGTCTCACCATACGGTCACCGTGAAGAACCGGTTCACTTTCTTTGTAGTGAGGGTTTTCTTTTGGCTGATCGTCATAACGGTTTGGTTCATAGTTAATATGACCGCTTGGACGAGTTGTAGTCATAAAGCCATCCTGTTGGTTATTGTGAACAGGCGCATAAGGACAGTTCACTGGGATGCGCATGTAGTTTGCACCTAGGCGGTGACGCTGCGTGTCAGGATAAGAGAACAGACGACCTTGAAGCAGTTTGTCTTCAGATGCTTCAATTCCTGGTACTAGGGCACTTGGCGTGAAAGCAGCTTGCTCTGTTTCAGCAAAGAAATTTTCTGGATTGCGGTTCAGTGTCATGCGGCCCACTTTTTGCAGCGGATAATCTTCCTCGCTCCATGTCTTCGTCGGATCACATGGATCATAATCTAGTTCATCATAATCACTGAGCGGCATAAGCTGAACGTAAAGATCCCATGCTGGATAATTTCCTTTTTCAATACGATCATACAAGTCTCTTGTCGCATGCTGGAAGTCGTTTGCTTGAATTTCTGCAGCTTCTTCCATCGATAAATTGCGAATGCCTTCTGATGGTCTCCAGTGGTATTTCACATATTTTGTTTCTCCGTATTTGTTTACCCATCTAAACGTATGAACACCAGAACCGCGCATTTCAGCGTAGTTCGCAGGAATACCTTCGTCAGAGAAGAGCCATGTGAGCATGTGAGTAGATTCAGGTGTTAACGTCATAAAATCCCAATAACGGTCAGGATCTTGAATGTTGGTTACAGGATCTGGCTTGAGAGAGTGAACCATATCAGGGAATTTAAGTGCATCACGAATGAAGAAGATCGGCAAGTTGTTCCCAACTAGATCATAGTTGCCTTCTTCTGTATAAAATTTGACAGCGAAGCCGCGAGGGTCACGTAATGTTTCAGGCGAACCTTTAGGGTGAATAACCGTTGAGAAACGGACAAAAACGTCTGTTTGTTTTCCTTCTTCACTTAAGAAGGCTGCTCTTG
The DNA here is from genome assembly GCF_024807925.1 of Bacillus sp. JUb11. Lineage (NCBI taxonomy): Bacteria > Bacillati > Bacillota > Bacilli > Caryophanales > Bacillaceae > Bacillus > Bacillus sp. JUb11. Next base: position 19,449 of record NZ_JANUEZ010000011.1, on the reverse strand, counting down.
TATGTTTCTCCATGCTATTTTCTACTTCAAATACACCATAAGCGCCGGCGCCTCTTGCATGAACGACACGCTCTGGAATACGTTCACGGTCAAAGTGTGCAAGTTTTTCAATCAAATGGTAATCATCAAGAAATGAAGGCCCCCTGTGACCAGCAGTTCTTGAGTTTTGATTATCGCCAACTGGCACGCCTTGATTCGTTGTCAAATTTTTATGATTAGAATTTGTCATTCTTTTTCTCCTCCTGTAAACAAAAAATGGTTTCTAGCAATCTATATACCCTAATTATATTGAATCAAACATGATAGTCAATATTTATTTATAATAATTTTAAATAAATTATTATTACAAGGAGGTAAAGAAAAAGACGAAAGAAATAAATTCTTTCGCCTTAGAGCAGAAGCTCTCTTAGAGCATCTTTGTTTTGTGTTAAATCATTTAATGTGTATTGGTCAAGAACGCGTAAATAAGCAGTGAGTGCTTCATGAAGTACGTGCTTTAATGAACAAATCGGGGAGATAATACAGCTGTTTTTCTTCGGATCAAAGCATTCAACCATGACTAAATCATCCTCTGTATAGCGGACAACCTCACCAATATTAATGCTTTCTGGGCTTTTCCCCAGCCTAATCCCACCATTTCTTCCGCGGATCGTTTCTACATAACCACGTTTTCCTAGATGGTAAATTACCTTTGTCAGGTGATTTTTCGAAATGCCATAAATATCGGCAATCTGCTGAATATTTGACAGTTCATTGTTTTCTCTCGAAGCTAAATAAATGAGTACCCTTAATGAGAAATCTGTATAATTCGTAAGTTTCATTTGGACGACCTCTAAACCTAATAGAGTTTTGTATCATCGTAACACATTTTAGACAAAAACTGTTCGAGAAAGTGCTAAATGTGACAACATTTAAAACATGTATTATAAATATTGCTTTTATACGTTGTCTTCCATTACGATAAAGATGTATTTAAAATACATCTTTTGAAAGAAGGAATAACGATGTTATCCACAGATCAAATGAATGCCATTAAACAATCAGCCCCTCTTCTAAAAGCTGAGGGAACAAAACTTGTGACAGTTTTTTATCAAAATATGATTAGACAGCATCCAGAGCTACTCAATCAGTTTAATAAAACAAATCTCATGAATGGAAGCCAGCCAGAGGCGCTTGCCGCAACACTCTATCAAGCTGCACTGCACATTGACCGCTTGGCAGACTTGCTTCCTGCTGTGAAACAAATTGCCCATAAGCATGTCAGTGTCATGGTGAAAAAAGAGCAGTACCCAATCGTCGGATATCACCTTCTTGAAGCAATGAAAGAGGTATTTGGGTTATCAGAGGAAGATGACACATTGTTGGCTTGGAAGGCTGCATATGACATCATTGCGAATATATTCATCACCATTGAGGCAGAAATGATGGCTGAAAATGTGAAACAAACTGGTGGATGGGCAGATGTCAAACCGTTTATTCTGAAGAAAAAGAAACAAGAATCTCCATCACTCATTTCCTTTTATTTAGTACCAGAGGATGAATCTGAGCTACCAATGTATGAAGCTGGTCAATACATTACGGTGCAGGTAGATATGCCGGGTGAAGCCTATGTATGCAGCAGACAATACAGTTTATCAGATCAATATCACCCATCTTACTATCGCATCACAGTGAAACGAGATGGGCATGTCTCCACATTCCTGCATGATGAAATGGAAGAAGGCGATGTTCTTCACGTCAGTATGCCGCAGGGAATGTTCTGCTTGCAAGATGACACAAAAGAACCCGTTTATTTGATTAGTGCCGGTTCTGGTGTCACACCAATGATTGGTTTAGTGAAAACAGCGTCGCATAACAATCAGCCATTCACGATGATTCATGCAGACAGACTAGAGGATGTAACTGCTTTTGAACAAGAGTTTGAACACGTCCTCACTTCATCTCCAGAGGGGCGTATTATCCTTTGTAACGAACAATTTGAAAAGAGTATAAAGAGTGAGCTGGTTGAGAAGGTGGCTACGCGGATTGACCGACCTTTCCTTCAATCAGTCATTGGTGAAGGAAAAGGCCAATTTTATGTTTGCGGTTCCCCAGCATTTACTCAAGAGATGATCCTTATTTTAAAAGCGTTGGACATTCCAGAAGAGAATATCCATTTTGAAGCGTTCGGCGGGCAGTCCATGAAAGAGATGGAAGTCGTCTAAACAACTGGCTGAACATCATGTTTTTTTAGGTACGCTCATATAGTAGGGATAAGTCCGATGAGGAGGGATGGTTTCCTTGAGCGTATCTGAAAAGCGTCTTTTACAACGAGCCATTGATGAAATTACAGAAATTGCAGAAGGATTTGGTCTGGATTTTTATCCGATGAGGTATGAAATCTGTCCCGCGGAGATTATTTATACATTCGGTGCATATGGCATGCCAACACGATTTAGCCACTGGAGCTTTGGAAAGCAATTTCACAAAATGAAGCTTCATTATGATTTAGGATTAAGCAAAATTTATGAGCTGGTGATTAATTCAAATCCTTGCTATGCCTTTCTCCTTGATAACAATTCGCTTGTTCAAAATAAACTAATTGTGGCTCATGTCTTGGCACACTGCGATTTCTTTAAAAACAACTGCCGTTTCCAAAACACAAAACGAGATATGGTGGAAAGTATGTCAGCGGCAGCAGAGCGAATTAAAGAATATGAACATATCCACGGTACAAAAGAAGTCGAGTCCTTTTTAGATGCTGTATTGGCATTGCAGGAGCATATTGATCCGTCGCTTGTTCGTTCAAAATTAAGCTGGAATCTCGACGATGAAGATGAATATGAAGAGGACAAACCAAAACGTCATACGCCATATGATGATTTGTGGGGAATGGATGAACCGAAAACACGTGAGAAAAAGAAAACGATCAAGCAATTCCCACCAAAGCCAGAAAAAGATATATTGCTCTTTATCGAGGCACACTCCCGGGAGCTAGAGCCTTGGCAGCGGGATGTGCTGACGATGCTGAGAGAGGAAATGCTCTATTTTTGGCCACAGCTAGAAACGAAAATCATGAATGAAGGCTGGGCATCGTATTGGCACCAGCGGATTATGCGTGAACTTGATTTAGATTCAAGTGAATCGATTGAATTTGCCAAATTAAATGCAGGTGTCGTGCAGCCATCTAAGACAGGAATCAATCCTTACTATTTAGGGCTGAAGATTTTTGAAGATATTGAAGAGCGCTACGATCATCCATGCGAGGAATTGAAAAAAGCAGGAGTGACGGAAGGGTCGGGTCGCAGTAAAATGTTTGAAGTGCGGGAAATTGAATCAGACATTTCTTTTATTCGAAATTACTTAACGAAAGACCTTGTGATGAGGGAAGATTTGTACTTGTTTCAAAAGCAGGGGAGAGACTATAAAGTCATTGATAAAGAATGGAAGGCAGTCCGTGATCAGCTAGTCAGCATGAGGGTCAATGGCGGTTTTCCGTATTTGACAGTCATCGATGGCGACTATTTAAAAAACAATGAACTCTATATTAAACATTGGTATGAAGGCATTGAGCTCGATCTCAAATACTTAGAAAAGGTGCTTCCATATTTGTATCAGCTATGGGGAAGAAGTGTGCACATCGAGTCAGTTCTTGAAGGAAAAGAAGTGATGTTTTCATACGATGGAAAAGGGGTTCATAGGAAGTATCTCACTTAATGATCAAAAAAGATGTCTACGAATAGACATCTTTTTTTGTGATTAGCACTTTATTGGTTTTTCAGCAGTTTGAAAATGTGTTTCGCTTGATCTGTATTTTCCATGAGCCCTTTTAGCTGTTCGCTTGTTGGCCCATAAGCATAAAATGGTACTTCATCCCCTGTATGACCCGATGTGGTCCAGCCTGTATGAGACCTCGTATTGATGACTTTTTCGATGGCATCATCAATTTGAACAGGATCTTTTGTTTCAGCTGCCTTTTGAATAGAGGCGATTTCCTCTTTTGTGAAATCAAGGTCGATGTATTGTTTAAGCGCAGTCTCGACCGTCATACCCCCTACAATTTTGTTTGCAATGAAATCAGGTGTCTTTTTTGCTGCTTTGACAGGCTGATAATCCCAGCTGCCCGAGCCGTCTGCCCCGAAGGAAAGGCCGCCAGTTGAATGATCTGCTGTCGTGATGACTAACGTGTTTTTATCCTTTTTTGCGAAACGAATGGCTTCTTCAAATGCTTTTTCAAAATCTTTCATCTCACTCATTGCACTGACAATATCGTGGTCATGTCCAGCCCAGTCAATTTGACTGCCTTCAACCATGAGGAAAAATCCTTTTTTGTTTTTAGACAGCTGTTTGATGGCTGAGGATGTCATGTCTTGCAAGGAAGGGGTCGTTTTATCACGATCAATTGCTTTATCGAGACCACCGTCAGCAAAAATGCCTAACAATTTTTGCTGTTTGTTTTTTTGTAAGTCCGCTTTATTGGTTACGTAACGATAGCCTGCTTTTTGAAATTCTTTCGTCAAATCACGATCTTTGCGGACAAAATCGATCAGTCCTCCGCCAAGCATGACATCGACTGTATGCTGTTTGCCAATTTTCTCATCGAAGAAATCATCAGCAATGGCTGCTGTGTTTTTTCTAGAAACATCGTGGGCGGCATACGCAGCAGGTGTCGCATTGGTTAATTCAGATGTGACGACAAGGCCAGTAGACTTTCCTTTGCGTTTTGCTTCTTCTAATACTGTTTTTAGTTTTTTGCCATTTTTGTTTACACCAATGGCGTTGTTGTATGTCTTTTGACCAGTTGCCATGGCTGTCCCAGCTGCTGCTGAATCAGTAATGTTACTTTTAGAATCATCAGGGTATGTTTTATGCATGCCAGTGAGGTAAGGGTCAAACGCTGTTTGCTTGGAAAGATCACCGTTGTGTTTAAATGAGCGGTAAGTTGAAAGGTAAGGTGTTCCCATGCCATCTCCAATGAGCACGATCACATTTTGTACGTCATTTTTTGGTTTCTTTTTAGCCTCAGCTTTGTCAGCCTGTCCAAATTCAATTCCTGAAAAAATACCAATCGATAACACTGATGCGGCTGCGATTGCAGCTATTTTCGTTTTCGAGCTTTTCAACACACTCATTCATTTTGCCTCCTCATTGTTTATGTATCGCTCTCACGTTTACAATGGTAGAACAGAAGTGTGGATTCCAAATGACAGCACCGTAAAGTTCACTTTAAAATTGTAAAGGTCCACTTTACATAGAATGAACCAAAAAGAGAAATGAATGTATGATTTATCTATGACAAGATGCATTTGTTTTGTCATGATTGTGTAATAAAAATGAAATAAAAAGAACCCTAAAAAAAAATATTTTTTGCCGAATTAATAAGCATAATGTCGTAGGAAGTCAAGACTATTTCTTCTGGTATTCGATCCTTATAATAGAAAGTAGATAAAAATTCGGATCACGATAGATACATACAGGAGGAACAAATGAAAAAACAATTGATCACAGCTGCAAGTGCAGTTCTACTTGGGACGACATTATTTGCCGGAGCTGCCTCAGCACAATCAGTAAAGGTTCAAAAAGGTGACTCTCTTTCTGTTCTAGCGAAAAAATACAAAACAACCGTGAGTAAGATTAAATCAGACAATAAACTGAAATCTAACACGATTTATGTTGGACAAACCTTAAAAGTGAATGGTACTTCTTCAAAAAAGGTAACGAAAACATCAAAAACAACAACAAAAGTAAAAGCGTCTTCAACGACAGCCACTCATAAAGTTGTCAAAGGAGATACTTTATCTAAAATCGGCAAAAAATATGGAATGACAGTGAAAGAGCTGAAATCGTTAAATAAACTCAAAACAGATCTGATTAAAATTGGACAAAAGCTGAAAGTGAAAAAGACATCCAAAGTGAAACCAACACCTGTCAAAGAAAAAACAGTTGCTACTTCTTCTTTAAATACGTCTAAACTCGTAGCAGATGCGAAAGCACAAAACGGTACACCATATAAATGGGGTGGAACGACACCGAAAGGCTTTGATTGCAGCGGTTTTATGTGGTATATCATTAACAAACAAACAAAGATTTCAAGACAAACGACTGAAGGTTTTTGGGGATCAATGAAAAGCGTTTCAACACCTAAAGTTGGAGATTTTGTCTTCTTTACAACCTATAAATCTGGCCCATCTCACATGGGTGTCTACCTTGGGAACAACAAGTTTATCCACGCTGCTTCTGATGGTGTGACGATCAGCGATATGACTTCAAGCTATTGGAAGCCAATTTACCTTGGCGCAAAGACATTTGTAAACTAACATCATCTAGAGACTGCTTATAAAGCAGTCTCAAATTGTTGACAAAGGGCTAAAATGAACTTTATTTTAGCCCTTTGTCTTCTTTTTTCAGCGTGATAGAAAACCTTTGCAGTCAATGAAAGAAAATAAAAATGATATCATAAAAAAGCCCATGCTGCTTGGTATTAGCCAAGTAACACGGGCTTTTTATCTAATGAGTTTTAAAAACCTAATTGAAGATCGACATCAATCGAGACGATCGCATAGACACAAACGATGACAAAAATATTCAGAACGACGCCTAGGAAACCTGGTCCAGTGCGGCCTTTTTTAATGAACAGTTCAATCACACCGAATGGAACTGCGGCCATTGCAAAAGGAAGCATTTGAAACGAATAAAATGTCACATTGCTAATAATGGCGAGGTTCAGCATGAGTAGCGATAAAATAGCGGTGCCGACCGAAATCCAGCCAAACACATTATGCTCTTTAAAGATTCTTACCAATTCCATAATTCCACCTCGCTCACTTTGGCCGTTTTAATGCGTTTTGTCTTCACAAATTTCTCTATTTCTTTAGAAGGACCTGTGACAACAGAACCGTAAACCGTGACACCATTTTGATTGATGTAGCGTATTCGGTTAGAGAGGTCAAGTTCAGGTCTGCCAGAGATCGTTTTTGCCCAGGATGGATGCTGGTTGACATAGGCGAGGGCATCTTTGAACTGATCAACCTCTGTTTTTGATGTGTGCTGAAGCTCTTTTAAAAATTCAGAGTCTTTCCCGGGAAAACCGATTGGACGCTGATTTCCACTTAATGAATCTTCTGTTTTTATCGCATTCCAAAGCACTTTCATATCATATTTTTTAGCAAATGAATACACGTCTTTCGGTGTGTATGCTTTGTCATAGGATACATACACTTCACTCACTGTTCCTTCAGGTAGCTTGTCTAGAGTAGTGAGTGTTTGTTTTTTAGATGTATCTGCCTGAGACGAAGGGTGCGTAAAGAAATCCTCCGTATTACGTGCGCTGTCTCCATAATAAGAGATCGTAGGCTGCTTTAATTTATCGAAAAACATTTCGATTTGTTCACTGCCGATGGCTTCTGTTTTATTGCCAATTTGTTTTTGTAGCTTAAGTTCTGTGTTCATACCAAACAGTTTGACTTGCCCTTTTAAATCCTTCATATCAATGGCGACATTCGGTTTTGTTAGGGCGACTGTTACAGCGGCCGTTTCCATAAAATGATTGCCTTTACTGTCTGCTCCGCCAACGCCGTAGTATAGATAACTACCTAGTGTACAAAGCGGTAAAATAATCAGTGTAGATATGACAGCAAGCACAGAAATACGTAAATAGGACTTTCTTTTTCCGTATTGTAAAATGGCTTTTTGTTTTTCAGGACTGATGGAGAAGTCTGTCCAATCTGAGTCATTCAGTTCTTGGCTTAAGCGTTTTTCATTTTCTTCGAGCTCTTCTTCAAACGCCATCATTTCTTCTTCATTCATCTCGCCATTATTATATTGTTCCCATCGCTTATTAAACTCTTCATTCATCATTAACACCTCTGTTATATAGTGCTTTTAGGCGCTGCCTTGCACGAAATAAAACACTTTTAAAATTTGCTTCAGTAATATTCATGACCTTGGATGCTTCTTTGTAATTCAGTTCTTTTAAATAATACAATGTCAACGCTTCCTTGTAGTTATCTGGAAGCTGCTCCAAATACATGTTGAGGACTTCTTTTATTTCAATCTGTTCAGCGGGACTTTGTACAGACGTTTGTAAAAGGCCGCCAATGAGATCATCCGATATGGTCACTTCTTTTTTATGTTTCCTGACATAATCAATAAAAGCATTTCGTGCCACCTGAAATAACCAAGGTTTCACTTTGCTATGGTCGTAGGAATGAATATGTATATAAGCACGCATAAAGGTTTCCTGCAATAAGTCCTCTGCCAAATGTTTGTCTTTTGTCATGGAGAGCAGAAACCTGTAAACATCGTTCATATACATTTGATAAATTTCATCGATCGTCACTGATTTTTCTCCCCTCTATGTTATACACGCATAAGAAAGGCATAAAGTTGCACGAAACTTCTCATAGGCCGTACATTACTCATCTCTTTCACCGAATCAAAATCATTTCTCCTTATCATAGCGAAATTTGCATCATTTATAAAGTGTTTTCAATAGAACAAATAAGGAAAAAAACTCAAAAAACGACAATTTCGGACACATTTCTTCCTCTATTCTCTCCTAAAAACACATGCTTGAATACAGAAGGAGCGGTCATCTTAAGTGAAAAGATGATTTTAGTGAACCGTCTCTATTTTATCAGCAGGAGAAAATTTTTAGTACCAGGTAATAAAAAATTTGTTATAATAGAAACAAATCCTTCATTCTTCAAACAAAGGAAGTGCACTATGTATAAATTTTCAGGCTATACCGTCAAAGCTTTTTTTGCTCTCCGAGGCGGGATCAAAGTATATCAAAAAGAGAATCTGCCAACAGACCGGGGGTTTGTCATTGCTTGTACGCATGAGGGTTTTGTGGATGTTCTTGCATTAGGCGCAGGAATTCTTCCGTTTGAGATCCACTACATGGCGAAAAAAGAATTGTTTGCAAATAAATGGATCGGCGGATTTTTAAAGAGGATTCATGCTTTTCCAGTTGATCGAGAGAATCCTGGGCCAAGCAGTATTAAAACGCCCATTAAATTATTAAAAGAGGGAAAGATCGTTGGGATTTTTCCGAGCGGCACACGTACAACGGAAGATGTTCCTTTAAAAAGAGGGGCCGTTACGATTGCGCAGCTCGGCAAATCACCAATCGTACCAGCAGCGTACAAAGGACCTTCTAATGCAAAAAGCCTTTTTAAGAAGGGGAAAATGCGCTTAATCATTGGTGAACCGATTGAGCAGTCTGAATTTGATCATCTGCCGCCAAAAGAAAGATTAGGTGCGATGACAGAAGTATTAAACACAAGAATCAAAGAACTTGAAGCTAAGTTAATCGAAAAGGGATAAAGAAAACGACCACTTGCTAAGGCAAGGGTCGTTTTTTTTCTTAAGAAGCGCCTTCTTCAGCTGCTTCTAATAGTTGTTCGTTTAGTTTTTTGACTTCGATGTATGCCACATGGTGTCCATCGACTTCATTAATGATAAATTCATAGCCTTGTTCACGAATCGCGTCATTTTTCTCGACTTCATATTTTTGTGTAAGGAACCAGCCGCCGATTGTGTCGACTTCTTCGTTATCAAGCTGAATACCTAGTAGCAGGTTAACTTGATCTACAAGGACCTTTCCATCAAAGATGTAGTGGTCTTCTCCCAATTTACGCACTTCGTTGATTTCATCAATATCGAATTCATCACGAATCTCACCGACAATTTCTTCAAGGATGTCTTCAACTGTTACAAGTCCTGCTGTACCGCCATATTCATCTGATAAAATGGCCATGTGTACTCGCTCACGCTGCATTTTAAGCAGTAGATCATGAACAGGAACTGTTTCAATTACATGAATAATCGGGTTTACAAAATGTTCGATCGTATCACTTGTGGAACATTCACCACTAATACATGCAGTGAGTACTTCTTTAATATTCACAACACCGATGATGTTGTCTTTATCGCCATCTTCAATTGGATAACGTGTATATTTCTCGACTTTGGTCACTTTCAGCATTTCCTCAATCGTAATATCGTGCGGGAAGCTGACAACTTCGGTACGAGGAATCATAATTTCTTTCGCCAGACGGTCATCAAATTCAAAAATTTTATTCACATATTTGAATTCAGACTGGTTAATCTCGCCGCTTTTATAGCTCTCTGATAAAATAATCCGCAATTCTTCTTCAGAGTGCGCCATGTCATGCTCAGAAACTTGCTGAAGACCGAACGCTTTTGTTAACAAACGAGCAGATCCATTTAATACCCAGATAAAAGGGAACATCACTTTGTAAAAAATCATAAGCGGTCTAGCAAATAGAAGGGACACTTGCTCAGCCTTTTGAATGGCGAGTGTTTTTGGTGCAAGCTCTCCAACCACGACGTGTAAAAACGTCATAATACTAAACGCAATAATAAAAGTGACAATAGAACTAGCTGATTGAGGAATGGACAGCTCTACAAATAGTGGAGCAAGCATGTGCGCAATAGTTTCTTCCCCTAACCAACCAATCCCAAGGGCGGTAATGGTAATACCGAGCTGACAGGCCGACAGATACTCATCAAGGTGAGTCGTGACATGCTTGACAGCAACTGCTGTTTTATTACCTTCTGCGATTAACTGATCAATTCTTGAGCTTCTTAAGCGAATGATCGCAAACTCTGATGCAACGAAAAATGCGGTTAAAGCTATAAGCAAAGCAACTATAAGTAAATTAACTATGTCCAATTAAGGCCTTCGTTCTGACTTTGAGAACGAAGGTAACACCTCCTGTTTAGTAAAAATTTTAACTTAACAGCAGTAAAAATGATTGGACAGCCGTCATCTTCTCAGGTGTAAGCTGTTCTTTTAATTTTTCACGTTGTTCTGGCTGAAGCTGCTTACAACGTACCAAAATGCGGTCCATATGCTCATTCATCCGATCGATATCAGAGGTTAAATGGACAAGTTCATCAGGATCTTCCTTTTGAGAAGGGAATTGTTCATCTAATCTGGATTTGATGTCAGAAAGAGCCAATCTCTGCTGTTTGCAAAGAACGATTAATTGTAATCGTTTTAAAGCATGTTCATCGTAATAACGATAATTAGAGCAAGATCTAACAGGCGCAAGCAACCCTAGATTCGTATAATAATCTACAGTTCGTTTCGTCACCTGTGCAATCTGTGCTAGTTCACCAATACGATACTTTTTCTCAGCCCCATCTGAACATCTCCTCCTAACCGTCACGTTATAGTTTATGAAAATAGTTTAATATAATTCGAGTCTGAAATACAAGATAATTGTTCAGATTTCCTGCCAATATGAAGAAACAAAGGGCATTTCCATCAATTTAGGTTGTCATCTCTAAAATACTGTAGCGATACAGGAATTTTCAGATTATTTATGGTAAGATAAAATGAATACCGTTTCATATATATGTAGAGAGACGGATTTTACGTGAACCGGAGGTGGTTAAGTGGGGCCCTCAAAGTAGTCTTATTTAATCAGTTAACCGTTTTGCAAAAGACAACATCATCAATCAGGAGGTGACTCCTTGTTCTTCTAAGAAAGAGCAAGGTTAAATGGACGATATTGTTAATCTGAGTATAGTCGGAGTTTTGATTGCTTTAACAGCTTTCTTTGTTGCATCTGAATTTGCCATTGTAAAGGTGAGAAGTTCAAGAATTAATCAGCTTGTTGCCGAAGGGTCCAAAAAGGCTATCATGGCGAAAAAGGTGACATCAAGGCTAGATGAATATTTGTCAGCCTGCCAGCTCGGTATTACAGTGACATCCCTTGGTTTAGGGTGGATCGGTAAACCGGCAGTAAAAGAACTTTTAGTTCGAGGTTTTGGTTTGACAAACATTCCTGATTCAGCAATCAGCCTGATCTCAGCAACACTTGCGTTCTCTATTATTACCTTTTTGCATGTAGTTGTTGGCGAGCTTGCACCAAAAACACTTGCCATACAAAAGGCAGAAAAAATGACGCTTTGGCTGTCAGGACCGCTGCATGCATTTTATATCCTTATGTATCCTTTCATTTATGTGTTGAACGGGTCAGCCCGTGTGCTAACGAAAATGATGGGTATCGATATGGGGTCTGAAAAAGAACATTCCCATTCCGAAGAGGAATTAAAGATTTTATTATCTGAAAGCTTAAAAAATGGGGAAATCAACTCATCAGAGTATAATTATATGAACAAGATATTCGATTTTGATAATCGAATCGCAAGAGAAATTATGATACCGCGAAGAGAAATTTGTGCGATTCCAGAAGATATGGCGTTAGACGAAATACTGGCGATCATGACAAAGGAAAAGTACACACGCTTCCCCGTGTTTTCAGGGGATAAAGACCATGTCATTGGCATGCTCAACAAAAAGCAGCTCTTTGCAGATATTGTGTATCAAGGAGAAAAAGATCAACTGAAGCTTCAAGATTATATTTATCCAGTGATTGAAGTGATTGACACGATTCCAATTCAAGAGCTTCTCGTCAAGATGCAGCGCGATCGAATGCATATGGCGATTTTAACGGATGAATATGGCGGGACATCTGGACTTGTCACAACGGAGGATATTTTAGAAGAAATTGTTGGAGACATTCGAGATGAATTCGATGAAGATGAGCAGCCTGTCATTCAAAAGAGAGCGGAGCATCATTATATATTAGATGGAAAAGTGAGATTAGAGGAAGTTCAAGATTTGATCGAAATGTCATATCATGATGAAGAAATTGATACGATAGGCGGGCTAATCTTAAATGAGAACATTGATATCCGAGAAGGACAATCCATTTATCTTGATGATATTCGGATGAAGGTCTTGGAGATGGATGGACGCTATGTGAAAAAGATCGACCTGAAAAAAGGCGTCACATCATCAGAAAAAGAAAATACACGCACAGAGCTTGATATAAAAGAGCCGCTGTTAGTAAATGAAATGACCTTGAGCGAAAAATAAGCTCAAGGTTTTTTTAGGTATTTAGCCTCTTTTTTGAGAATGTATGTTCGTATATAATAAGAACAAACGTTCGTAAAAGGGGGATGGACATGCTCTGGTATGAAACAGCAAGTATCGCGGAGAAAAAAACCTCAATGAAACGTATTGAGTTTCATTTAAAAAATTTCAAGAACTATCAAGCAGCCATTTTAAATATTGAAAGACAGCTTGAAAAGCGAAGTTCTCTCCAACATCATCATATGGCACGTCAAAAATTAGAAGAGCAGAAAAGTCAGTATGAACTGATTGTTGCTTGTATTGAAACGGCTTTAAAAGAATTGGATGAAATAGAGAAGCAGCTCATTGATTATAAGTATTTTCGAGATTGGCGCATGGCAAAATGCGCAATCGAAATCGGCTATAGTGAGAAGACACTATTTTTAATGAAGCGCCAGCTGATGGATCAACTGCTCATCAGCCTAGCTGCCATCACAGATATTTAAAACAGAAGTTGTCCTATTTGATAAAACGCCGCAAAAAGGCATAAAGAGCCGATAATTGTCACAAGTAAATAGGCAGCAAGCTTTCCTATTTGACGCTGCATCAGCATCGTCGCAGATTCTACACTAAACGTAGAGAATGTGGTAAAGCCGCCAAAAAAACCAGTTCCTATGATCACTAGCAATGGATGATTGGACGTTACAGCGCCTGTGAGAAAACCTAAACCGGCTGCACCTAATAAATTAATGAAAATAATACTGTACGGGAAAAGGGCATGGGATGGAGTTTTCTGGATTATTTGGCTGATGAAGAAACGACATGCACTACCGATCCCTCCAGCTACAGCTGTACAAAAAACAATCATTTATCTGCTTCCTTTCTGCTGCTTATTTTGATGAAAGAGCCGTTCAGCAAGGATCAGGCCAGCTAAAGCAGCGGCTACTCCAGCAATGACTGAGAGCAGGATGTACATCATACTTAAATTGAACTGCCCTGCCTGTAACAGAAGAACTGTCTCTTTAGAAAAGGTGGACATGGTCGTAAACCCGCCGCAAAACCCTGTTCCAATCAAAGCTGCAAGATATTTTTTTCCTTTCTGAAATAGAAAGTATCCTGTCGCAAAACCAAGAAGCAGGCTGCCGGAAATGTTTTCAATCATCGTTGCATAGGGGAATGTCTGGCTGATGACAGTTTGGCTTAGTTCATATCTGCAAAGTGTACCAATCAATCCACCGATAAAAACGGCGAAATAAGTTTTCATCTGCATCATTTCTCCTTTTGAAAAAATAGCGGGTTATCGGTTACCACACCATCAATTGGATATTTTTTGATTCGATCCGCTGTTTTTTGATCTTTTACAGTCCATATAAACACATCCATCCCGAATGTGTGGATGCGGTCTATCCACCATCTATTGATCATCGTTTTCTTCATATTAAGACAATTTGCAAACGAGCTGTATGTCGTTAACTTTCGTTTCGTTAGTTTAAATGCATCAGGTTTTATAATCAAAGCTGTGCGAAGAGAAGGGGCGAATGCTTTAATTCTTTGTAGTGCATGAACATCAAAAGATTGAATGATGATATGACGAGAATAGGCAAACCGATTGATGATGCGGGCAACGGCCTTTTCGATTCCTATCTGCCGTTTTGGGTGTTTGATCTCGATCAATATCCCAATCCGCCGACTGTATCTTTCAAGAATTTCTTGTAATGTTGGAATTCGTTCATTCGTATACTGTTGGTCAAACCAGCTTCCTGCGTCCAGTTTTTTCAACTGATCAAGTGTATAGCTTTTGACTAAGCCGTTTCCGTTCGTCGTTCGCTCAACGGTATCATCATGGATGACGACGACGTGCTGATCCATTGTCATTTGTACGTCTAATTCAATATAATCTGCTCCTTGCTCGACAGCTACATCAAACGCAGCGATTGTATTTTCTGGGGCTGCGCTTGATGACCCTCTATGTGCGATAATATACACTTGCTCCAGCTCCCTGACATAAGTTCTGGTCTTATCATATCAAATGCTTTGGTGGTTTTCCTTCTTTACTATATGGAGAAGAAGAGCGCCGTATTATCATGGAACCTCATGTACCGAAAAAGCTTGATGTATCATTTTGAAAAATTTACAGGAATAGAGCAAGCTTTGATTGAGTAAACCTGAATTACATCAATTTTTCTTCGATCAATTTTGTCCAAATCGTCAGCGTTCGTCAAAATATTAGTGCTTTCGTCATGTTGACTGAAAATTCTGATGTTTTATAATGATGAAAAGGAGGCGAGATGATTGGGTAAAGGGAGAATTAGAGTGGAAGAACGTATTAAGGCCGAAACGGATGCTGAAATGTTTAAAGCGACTCTCCTTGATCAGGCTCAGAAGAAAAAGTAGTTTGCTGCCCGTCGATATGTCTCAAGCCAAAATTTCATAATTGAACATCATGCCTCGGGATAGGTCCCGAGGCTTTTTATATAGAGGTCAGACATTTAAGAGAGGACATAAACGAAGGTTATATTATAAACTAGAGAGGATTGTTTTAAAGGAGAGAGACAGAGATGTTTACACAAAAATGGATGGATACATATTTTACAGTCGATATTGCGATCCAAATAGGCATTAGCCTTTGTATTTTATTGCTTTTTTTATTACTTCGAAAAGTATTTACGAAATACTTGTTTCACCTGCTCTTTAAGCTGACAAATCGGTCTAAAACCGAAGTCATTAACCAAATTGTCGTGGCGTTTGAAAAACCTGCGAGACTGTTTTTTGTGGCACTAGGTTTATATTTTGCGTTAAGACAAGCCCCATACTTTGAGCACCATATGGATGTCATTGTCAAATTGTATAGATCTTCTATTATTTTGATGCTGACGTGGGGGCTTTGTAATCTAACCGCAGCTTCTTCCTTCTTATTTCAAAAAGTGAATTCAAAATTTGAATTAGAGATGGATGATATTTTAGCCCCATTTTTATCAAAGGTTCTTCGGTTTATTATTATTGCACTGAGTATTAGCGTCATTGCACAAGAATTTAATTATGATGTGAACGGACTTGTGGCAGGGCTTGGCCTAGGTGGTCTTGCTTTTGCACTCGCTGCGCAGGATACAGTGGCGAACTTTTTTGGAGGAATTGTGATTATTACAGAGAAGCCTTTTACAATGGGCGATTTTGTAGAGACTCCAAGTGTACTTGGGACTATAGAGGACATTACCTTCCGAAGCACAAAATTTAGAACACCTGCTGAAGCAGTGGTGACCGTGCCAAATTCGACCCTTTCAAAGGAGCCGATCACAAATTGGACGAGAATGAATAAACGTCAAATTACGTTCTCCGTTCGCGTATCTTACAATACACCGAAAGAAAACATTGATAAGTGCATCAAACGTCTGAAGCAAATGCTTTATGAGCATGATGGGGTTCATAAGGAAACGATTATGGTGAATTTCGATGTGCTGGCAGACAGCTATTTAAACTTATTCTTTAACTTTTATACAAACACAACGGCTTGGTCTGAAAACCTGGATATTAAGCAGGATATTAACTATCGCATTATTGATATCTTCCATGAAGAAGGGGTAGAATTTGCTTTTCCTGGACAGACCATTTATATGAAACAAAAAGGTGAGAAACAGCTCGGTGAATAAAGGAGGAATGGTGGTTGGATCAAACAAAAGTGGCAGCGCTAAGAGAGAGATTATCAAAGGCCTCACATATTACAGTCCTTTCAGGTGCTGGGATGAGCACAGAATCGGGAATTCCCGATTTTAGATCAACGGGTGGACTATGGACAGAAGATACTTCTCGCATGGAGGCAATGAGCCGGTCCTACTTTTTATCACATCCGCATCAATTTTGGCCGAAATTCAAAGAATTGTTTCAAATGAAGATGAGTGGAGAGTACGAGCCAAACGCTGGACATGCTTTTTTAGCCAATTTAGAAAAGCAAGGAAAACGTGTGGATATTTTCACGCAAAATATCGATGGTCTGCATAAAAAAGCGGGAAGCCAGCATGTGTATGAACTGCATGGTTCCATTCAAACAGCTACATGTCCATCATGCGGGTCAACATACGAACTGCCTTATTTATTACAAGAAGAGGTACCGGTTTGTGAGCGGATTTCATCAGACGGCCGTACATGTGGACGAGTACTTAAAACAGATGTTGTCCTTTTTGGAGACATGGTGAAGCACTTTGATCAAGTGGAGAAATCACTCCAGCAAACGGACATGCTACTCGTCATGGGAACTTCCTTAGAAGTGGCACCAGCCCGATATATTCCAGAAGATGCTGCTCATCATCCTTCCATCTTTAAGGTCATGATGAATTTAAGTGAAACGGAATTCGATCCGC
Source organism: Bacillus sp. JUb11 (assembly GCF_024807925.1). Classification (NCBI taxonomy): domain Bacteria; kingdom Bacillati; phylum Bacillota; class Bacilli; order Caryophanales; family Bacillaceae; genus Bacillus; species Bacillus sp. JUb11. Next base: position 2,223 of record NZ_JANUEZ010000011.1, on the reverse strand, counting down.
TGTTTGATCTTGTCTTTCACGAACGAATTGGCGAGCTTGTGAATGCTTTATAAATTATAAAAAACCCGCATCCAATAGGTGCGGGTTTGCTTTATTGTTGTAGTGGCTTCATTGTTTCATCAAGGACTTCAAACGTGTAGCCCTTCGCCTTTAATTGTGTGATCAGACTGTTTAAGTATTTTGCGGTAGCTGGCTGATCATGCATTAAGATGATTTTTGGCTCTTTCGGGTACTTGGTTTCAAGCACTTGCAGCTGATTTAATACTTCTGGTACATATTTTGAGCTTTTATATTTCCAGTCAAGACTGTCAATGGTCCAGTCCCAGTATACAAAGCCTTTTTGTTTTAAACGTGTTTTTTGCTGGTCTGTTAAGTTTGGTGAACTGCCATAAGGTGTTCTCACAAGATGTGTATATTCACCAGTAACAGAAGCCAATATACGTTGATCTTCTTTCATCTCATTTACAGGAGAATCACTTTTTTGATAAAAGCGTTTCACATCATGCGTGATGCCATGAAGTCCTAATTGATGACCTTCTTGATGAAGTCTTTTCACAGCTGCTGGGTGTTCTTTGATTTGCGGCCCGAGCATAAAAAATGTGGCCTTCACTTGCTGTGACTTTAGCACATCTAACAGCTGATTTGATGTAGTAGAAGGGCCATCATCAAAGGTCAAAAAGATCGTTTGATCCGTTACATGTTTGTTTGGATTGATCTTAAAATGTGCATCTAATGTTTTTGGCGAATCATCTTTTGCTTTCAGACTTGTACTTGTGTCTCGAAATGGACTGCTCGCAGACACTTCATTCGGTTGATCTGCTGCCTGCATATTGGTTTTAGACATATCCCAAATGAAAAAAAGGATCAATGTCAGGATGACTAGACCAATCGCCTTTGAGAGCAGCATCGTGTTTGAAGGTGTCTGTTTTTTCGTAACCCGTTGCATTACAATCGCTCCAATAAATCAGTAGTTTGTGTCGAATCATGTAGTGGATTCTGTCTTTTTTCGCTGTTTTTTGTCGTGCTCATATGGAGTAAGTATACAGGAAAAAAGAGCCTATGAATATAGAAGATGCTAAAAAATTGGAATCTTTTTGGTTATGAATCTATATTTGTTACAATAGAAGGTTATCCAGTCAAATGGATATGAAATAATTCTGAATAATCATTGAAACGTTTACATTTATCCGCTAAGATAGCATCAGATTCAACCATTAAGCAAAGCGAAGGGGAGATTCCATATGAAAGTATTGTACAATGGGGATTTTATTGAAAAAAAAGATGCACATGTTGATATTGAAGACAGAGGCTATCAATTTGGCGACGGAGTCTATGAGGTCATCCGCGTATATAATGGGACTTTGTTTACATTAAAAGAGCATACTGAGCGTCTATTCAAGAGTGCAAAGGAAATTGGCATTCATCTGCAAGGTACAGTATCCGATATGGAAGAGAATTTGAAGAAGCTAGTCGCAGATAATCAAGTGATTGATGGCGGCGTGTATATTCAAGTCACGCGAGGCGTCGCACCTCGTAAACATCAATATGGTGTACTTACCCCTCAAATTACGGCATATACATTTCAAGTGAAAAAGCCTATTCAAGAGCAGACAGCTGGTGTGAAAGCTCTATTGTCTGAAGATCTTCGCTGGTTAAGGTGTGATATTAAAAGCTTAAACCTTTTATATAACGTCATGGAAAAGCAGAAAGCGTCTGAAGCTGGTGCGTTTGAAGCGATTTTAATAAGAGACGGCTTTGTGACAGAGGGGACGTCCTCGAATGTATATGCCGTCATTGACGGTGTCATTCGTACACACCCAGCAAATAACCTGATTTTAAACGGCATTACACGTAGAAAGCTGCTAGAGGTTTGTCAGGAAGAAGGATGTCGTGTGGAAGAAACCCGCATGAGTAAAGACGAACTTTTGCATGCACAGGAAATTTTCATCAGTTCAACGACAGCTGAAGTGATTCCAATTGTAGAGATAGATGGTCAGCCAGTTGGGGAAGGTGTTCCAGGAGAGATCACGAAGCGTGTACAGGAAGGGTTCCAGAAAAAAATTAAGCATGAAAGCGAAGCATCTATTTCTTCGTAAAAGGAAAAAGGCTGTAAACCAATGTTTACAGCCTCAGGCTGTCGAGAAAATCTCGACAGCTTTATTTTTTCCCTTAAATTTTCCACTACCCCATTTTATAATAGAGAAAAGCATACTAAAGGAAGGT
>NZ_JANUEZ010000010.1:0-101107 GCF_024807925.1 Bacillus sp. JUb11 | reverse complement strand
AAACGAAACTAAACAACCAATCACCGATAAACTATCGGCAATTGGCTGTATAAAGGTGTTTTGATCCCTGTCTCAAAAACGGGGGTCAGTCCCATTTACGCCCAGCAGTTTCTTTTTTATTTATTCGTCTTCTGTTTGAATGTCGCCTTCTAAAATATACTGTCCGCGATAAGGTTTCTTCACTTCTGGGTACATTTTAATTAAGCTTTGCATAAACGTTGTCATATTTGGAATTTCAAGACCGCTTTCTTTTTCAATCTCTTTTTGAAGTTCAGAGCTTTTAATCGCCGCATTATGACGCTTTAATGTTTTGATTGCAGCTTCACGAAGCTTAGCTGCCTTTGATCCAGGTCTAGCTGTGCCTCTTCTGCGTCTTGTAGATCCTTCAGGAATACCTACAGGTGCACCATTTAGCTGACCTGTTCCTAAAGTTGATGTAACGTTTGACTGCGTTTGCGCAGGCTGATTGTAGCTTCTCATTTCTTGTGCAGCCAGCTCAGCTAATACAGGCAGTGAATCTGTTTTTCTCTCTGTACGCACTTCTTTTTTTGTATCTGTGACGAGACCTGTACCTTGACGGTCTAATTCTCTTAGTTTTGCGTAAATCGCATCTCGTTCAATTTGATATTCACGGATGACCTTTACTTCTGCTTCATTTAATTGTTCCAATCGTAAACGTAACGCTTCCCTCTCATTAAACAATGGATTTCCCCCTCATCATATAAAAAATATTCTATAGTAAATATTAGATTAGAAAACTAATTTTATCAACTATTTTTTTATCATTTTACAGTTTGCTATCAGATAGGTATTTCCAACTAAAATTTTGCCAAAGAAGAAAAATCGGCACCCATTTCATTGCCACTATAGGCTTTTGACCACCTTTAAAATATTGTAAAAATTTTGAATAAATGCTTATACTACTTGATTTATATAGTTATTTACCAAACTGAAATTTCTTTTGTGCAAAAACGTTCTGAATAGTAAAAAGTTAAAATCTTTACATTTTCATTTCAAATTAAAAATGTAAATAGGTCATATTACCTTTTTGTTTCAGGAAATTTTTTTAATGAAATCCCTCATTTTCTCTTTTCTTAGGCATTCCACCTACAATCATATTCATCCAGTGCAATATATCTCCTATTTTTCCCCATGAAAAAACCCCCATGAATGGGGGAAAGCCTATTCTGCAGCCTTTTCAGACTCAGAAAGAACTCGATTGACACGTTTTTCAAGCATTTTCATACCGCTTCCGCCAGCTTGGAAGTGGCGTAAAGCACCTGTTTTATCGAATACATAGTAAGCTGGTACATATTCGTTCTCAAATGCTTCTGTTAATTTATGGTCGCTGTCTACAAAGATTGGCTGTGTGATTTCATGCTCATTTGCAACCTCTTTGATTTTTTCTAGATCTAGGTCATCCTCTGAACGTGGCATATGAACTGCGATCACGTTTAGTTGATCCTTGTATTCATCACGGAATTGGTTCACTTGCGGCATCGCCTCTTTACAAAGGTGACAGCTAACTGACCAGAAGTGGATCAATGTTGGTTTATCACCAATTAATTCTTCTCTTGTTACTTCTCCATTTAACCATTCTTTTGCACCAGTTAGTTCTGGCATTGGTTGACGTAATTTCATTTTGAAGCGCCTCCATCCATTGTATGTCTCGAAACAAAAAGGTCTAACATCAGTTAGACCCCAGCATGTAGACAAACCCTCGCATTCTTTGTCAGTCCTGCGTACTGGTGCTCACGAATGTCACATTCGCTTCGCGCCAGTACTCGTCCTTCCTAGGGGGCTGCAAAGGTTTTCTATCACGCTGAAAAGAAGACAAAGGGCTAAAATAAACAACATTTTAGCCCTTTGTCAACAATCTGAAGGTCTAACATCAGTTAGACTGTTTCTTCAACTATCAATTAAAGTGTTTTTTGACCAGGCTTCCAGTTCGCTGGGCAAAGTCCACCAGTTTGTAATGCTTGAAGAACACGTAGTGTCTCATCTACATCACGACCGATATTGTTGTGGAATACTGTTTGATATTGAAGTTCGCCTTCTGGGTTAATGATGAATAGACCACGAAGTGCAATTCCTTCTTCTTCAATTAAAACACCGTATTCTCTAGATACTGTGTGGTTTGTGTCAGCAGCTAGTGGGTATTTTAATTCTCCAAGACCATTGTCTTTACGATCTGTGTTGATCCAAGCAAGATGCGTATGGATTGTATCAGTAGATACACCGATGATTTCTGCATCTAAATCTTCAAACTCATCATAACGATCGCTCATTGCTGTAATTTCAGTTGGACAAACAAAAGTGAAATCCATTGGATAGAAGAAAAGAACTGTCCATTTGTCATTCTTGATGTTTTCCTCTAAACTCACTTTACCAAATTCCTTATTAGCAAGTACTGCTTCCATTTCAAAACGTGGAGCTTGTTTTCCTACAAAACGCTCTGCCATATGTAAATCCCTCCAAAAATAATATCTTTATACAGACTTCTTAGCTGTATATAAAATGAGAATCAATAGGTTAAATTCTCATTTAGTTAATAACTTCACAAATATAATTATAATACTTAAGCGATTTTTAGTCAATATTAATTAATAATAAATTTAATTAACGATTTGTCACAATCTCTCGCTCCAACTATTAAAAGTTTAACATGACTTGCATAAGGGAACAAATGATTAGCTTCTCATTTCGCACATACATAGAAAGGTTTTGAAGATCATGAAAGCACTTGAACAAGTAGATTGGGTTTCCATCATCATGAACAGCAGTATAATTTTGTTAAAATTAATCGCTATTTTTGTGATTTATTTTATCATCAGAGCGATTGGAAACAAGATGATTAAGCGTGCCTATTCAGCATTCTCTGAGAAGCACGATGTCTCTTTATCACGAGCTCAAACGCTGCAAAGTCTTACCTTAAATATTTTCGCCTACTTGCTGATTTTTATTCTAGTTGTGATGATCCTCGACTTATTTCATTATAACCCAACCGCCTTGCTGGCTGGTGCAGGTGTTGTAGGACTTGCCATTGGATTTGGCGCTCAAGGATTAGTGAGTGATATTGTGACAGGCTTCTTCATACTGCTGGAAAAACAATTTGATGTCGGCGAGTATATAACGGTTGCTGGTTTCGATGGGATCGTTGAACAAATTGGACTGAGAACAACACAGCTTAGAAGCTTTGATGGCACTCTTCATTTCATTCCAAACCGAAGTATACTTAATGTAAGCAATCATTCACGAGGGACGATGCAGGCACTCGTTGATATCGAATTATCCCCAGATGAAAATGTGGATCAGATGATCACCACTTTGCAAGCAGCCTGTGATGAAGTTCGTGAGAGCATGCCGCAAATCATCGAAGGTCCTCAAGTCGTTGGAGTGGAATCATTTGACTCCTCATCCCTCGTCCTTCGTATCATTGCAAAAACTGAAACGATGGAGCAGTGGCGTGTCGAACGAATTCTGCGCAAAAAAATGAAAGCAGCACTCGATCTAGCCAAAGAGCAAAAAGAACCAGGATCATAATATCCTGGTTCTTTTGTTTGTTTTATTGAACACGCTGTTCTACTTCTTGACAAATTTCATCAGCCGTCATACCTGACGCTGTAATGACAGATGCCTTTGTCGTTGTGTCTGAAATGCCAAGAACATTTGAATCTAGTCCTGTGACCACATAGCAGTCACACTGATCCATTTGCTGTTCATTTTGAATACGTACGACATCATACCCTTTTTGCTTCAAAAGCTCTTCTACATCGGATAAAGATGGTTCTACACCAATTCTTGTCATAATCAAGAACACCTCCTGTACATAAGGTGTACAGGAGGTCATTTGATTATTCATTCACCTGCTTGCTTTTTAAAATAAGCCGTCATGACGTTCACAGCTGTTTCAATCGCATTTTCGTCAGGAGTCAGCTTGGCATGGTGCAGTCCATATTCTGAATCTACCCCTAACCAAAACATGAACCCAGGGTATTTTTTCAGCATGTAGCCGAAATCTTCTCCTGTCATCGCTTCTCTGCATTCAATGACATTCGCAAGCCCTTCTTCGGCTACATATGACATAAATTCCTCTGTCAAATCCTTTGAATTGTCCACTTCGTAATAAGCTGAAGGGTATCGAACTGTCGCCTTGCATTCGTAGCCAATTTCAATTCCCTTTGCCAGTGCTTCAATTCGTTTTCTCACCTTTTCCATAGACTCTGGCGAGAGCGTGCGAATGGTTCCATCCAGCTTTGCGTGCTGCGCAATGATATTTTGAGCAGTGCCACCTGTAATCGTGCCAACTGTAATGACGGCACTATCAAGAGGGTCCACATTTCGTGAAATCACCGATTGCAGCTGCCCTACTAGTGCACTTGCAGCCACCACCATATCATTTGCTAAATGAGGGTATGCGGCATGCCCGCCTTTTCCTTCAAGATCGATCACAAGCTCACTCGTATTAGCAAATAATAGGCCCGGCTTTGTTGCAATCGTGCCGACTGGATATTCAGGTGCAATATGCAGCGCTGTAATAAAGTCTGGCGTCCACTTTTTTAGAACATCACTTGCAAGCATTGGTTCAGCTCCGCCTGGCCCTTCTTCTGCCGGTTGGAAAATAAATAGCAGATCTTCTTTGATTGGCTGATGCACGAAATGATCAATGATACCAAGAGCAATGGTCATATGAAGATCATGTCCACATGCATGCATGTGGCCTTCATGTACCGATTGAAATGGGTAGCCCGTTTCTTCAGGGATAGATAATCCGTCCATATCTGCACGATACGCAAAGACGCGCGTAGGATTTGTCCCTTTTACTTTCACAAAAAGTCCAGTCCGCCATGTTTCCATCTCGATTCGATCTGTTGGGTACGATTCGAGATGCTTGATGAGGTAAGCTTGTGTTTTAAATTCCTTAAAACCAAGCTCAGGAATTTGGTGCAAATCTCTTCGAATGGATATTAATTGCTCACGATTTAACAAGTGAACTCGCTTCCTTTCCTCTATACGAATAAGACGTGGATATATCATCCACGTCTATGTCTTCAGCTGCGAATTGTGTCAATTAAAGCTGACGCAGTTCTTGTTTGATTTCAGTTTTACCTTTTGTTTTTTCATCAATGTCTTTGATTTTCTTTGCAGGTGTACCTGCTACAACCGTGTAAGGCTCGACATCGTTCACAACGATCGCTCCAGCTGCTACAACTGCACCTTTTCCAATTGTCACACCTTCTAAAACAACAGCGTTTGCACCGATGACAACATCATCTTCTACTACAACTGGCTTAGCAGAAGGCGGCTCAATAACACCTGCAAGAACAGATCCCGCACCGATATGACAGTTCTTACCTACTGTCGCACGGCCGCCAAGAACAACGTTCATATCAATCATCGTACCTTCACCGATGACTGAACCGATATTAATAGAAGCACCCATCATGATGACTGCATTATCGCCAATTTCCACTTGATCACGAATGATTGCACCTGGCTCAATACGTGCTTTGATGTTTTTCAAATCCAACATAGGAATCGCAGAGTTACGACGGTCATTTTCCACGACAACATCTTCAATTTTGTCTTTGTTTGATGCTAGAGCTTCTTGAATTTCGCTCCACTCACCGAAGACAACACCAGTGTTACCTGTGATAAATGTTTTTGCATGTTCACCAAATTCAATACCTTCTAAGTCCCCTTTAATGTAGACTTTAACAGGTGTTGATTTTGTACTATTTTGAATAAATGAAATAATTTCATTAGCGTCCATTTGTTTCATGTATGTATGTCCTCCTCTTAATTTATACTTCATTACTGTACCAAAGGAGAGTTTTAATGACAAGTGAAAGAATTGTCTGCGCCTTGGCAAATAAAACAAGCGGGCCTCTTTATCCCGCTTCTTGCTGGTGAAGATGAACAAATTGTCTCCCAAAAGAAATCAATTCCTCTTCCTCGTTTCCTTCTGGATTCAGCTCTATTTTGATGGATGGTAGGACGATATCACCGCCCAGCTCCTTCACTTTTTCTTCAATTAAATCCACAGCTCCACAAAAATGTTCATAAGATGTATCTCCAGAACCGAATACAGCAAATGCTTTACCCGTCAAATCAAGCTCTTCCATTTCTTCATATAGATCAATAAAATCATCTGGAAGATCACCATCTCCCCAAGTATATGCACCTAACAGAATGTGCGAGTAATCATGAAGAAGTTCAGCATCAATATCCATCGCTTCATGCCGGTCCACGCTAGCACCAGCTTCCTTTAATCCTTTTTCGATTAAATCAGCCATTGCTTCTGTATTTCCTGACATTGTGGCATACACCAATAAAACTTTTTTCGTCACTTTTTCTTCCTCCTTATTAATGAATCAGTGCAGGTTCCTCATAAGGCCTGACAAACTTACTTTCATATAAACCCGCACAGAAAAAATTCTCCTTTTGATTGGCGACACGAAAACCGTGCCCTTTGATCGTATCAAACCATTTGAGCTCTTTTTGCTCTATATCAAGCTGATACACTTTAGAAAATCCATACTCATCCTGTGAAGTGGTCACGTACACAATGCCGTTATCCTCTGACACATCCAAAAATGATTCCTCTTGCGCAAAAGCTTGTGATTGAATATCATGCAGCATATTTGTATGTAAGTCTAAAATTTGAACAGACCCTCTTTTCCCTTTTTTAGAGCCCAACGCACAGACAAGGAGGTGTTCCCTGCAAAGCAGCATAGAAGCAGTCATTCGGTGCTCTTCTCTGTTTAGGAGAAAAATCTGTTCACTTTGCAAGTCATACACCCATATTCCTCCATGCACCTCATGAATCTGCGTTCCAATATAAAGATAATCACCGGCTACACATAATGAACGAATCACAGGGGGCTGATTCACATGAGCAAACGGCTTCATAATTTCCCAGGAAATTCCGAAATCGGTTGACACATAAATACTATGCTTTCCATGTGCGCATACAAACCCATCTTTGCGTCCTGTAATAGACCAAACAACTGCATTTGTTGGAAAAGATGATAGCGCCCATGTGTGGCCCTCATCTCCTGATCGTATGACAGTTCCATTTTCACCAACTCCGAACAAATACGGACCAATATAACTGATAGCGTGGATTTTATGCTTGAGCTTAAAAAGCTGCTGCCATCCGCCCTCCACACTGTAATGAAAAATACCTTCTCGTTTGACGGCAACAAAGTAGCCGCCACTTTTAGACGCAGCAACAGCTGTCGCACCTTTATGAAACATGATTTTCAACTCTTTTCTCAGACAATGATGCCCACGTTAAAAAGCTCGTTGCAAACTCCTCACAGCACGCCACATCTTCATCTGTATCTGGTGCAAGTTCCATTTTCAATGTTTCAGGAAATACGGATGCACCTGTCGATTTCAGCATGTCATGAAAGGTATGAACAGCCTCGCAAAACTTCGGATAACTGTAATCGCCTGATCCAAATACCGCCGCTTTGATGTGACTAAGTTCAAGAGCTGAGACCTCTTCATAAAAATCTTCAGCTTCATAAGGGAGATCACCGTCACCCCATGTGTAAGAGCCGATCATGACATAATCGTATGAAGAAAGATCTTCTGCACTTGTGTCGTCAAATTCCATCATCTCTGTCTCTATCCCTTTTCCTTCAAGCGTTTGTTTTAAGATCGCTGCCATGTCTTCCGTATTGCCAGACATACTCGCAAATGCAATTAGTGCTTTCATCTATTGGTCACCTCATCTAAATGATAATCATTTTCAATTATTATATGTACACTTTAAATGATAATGATTTTCATTGTCAAATGTTTTATGAAAAGGTGCTGTTCAAAATAAACATGACGTACATCAAAAAACCGCTCATTCCAATTGGAAGGCGGCTATAATTGATTATCACTCTATCTCTTTGTGATTTACTCTTTTTTTATTTCTGAATAAAATATGGACCGCAATCGGATTCGTGCGTCATCACAAATGTCCAATTTTCTTCCCAATCCATGACATACAGATCGCTATAGTCCATGTGTCCGTCTGTATATGGCAATTCCTTCACTGACAGTTCCTTGGCGTTTTCAAACAGATACGCTTCTTGAGTAAATTGATAAAAAATAGTACATGTATGCTTTGATTGCTGATGAAAGGCGTTTATCGCTGCCTCTTTTTCAAGGCATTCAACTTTTCCCCAGCTGCATAAGTGCCATAGGAAACCATCCATCCCAATCTCTTTTTGTTCTTCTAAAGAAAGATGACTTGCAAAACGTCCACGCCATCTCTCGCGTAAATAAGTTCCCCACTTCGGTATATCCATCTTCTTTTTTTGTTGATTTCTCATCATTTCTTCCAGCTTTCTGCTTTTTCAGTAGATAAATCTATTAGAAACCTAATCAAACCACTTATCCTAAAAAGCACCTCCTCTTCCAGAAGTACTTACACTGCCTCACTTTCAAGCATTTCTTTCACCACACCAACAAATGCTTGAACTTGTTTTAACTGAAAAGAGGCTTCATATCCTAACAGCCATGTGTCACGTCCGATTTGCTCTCCATTTGCGTCTACGAGCGGGGTTTTGTGTACACTTTTCTCATGATCATATAAGGTGACCGAAGGCAAAATGGCGTAGCCGATACCGTGATAGGCCATTTGTTTACATGTCTCAATCTGGTCCACAAGAATCGTCTGTTTTGGCGACACTTTAAACTTTTGATGCCACCAGTGCTGAATTTCTTGATAATAGGTGCTATCACTTTTAAATTGAATAAACGGGCGTTCTGTCTCAATTAACTCATCCACGTCCTTGATGACAGAATCGACTAAATATAAATGATCGGTCATTAAGTATTCCTTTGTGCCCTTCCAATCAGGATTCCCGCGAATGATGCCAATGTGGACATGGTCTTCATACAGACTTTTAAGCATCTCACTGCTCCAGCCTGTCACAAGAGATACTTTGGCATTTGGGTATTTCTCGACATACCGCTTCAGCACCTTTGGCAGCCAGTGCTGACCAATAATGGACGCAACTGCAAGCTTGAGTGTACCGTGAATTTCTCCTTCAAGCTCGTCAATTCTCTCTCGCACTCGATCCTGCTCAGTCGTGACCTCTTTGGCGAATTGAATAATCTGTTCGCCAGCTGAAGTGACTGTCAAGCCTTTTTGTGAACGAAAAAAGATTTTGGTTCCCCACTCTTTTTCAATCGTTTGCAGTCTTTGAGATAAGGCAGGCTGAGAGACAAAGAGCCGCTCTGAAGCCTTTCTCATATTCAATTCCTCACTAAGTACAACAAGCATATGTAACTCTTGAAGCTGCATGAACGCCCTCCTTCTCTTGATAAGTTTTTCTTATTTTATATAGTCATTATATAAATAATAGCTTATGAAGGCAAAAAAAATAAGCTGGGCTGCAGCTCATTTTTTTGCGGAATGAATGACTTCATTTAAGCGCTTTAATACAACACGCCGAGTGAAAATTCCTTCGAATACTTGCTCTTCATTTTCCACACAAACAAATCCATTATTCGTCACAGCGTGAACGCCTTTTAAAACAGGATCCGTCGTTTTCAGTCTTGGAATATCTGATAGCATGACCTCTTCTACCTTCAATTGGTCGAGCTTTTCAAATTCAATTCGTTCTAAGCCAAAGATTTTATCCATGATCATATTTGTTCCAATTAACCCATGAAGGTGATAAGAAGCATCCAGAACAGGTATGGCTGTATATCCTGTTTTTGTCAGGACCAATAGGGCGTGCTCAAGATTATTTCCAATTTGAACGTGTGCCACTTTATCTGCATCAATCATATGCTCAGCTACTGTTGACTCAAGTAATTGAGCCGGTTCTATCTCTATCATGTTTCTTCGACCCCTTTTCTCTCAATCATCAATCATACATTCCCCTTTAACATTAAGCATAAACTAAAACGAATTTTGTCGAAAGATTTTTTTCTGCATAAAAAAGATACTCAGCGTAGAGTATCTAATAGAATGTTCAATCGATATTAATTCTCAAACCTTACTCTGTCATACAATGTGATCAATTTCTTATACGTATTGTCGTCGACATTTTTTGTTCCACATTCTATATCATTGATCTCACTGCTTAGTAATTCGACAGCATATTCCTGATTCAGTAATACGTTTAATAATAGCTTTTTCTCTTCTTCATTAAAACGATTTTCGATGACGCTCATTCAACATCAGGCCCCCTGTTTCATATATGCTTTTATATTGATTAGCAGGCGTTTGAATGTCTGCTTCCTCTCTATACAGCTAGAATAAGGAACTAGAATCGAATCGTCAACCGCACGTTTCGACAACGTTTGGAGAAAAATGACGGAATTTATTTTGTGTATCGATTGGCGTAGCAAAATGCTGCGTATGAGTCGGGTTTTATTTTTGCTTCAATTCCCATGGCTGTGATCATTCCGGTCATTTCCTGGATCAGCTCTTTTGTACTTCCTTTTTTGCCAATATCTAGATGGACTTCAAAACGAAGGTCTGCCCCTTCCTCAGCAAACGGAAGAAGCAAATCCATCAGTTCTGTTAAAGGTCCCTCAAGGATGTCTGCACATACCTTTTGGCTAAACGCTGTCTCTAATGAAATTTTTTCTCTAAGACTTTGTACAGGCCGATTCAACACTTGCTGCGTGAGACAGCCCCAAGCTCCTTTGCCGATCCGGTGAAGATGAATTGCAGTCATAAATCTTGTGACATTCTGATTGACCTGAGAGTCCGTACCAATTGATAGTACATAAACAGATCTCGGGTCTTTCTGAATAAAGTCTTTCATTCTCATGACAACATCAGAAAACGCTAAATGCTCTTCAGAAAGATTAAAAAAAAAAGAATCACTCACAGAAAGGAACTCCTTTTCAATGGTCTCTTATCCGAATATTGCACTGAATGATCATCTTCTATTTGTTCATCACTTATGAAGTGTATGCTTCCGCAATCAACGAAGGAATTCTTAGAAAAAACATTTCATACGATTCAGCTTAGGATTGTAGAAGCTCAAAAATCTCAATCGAAATCATATCAATGTTGTCAAATGGGAAAGTGTTTGGCTTATCCCCTTGTTGAAAAACAGTCAATTCAAACGTTTGATTCTTTTCGAAATACTTAACACTACAGATTTTCTCACCGTTCACTTCGAAATAACGCTGTGCCGGCTCGTTTGCAGCTTCTGCTGTCTCTTGAAGACTTTGCAGCCTTGTAATGATACCCATTAATTGTGACATTCTAAAAAAAGACTCCTTTCAAAAAAACAACTCAAGATGAACCCGTATTGATTATACACAAGTCCTACAAAGCATCATACCATAAAGTGTTCTCAGATGATATTTTTCCTCTTGAATTCAAAAAAAGAAAAAGAATCTGTTTTTTTATTTTGAGTCTTTTTTCTTTTCTCATGCATCTTGTTTTTTATAAACCGGCCGATCTCATCAGGCGTTTCGCAATTTCGTCAAAATCTTCTTTTGAAATACCTGGAGCAAACTCTTCCGGCAAATCTCTATAATCTGGCACGGGTGCACCTTTTGGCGTGCCCTCAATAACTGTCAGCGGCTTTCCATCAATCGGATGGTTTCCTTTCCAAATTTGATTGATATCCTTATAATCCGTATCACTAAATGTATACAGTTTTGTATGAATATTCTGATCTTCAAACTTTCTTGCAGAGTCAAAGTATTTATTGTCGAGATTTGGAATTGGTAGCATCTTCCCAACATCTACCCCTGTCGCTACCTCAAGGGCTTTTGCATACGCCACAACATGTACGCCGCCTCTGACAAGTAAATAACCGATCATTTCTCTTGCCGTAGGGTGATCCGTCATTTCATATACGCGCATTTTATGCGTGCGAGCTCCGCACTCTAGGAAGAAGTTATGAAGAAGATCCAGAATCAGATTACCACTTGAGAACACATTCTCACCTGTCCATGGCTTTGCCATGGAGTCAAACGGATAGCCTGTTTGTGCCGTTTGGATAAAATGCTGCGTATTTCGTTTATCAACAGCCGCTTTCATTGGGGTCGTATCTGGATCGCCCCCATGGGTGGTTCCCGTAATCATGAGATTGACTGCAGTTGTCACAAGCTCTACATGACCGAATTCTTCAGCTGTAATACTTGATACAAGATCATAAAATGGTTTGAGCTTTCGTTTCCCTCTAAAGTTAAACGATTGAAACATGTAGTTATTTAATGTGGACATTTCACCAAATTTTCCGCCGAGTAATTCTTGCACAGCCGCTGCACCATTTGCATCTGGGTGATCTGGCATTGGTAAATCAATCAGCAGCCGCTTGTCACGTTTGATCATGACTTTTCCCTCCTACTGTCTAACTATCATCATTTAAGGTGTATGGATGAATTGGGATGTCCTATGCATGAAGGGAATGATTGGCGCACAAAAAAAACTTGACGGGGGTAGCGCCAAGTTTTTTGGATCTTGATCTGATAGAGGGGTTGGGGAACAGAGAGTAGCTTCTCTCTATAACTAAATGATAATGATTATCAGTTTCATTGTCAACCATTTTTTCTATCTTTTTTCTAATAAAAAAAACAGCCTTGACGGCTGCTTTTAAATTAATCCTTCCTGCTCATATAGATAAGCATACGGAAGATCTACAAACAAATACACGTCTCCCTCTAACGGATAAGAAAACGTACGTATTCGTTCTCCGGTTTCTAAATCACTGTAGATATCGCTGAAAAATCCTTTTCCGCTAATTCTCATTTGAAGAATATTTGCTAGAAAATAAGGGCGCCAGCTCCAGTTTTTCTCTATATACTCTGGCTGAAACAGCCATTCTTTCTCTTTCTTAAACACATTTCCAGTGATTTGAAACCCTTCTTCATTACACATATAAATGCGAAAGCTGCAATCGGTTAGTTCAAGTGCCAGTTTTTGTATAAGTTCATCATTTGTGCTGCATGATTTTTTTAACGTACTGACGGCTTGATGAATTCGCTTATAAAAGGTTTCAGAATGTTCATAGACAGCTTGGAGTTTCTTTTTCTCATGGGCAATGAATTGTTGAAATTCTTCTTTAAGCTGCTCTTTTCGTTTGTTACGGTCAATTAATTGTGCGGCAGGCTCGTGAAGGTAGAAGCCTTGAAAATATCTTCCGCCATTTCTCCATGCATATTGCAGCTGAAAATTCGCTTCAATGTCTTCATAGATTAAAGCCGCTCCTATTTTTCTTGCAAGAAGTGAAATGCTGTATAACACATATTCATAGGAAGGAGATGGAGACGAAGCTCTTAAAGCCTGAAGATCTATTTTTAATAGATCAGGTGAAAGCAGAGCAATCCGGTCAAGATTGCTGCTTTCTTTTCCTATATTAGATACGGCGATTTTGATCCCATATGTACGATAATACGTTAACGTATGGTAAAGCTGTTCAATGTCGCCGCTAAACGTATGTTCAGTAATTTCAATGACAAACCGGTTAAGCTGAATACCCCTTGCTTCATATTCTTTTAAAAGTTCTAAAAAACTTTCGCCATGATCAAGCATGAGGACATTCGCATCATGATTAATAAAGATGAGCAAATCTTCATCTGCGGTCGTGAAGAGATCAAGCGCTTGACTTAATACTTTGTGATCTACTTCCAATTTATATTCGTCAGGAATAGATGAATCCGTAAAGAAGGAGCCTAGACTAACTGTTCCCGACTCAAGCTTCATTCTTCCAAGAATCTCATAGCCTATCACTTTTTGTTCCTCCGCACTGAAGATCGCTTGATAGTGCGGGAAAACATCTTCAATATTCGTTAAAATATCCAATGGATCGACCATTTTCATCACCTGCTTCTCTCTTTGTGTGATTATACCATATCAAAAGCAGGTCTTACACGGTCATTCAAAATGGTGATTGGTTGAGCCATTGCCCCCCATCCATCGTGATACAATCTCCATTAATATAAGATGCATGCTCAGATAATAAGAAACTCGCAAGTTCTGCAATTTCTTCTGGTGTGCCAAGTCTACCGAGCGGAACACTATCTAATGTTCTTTGGGCAGCCTCTTCTGATTCCCACAGTTTATCTGCACCACCTGTTCTTTCAATGGGCCCCGGCGCAATGGCATTTACGCGAATCCGATATTGCTTTCCCCATTCGACTGCAAGCGTTCGGGTAAGTGATAGTACGCCTGCTTTTGCGGCTGCTGAATGCGCTACACCAACACCAGCCCCCCATGCATATGTGGCGACCATGTTGATCATACTTCCGCTTTTCTTTTGACGAATCCAATAGTTGCCCACTGCATGGCTGCAAAAAAAGGTGCCATTTAGCACAATATCAATGACCGCTTTCCAACCGTTAGGAGACAGTTTTTCTGCTGGAACTAAAAAGTTGCCTGCCGCGTTATTAATAAGTGCATCCACATCACCAAATGTATCTACCGCAAACTTCACCATTTGATCAGCATCTTCTGGATGTCGCACGTCCATTGGAAAATAAGCGATCGAACCACCTTGCTGTTTGATTTCATTTGCCGTTGTTTCAAGGGTCTCTTCTGTTCTTCCAGTAATCACAACATTCCAGCCCCCGAGTGCCAAATGAGTCGCCATCGCCTTTCCCATTCCGCTTGATCCTCCTGTGACAATCACTGTTTGCTTCGCCATTTGTTCTCCCCCTTTGTGCATTTTGAATGACTATTCATTCATTATCCATCTATCATATCATGATTTCCCCTCCATACACCATATGGGAGATTCATCAAAAATCATGCTATACTTAATTTTATTTTTAAAGGAGTCTTATATGAAGCAACTTTCCCGTAGGCAGTTTTTAAAAGGAGCAGCTGGTGCGAGTATTCTCGGACTTTTGGCGACCACATCCGGTTATGGCTATGCTCGGTACATTGAGCCGCGCATGATCGACACCGTATCACTCACCATTCATGATGCTCAGCTACCGGCTTCTTTTGACCAATTTAAAATTGCGCAATTTAGTGACGTTCATTTAAGTGATACATTTTCGGCAAAAGATTTAGAGACTGTTGTCCAAAAGATCAACGCTGCATCTCCAGATCTCATTGTGTTTACAGGTGACCTTGTTGATTTTGAAGCATCGATTGAAGAACATGAAAAAGCCAAAGCCTCTTTGTCTAAGCTTGATGCTCCGTTTGGAAAGTTTGCCATATGCGGAAATCATGACTACGGACCCTTTGGCATTGATGTATATGAAGAAACGATGAAAGCTTGCGGTTTTACATTATGTAAAAATGAAGTGTTTCACTTAGAAAAAGAAGGCGGACGCATACAGATCGCTACACTCGATGATCTCATGATGAGTATGCCTGATTACCATTTCATCAAACGAGAAGTCTCTTCTGATCTCTTTACGTTATTGCTTGTGCATGAGCCTGATGCCGCACTAGAACTTGAAACAACCCCTATTAACTTGCAGCTTTCTGGGCATACGCATGGCGGTCAAATACAGCTTCCTTTCTATGGACCGATTCTCACAGCACCTTTTGGGCGTATATATGTCGAAGGCTTATACGGTAGCTATCAGCACCGTATCTATGTCAACCGCGGGCTTGGGACAACTAGACTGCCGCTTCGGTTTTTAGCCAAACCTGAAATCACTTTTTTCACCTTAACATCTCACGTGTAAAGAGAAGCCAAATCACCTTTTCCTGCATATGTATAAACAAAGATCCTTCTCATAACAAATGTTAGGAGAAACCTTACTGGGCCTGATTCCGTCCATATAGTATATGTGAGGCGGGGATCATGGCTTCTTTTATTTGAGTAAAAGGAGTGTGCTTTCGTGCTGCGATACATGGTAAAAAGTGGAGAAACACTTGCTTCTATAGCACTTGATTTTCGAACAACGACAGATGATTTAAAGGCTGCAAATCCGTCACTTCAAGCCCGCGAGCCAGAACAAAATGAAGTCATCATCATCCCTGGATTACCGGATCCTAACACGATCCCTTACCGCATATCTGTGTCAATTTCAGCGAAACGTCTCGTGCTGTTTTCTGGATCACAGCTCTTGCGCTCATACCCGATTGCAACCGGCAGAATATTAAACATGACACCGACAGGTTCTTATTATATTGTCAACAGACAGCCAAACCCAGGAGGTCCCTTTGGCGCCTATTGGCTGAGCCTTTCAAAAGTTCATTACGGCATCCATGGAACGAATAACCCGTCTTCAATTGGTAAAGCTGTGTCTAGAGGGTGCATTCGCATGTATAATCAGAATGTCATCGAACTTGCTTCAATTGTTCCAAATGGAACACCTGTGACCATTAGCCAGTAGGAGAAATCAATTGTACGAATGGTTAAAATTTTATATGATAGAAAGTGGGATCTTCAGGTTAAGGAGCGTATTTATGGATATTTTTAAAAACAGAAATTTTGTTCGTCTCTTTTTTGCAGCACTTGCCTCGCAAATGGGGACAACAGTAGGCAATATGGCGTTTGCCTTTTATTTGCTCGATCATTTTAGTCATCAGCCCGCTTACGCCACTTTAGCAGAGCTAATGTATTCACTGCCTACGATCTTTGTCTTTTTTATGGTCGGTGTGGTCGCAGACCGTTTTGATCGTAAAAAAGTCGCAGAGAATTGTGATTGGATACGAGCTGGGCTGACGATCGTTTTATTTATCGTCATTTATTTTAATTCACTGCCGCTTATTTTCTTGATCTTGTTTATACGAAGTGCCATTACGAAGTTCTTCTATCCAGCTGAAGCCTCTCTCGTTCAGGCCATTTTAAATAAAGATCAATATGCAAAAGCTGCAGGTTTAAATCAGATGCTGTTTAGTTTGTTTATGGTATTTGGTGTTGGAATTGGTGCCATTATGTATAAAACGATTGGACTTCACGGTGCCATTACCATTGATTTGGTCAGTTTTATTATTTCCGGTATTCTCATTCGATCATGCAATATTCCAATTGAAGCACGTCAGCCAAATGGACAAGCAGGCTGGAAAGGCATGACCGTTAAAACATCTCTAAAAGATTTTAAAGAAGGTATTCTCTATATTTTAAAAAATAAATTATTGGCTTCTTTAATTTTTGGCTTTTTTGTTTTCGGTCTTGTGAATGGCGCATTTGCCGTTCTTCCGATGTTTACAATGAAATACGGTCTTTCACCGGACCATTTTGAACTGCATACATCCTTTTTTACGATCGCAATCGGTGCCGGACTTCTAGTTGGAAGCTTACTTGGCTCTATTCTTGCGAAAAAGGTAAAGATGCAATATCTCATGTCGATTCCAATTCTAGTTGCAGGTATTTTAATTTTTGTCCTTGGTTCTACCCATACATTATGGTTATTTTATGTCACATCATTTGTCATTGGTACATGTATTGGTCCAGTCAACATTGTCATTGGAGGCTGGCTCCCAAGAATTGTTCACCCTCGTCTGATGGGACGCGTATCAGGGTGGGTTGATCCGCTCACCATGTTTGCACAATCATTGACGCTAGGTTTAATTGCCGTGTTATTTCCAAAGCTCATCACCAATGTTTCTTACATTTATTACGGAATGGGTATTATTATTTTACTCGTCTTCCTTTTTTACTTCATTACACTGCCAAAGTTCAGCAGAGAAGCTGCTGACTTAGATGTACAGCGTGAATTAAAAGGTCAGGGAGTACAATAGATGAAGCAAAAAGGACTTTCTTCTATAGAAAGTCCTTTTTTCATGGCAGTAACATAAACGACGCTTATTTTTTCTGCTCATCGAAATGAATTGAAGCAAAATGAACGATTCTATCGACTGTATAAATGCTAATAAATAAGATGAGAAAAAGAAGAAAAGGATGAATCGGCTGATCATCTATCACGTACACAATGCCTCCAACGACAAAAGCGACCAATAAAGGCGTTAAAATATCTTTCAATCTAAACCGTCCTTTCTGTTCTCATTGACTTTACTCTTCTTATTTTATAACAAATTTTTCTTTTTATAAAATAAAAGGGATGTGTATAAATGCAACATTGTCAATAAAAATTCTTTACAATATTGGAAGTTTTATAGTAATATAGTCAGGTTGGAGGTGAGGGGTATGCTAAAAAGCTATTATTTTATTCATTCAAAAAATGAACAAGGACAATATGTTGTACATACAGAAGACTGCGCATTTTTAGGTGATGCAGCAAGCCGTACGTTGATTGGTCTGCACATGAACAGTGAAAGCGCCATGGATGAAGCCAAAAAAATGACGAGTGAAACTGATTTTAACGGCTGTTTTTACTGTGCTTATTCTAGCCATACGAAATAGTCCATGTTTTTAAGCCATATGTTCGACTTTGATTGTCTTGCATATGGTAGATCTGCAATCATCAAAAACTTATTTAATTTTGATCTGTACAATAAAAATCCCCTATTAAAAGGGGATTAAGTTATATCTATTTGCTATTAACTTTTAGACATGTTTATGAATTTTCTAACGTTTTTTTATATTAATTGTTTTAGAATTTACATACCCTAGATCTTTACCATTCTTACTAGATAAATCGACATGTACAACAGCTTCATATCCTCTATGTTTGTATTCTGGTAGATTTAAACTTAATTTTTTCAGCGGGGTTTTATATTTAAAACTCCCTCTTTCAAATTTTGCGGTATATGTATAGAGTCCGATTGGAGACAAATGAGCATCATATCTTAGTTCACCACATTTACCATTTTGTTCAATTGTAAAATCAACAGTTTTAGCTTTTTTAGAATAATTGGTAGCATCTGTCCATACTCTTACCTTACATGTAGATTTAGCAAAATACGGGGTTTGCCAATTGCTAGTAGCAGCTGATGCATCGATAGAAAAAAAGATTGATACACATAAAAATACAAACGAAATTACTAGTCTTAACTTCATAAAATCACCCTTTTTTAAAAATATATAGAAATTATACAATATTATTACATTTTACTCAACAATTCCTTCTGAATCACAATATACGAAAACGTTTCCAAAATTATTTTTTCAATTTTCATATTATAAATAATTTTTTGCGTATTTAATCCATTTTGTTTCTATAATAAACATCAAGTCATGTGCACAATTAAAAAAAAATGCCGATCAAGTCCAATACATATATCACTTTTAACAATAACTCTATTTGCAATTTACTAATAAAATCGTATAATTTATACTAAGCACAGGAAGACGAAAGACAAAGGAGAGAAAAAATGGACGATTATGCTCATACTAAAGACATAGAACCTACAGCAGAAAACATCGCAAAAGCCATTTATACTGTTAACCGCCATGCTAAAACCGCACCAAATCCCAAGTTTCTTTATCTTTTGAAAAAACGTGCGCTGCAAAAACTATTGCAAGAAGGTAAAGGAAGAAAAGTGGGCCTACATTTCTCTAACAATCCCAGATATAGTCAACAACAGTCCGACGTGCTGATTGAAATCGGAGATTATTATTTTCATCTGCCACCAACTAAAGAAGACTTCGAATTTTTGCCACACTTAGGAAATTTAAATCAATCATATCGCAATCCGAAAGCGAATATGTCATTAAATCGAGCGAAACAAATACTTCAAACGTATGTCGGTTTAAAAGAAAAACCTGCCGCCACAAAACAAAAATCACATTATACAAAACCCGTCTTCAAACGGCTCGGGGAAAGTTATTTTTAAACAGAAAAACCACTCAAAGCGAGTGGTTTTTTCTTTAGATAATAAAATGATCTACCTTTTCAATCAACTGATGAATTTCTGGTTTACTAATTTGATCATCTGCACCGATGGTTTCCCCTTTATGACGCAGATCGTCCGTAATTAATGAAGAGAAAATGAGAATTGGAATGGACTGTGTTAAAGGATTGTCCTTCAGCAGCTTTGTTAATCGATGTCCATCCATTTTTGGCATTTCTATATCTGTAATAATCATATCAATTTCTTCTGTCACACTAATGCCTTTACTGACAAGATCCATGACATGGTCATATGCTTGTTTCCCATCTTCAAAGGTTACAATGTTTTTATAGCCTGCCTCGGTTAATTCGTTTGTTAATAAGCGCATGAGAAGCGGAGAATCTTCAACAACATACAGCTTCTTCCCTGTTCTTCTCTCGTCTTTCTCACCGTCAAACATATGATATGTGTCTACGCCAGATGCGGATTCAATATCATAAATGATTTTTTCGTAATCTGGAAGGAAAATCATTTTCTCGTCAAGCTTGATGATCCCGGTTAAATGACGGTCCATTCCTTGATTCAGTGCAGTTGGTTTTTCAATCTCTTCCCAGCTGACGCGGTGAATTTGTGATACCGTTCCTGTATGGAACACAAATTTCCGTTGGTTGAATTCAGTCACAATGTATTTCTCTTGTTCTGACTGATCTGACTCGACATTAAAAAAGGAAAATAGATTGATGACTGGTAAAATCTCGCCTCGTAAACTAATCATCCCTTCTACATCTTGGTGAGAGTGCGGTATAACTGTCACCTCAACTGGCTGAATAATTTCTCTTACTTTCATGACGTTAATGCCGAATTGATTTGAACCAATTTCAAACTTCACAATTTCCAATTCATTAGTACCAGAGTCAAGTAAAATTTCTTGTTTGTTTAAAGCCACGGAAATCCCTCTATTCTTCAATATAAGATTGTACTTTTTATATCGGCAGCATGGGTAAAAAGTTGACGTTTCTTTACGCTTTCTCTCGTACGAATTGATGAATCACAAGCCCTATGGCTGCAAGGATGAGCAAAGATCCTAATGCAAGACGGCTTGCGAGATTCCCATGTGTTGCAAATAGCAGTGTGACGGAGCCATAAATGATGGGACCGACAATTGAAGACACTTTTCCCGAAAACGCAAAGAGACCAAAAAATTGTCCTCGTTTTTCTTTAGGCGTCAGCTCAATAATGAGGATTCGTGATGATCCCCAGCTTGCGCCAAGTGAAATTCCGAATAGACTGCCTGCTACCCAGAAGACCCATTCAGTTGTCGCTGTCACAGCTAGAATGAGCGCCACAATTAAAATGACATACACGACTGTAATCGAGCGCTTTGCCCCGATGTCCTTTGTGACATACCCGAATAGAAACGAGCCAATGATACTTGAAATCGTGGACACAAGATACAGCAAAATAAATTGACCTGCCGTAAAGCCAATGATAATTTTTGCATAAACCGCCATCATCGCAATCGCTGTCTGCAACGCATCATTCATAAAAAAGAAAGCGATCATAAAAATAAAGGCCGGTTTGTACTGCTTCATCTCTTTAAATGTACGAATAATCTCTTTATATCCGCTGAAAAAAGACGCCTTTTTCTCTTGCTGCGGCAGAGGGTGGGGGTCCTTTATAATAAAAAGAAAGGGAAGAAAAAAGAGAAAGAATAAAAGGGCTGTCGGAATAAATGCTTCATGAAACTGGTCATTTCCTACAAGTAAATAAACAGAAAGGCCGACAAGTGTACCTAAATAGCCGACAGCAATACCGAATCCAGAAATGAGGGGGATTTCATCCTTTGTCCCAAGATCGGGCAAAATGGTGTCATAAAAAACAAGACTAGAGTGATAGAAAAATTTGGCGATGACGAACAAAGTAACCACCACCAATAAGGAGACAGGAAGACCAAACCATTCGCTTGAGAAATCAATCCCAGCAAAGATCCCCATCATAAAGGTACAGGCAATACAAATCAGGGTAAACACCGTGATATACCGCTTCTTTTTCCCTGTACGATCAATCAGCACACCGTATAAAGGCGTAAAAATGACGAGGAAAAAGCTTGCAAGTGCGTTCGCATAAGAAATAAATGTACTGGCGATTTGATCCATCCTCGCACTGTCACCTATCGTCTCCTGCAAGTAAAATGGGAAGAAAATGGTGATCATATTCGATGAAAATATCGTATTTGCAAAATCATACAATGCCCAGGCCAAAACAGGTGCGGTGAAAAAGAGCCCGAAGCTTGCCCCTTCTTTTTGAACGGTCATTTTCCCTCTTTTCAATAGATTGACTCCCTTCTCTGCTTTATTTTCACTATCATTCTACTTTATGTGACGTTTCCCTCTTCCATACAAGCAATCTATACAAAAAGCACCCCTAACTATTTAGCAGAGGTGCTTCTTTTCATTATTTCTTTACGACAATGGTACTTGCAATCAAATCGTGAAGTGCTTGTTTTTTTTCTGTGAAAAACGCAATGATGTAGCCAATACATAAGATTGGAGACAAAAAGCCTTTTGCAAAAAAGCGGCCTGTCGCGCGCCCGAATGTTATTTTTCCACCCGTTACTTTTGTCACTTTGATTCCAAGAGCCATTTTACCAAGAGTTCCTTGCAGCTTTGATGATTCCATGATCGCATAATACAGCCAAGTCACCGCGATACCGACTAAAATCGTTGCGCCATAGAAAAAGATAAAGCCCATTATGACTGCCCATTCTTCATCCGTGATCACCGTAGAAGAATAGTAATAGCTATCATCATACATTAAAAATGCCGCCTCAGGGCTTGAGACAAAAAAGAGTGTTGCGAGAATAAATACAATGAATGAAAATGGTACACTAATAATGACACCGTCTAAAAGATGAGCAAGAAAACGATAACCTACTCCAGCTAGTTCAGGATGTTTTTCTTCTTGAATAGGTGCTTCTGACATGTTTGTTTCCATCCTATTTCTCCTTTATTATGTATGTTTTCTATAAATTTCTTATAATCATTCGTTATTATATCTTATGAATATCGCAAGATCAATGGAGCTTTTCATTTTTACATGAATTTTAGATCATTTTGCAATGATGATTTATGTGAATAAATACTGAAAATTCACGAAAATTATGGCACATCTAGTTCTTTCAACGCCTGATTTTTTAACATTTTGTGATATTTTTGTCTCATTTCGATTCTTCTGTTGACAATCACATTTCACATGATACAATATTCAAGGATTTTTTAAAGAAAGGTGTTCATGATGGGAACTGTCGTACTATTAAAGAACAACGAAATGACTGTGATTGAAGATATTTGCGAAGCTGATTTTTTAGATATGAAACATGGTTTATCTAATGAAGATGCTGCTTATATCTCTTGGTATGAAGATTACGATACTGCTTATGGATATTGATTTCATTTCATAGATGAAGCGTAAAAAAAGGCGATACAACCTTCAAAGAGGTGGTATCGCCTTTTTACGTTTGTGTGCTTCTTTCACTTTCAGGTTCTACATGAATAAAGATTTGTGCATGCGGAAACGCCTGCTGAATGTTCTCTTCAATTCGATCACATAATTGGTGGACATCTTCAATGGTTGTTTTTCCATGAACAATCAAATGAAAATCAATATATTCTTCAGCACCGGATCGTCTTGTTCGAAAGTCATGATATTCAATGAATTCTTGACTGAATGTTTGAATGATGCCCTCTATCGCTTGTTCTTCTTCCGGAGTTAACCGGGCGTCGACAAGCGGCGGGAAGGCTTCCTTCATGAGTTTAAACGCTTCACGCATAATATAGAGCGCTAGCATCATTCCAATAATCGGATCGAGGAAATACCAGTCCGTTAATGCAACAAGCAATAAACTAATGGCGACCCCTAGTGACGTAAACACATCTGTTAAAAGATGCAGTGCATTCGATTTCATGGCAACAGAATGTACTCGCTCTGCCTCTTTGTTCACAACTCTCGACACAACAAAATTGATAAGTGCCCCGATCAGCATGACCACAATACCAAGTACCGGCAGTTTAACAGGCTCTGGATGCATTAATTTATGAACACATTCATAAATGATCCAAATCCCAGCAACAAAAATCAACAAAGTTTCAATCGTTCCAGAAATATTTTCAACTTTCCCATGTCCATAAGGATGTTTTGAATCTGCCGGCTTTCTTGAAATACGAACAGAGATAAATGCAATAAAAGAGGCCATTAAATCGAGAAAAGAGTGAATGGCTTCTGATAAAACCGCAACAGATCCAGTTAACACCCCTACAATGATTTTAAGGACCACAACAAACGTATTACTCATGACGGATAAAAAGGCTATTTTCGATGTCTTTGCTGATTGATCCATCTATTATCGTCCTCCTTCAGGAGATCGTATGCCTGTGAAAGCAATTCCCATGACTTGATTCTCTCGTTCTTTCAGTTTATACCGTTTTGCCTTATTCTAATCATCTTAAGCAGAGCTGTATTTTCCGAGCAGGTTACGCTATAATAAATGTTGCTCTTTCTTCATATATCACTCATGCTGTGATGGATAGGAGAATAGACTACATATAACGATATCCGAAGCCTTTCCGCAGGTGACATTTATGCAGTGAATGGTAAAATAGGATAAAAACATAAATTTTTAAGGTGATGAGAAATGGAGCATTTGCTGAATCCAAGAGTTAAGGATATTGAAATTTCAGGCATTCGAACATTTTCAAATCTCGTATCTTCATATGAGGATGTCGTTTCATTGACCATAGGTCAGCCCGATTTTTATACGCCGCATCATGTCAAAACAGCTGCCAAAACAGCCATTGACGAGAATTTCACCTCGTATACTCATAATGCTGGATTTTTAGAGCTAAGACAAGCGATCCAGCAATACATCAAAAAGAAAGTCCATCTTGATTATGATGCAGAGACAGAAATCATTGTGACAACAGGTGCGAGTCAAGCAATTGATGCTGCGTTTCGAACCATTTTGACTGAAGGCGATGAGGTCATCCTGCCCGGCCCTGTGTACCCTGGCTATGAACCGATCATTCGGATGTGCGGTGCGGTGCCCGTGCATATCGACACAACAAATGCCGGTTTTAAATTAAACGCCAAGCTGATTGAAGATGCATTAACGGAAAAGACAAAGTGTGTTGTCCTTCCATACCCTTCAAATCCAACTGGGGTCACGCTATTAGAAGAAGAATTGAAAGAAATTGCACAGCTTCTTGAAGGAAAGGATATTTTTATTCTATCTGATGAAATTTATAGTGAGCTGACATTTGATCGTCCACATCATTCCATTGCTTCTTTCTTAAAGGAACAGACGATTGTCATCAATGGACTGTCAAAATCTCATAGCATGACCGGATGGAGAATCGGCTTTTTATTAGCTTCCGCTCCTATTGCTAAACATGTATTAAAAGTACATCAATATAACGTGTCTTGTGCCTCGGCTATCTCACAAAAGGCGGCACTTGAAGCAGTGACAAATGGTGTGGATGATGCACTGATCATGAGAGAGCAATATAAGAAAAGACTCGACTATGTATATGATCGACTCATTTCTATGGGGCTTCCGGTCATTAAGCCTTCCGGCGCTTTTTATATTTTCCCTTCCATTGAATCGTTTGGGATGAGTTCATTTGATTTTTGCATGGAGTTGTTAGAAAGTACAAGACTTGCGGTCGTACCTGGTTCTGCTTTCTCTTCACTCGGAGAAGGATATGTGCGCCTTTCCTATGCATATTCACTTGAAACGTTAAAAGAAGGACTTGACCGTCTCGAACAATTTGTTCTTGAAAAGCGTTCCATACAATCAACAGACGGATGAAACAACGGCTCTCTTGCCGTTGTTTTTATTTTGCGGGAAACATGATGTGAAACACAGTCCCTTTCTCTGGGTCGCTATCTACCCGGATGGTTCCGTTGTGATTTTCTAAAATATTAAATGTCACCATGAGCCCAAGTCCTGTTCCCTTTTCTTTTGTTGTTAAAAAAGGTTCACCGATCCGCTTCATGACCGATTCAGGAATACCAATTCCTTCATCTCTAATCGTGACAAGTATCCCTTCTTTTTCGGCTTTGGCGGTAATGTCTACCTTCCCTCCGTCCGGCATGGATTCGACGGCATTTTTGATTAAATTGATAAACACCTGCTTCAGCTGGTTTTGATCCCCATTCATCAGAAGATCCTCCTCGATATCACTTGTGTTCATCAAAATTCCATTTAAGTTGGCCTGTGTCTCTAACAGAGCGGTGACTTCGCTAATGATTTTTTTCAAATCAAGCGTCTGCATGGATGCTGTTTGCTGCGGCTTCGCAAGCATTAGTAGCTCACTTAAGATGATTTCAATCCGGCTCAGCTCAGAGAAGACAATTTCAAAATATTGATCACGGTCTTTTGTTTTTGGTTTAATGAGCTGTAAAAAGCCCTTAATCGCCGTCAGTGGATTCCTTATTTCGTGTGCAATACCTGCTGCCAATTGACCTGCGATTGATAATTTTTCAGAGCGCAGCATGAGTTCTTCTGTCTGTTTTCGTTCAGATATATCTCTTAAAATAATTTGAACGGCTGTTTCACCAAAAAATGTGGTAGGGATACAAACCATTTCTGTATAAATCAACCGGTGTTTAAACGTATGGCAGCTCATCGTCACAATCTCAGAATCTGATGCTCTTTCGATTATACGTGATAAGCTCTTTTTGACTTTTTGTTGATCACATGAATGGATTTGATGAAAGATATCTTTTCCGATTAATTTATCGTAATGTTCGGCTTCAAATAATTTAATACCTGATTCATTCATAAATACCCATTTATGATCGTGGATGACGGCAATGGTATCAATAGAATTTTGGATAAGCAGCTGATACCGCTCTCTACTTTTTTGAAGAACGGTTTGAAATTTTTTACGGGAAGAGATGTCCACTAATAGTAAAAGTTCTGCCCGTTGATTTTGATAAATTGCCGGAGATGACTTCACTTCAATATGAATCATGCTCCCGTCTTTCCTTTTCCATATTTGTTCAATCATTCCGACTGGAAGGCCTTGCTGCAGTCTTTTGATTCGGCTTCTCACAATGTCATGGTACTCCTCGGCAATAAAATCAAACGCAGACTTGCCGATCATTTCATCTTTTGTACATACACCCATTAATTGCAGCATCGCATCGTTGGCATACACAATTTTCCCAAGCGCCGTAATACATAACGGATTTGGCAGCATGGCAATCAGATTTTCAGCTTCACTGACATCTTGGAAAGCCGGTAGACTGCCTAACGACTGTTCTGACACTTCTGTTGGTTGAAATGCTGCTTTTTGAGGCTCTGTATTCATTACCCTCATTTTCAGGATCATTTCTCTACTTAAATCGTTGTCTAACCCATCACAAGCAACAAAATCAATGCTTGCTTCTACCCATACAGCTGTAAGATCACTTCTAAGCAGTCTAAAGTGGCAAATCTCTAGCATGTGCTGATTATAGAAATAACTTTCGACGAGAAATTGATCTTCGGTATGAACAAAGTCTTTCAAAAAACACCCTAGTAAATCCTTTTGTTCATAGAGCAAAAGCTGCTTACAATTGGAAGAAATGTAGAGAAAGCGGCCATTAGAAGAAAGAACGGCATGTAAATCAATATTCGAGTACAGCTGATTCGAATCTTTCATTTTTTGTTCCATCGTCGTCCGACCCTCCTTTAATTTTTTTAGGGTTGTCCTTAGTTTGATGTATAAAAAGGATTCGCTAGAAAAACCGTATTTTCCTCCCAATCTCTTGTGAAACGTCCATATTTTCAGCAAAAAGGGAGCACTTTCTCTTGCTGTGCTCCCTGCTGTTTATTGCTTTTCATATTTCTTTTGTAATTCAACGTACTTATCAACAATTTTACTTGGAATGGTTTTAATGACAGGATCTTTATCTGATACATACGGTGTGACGACACTAAATGCCACTTTCGGATTGGAAGAAGGATAATATCCTCCAAAGGTTAAATTGTACGTGGCATTCCCCCACCAGCTCCGGTTGGCACCATAGTAGAAGGTTTGGGCTGTACCCGTTTTCCCTGCGACATCATGCTGACCGAACCGGCCAGCTGCAGTCCCGCCTGTTGATGTGACCATTTTTAGTCCCATTTTGACGCGGTCGATATCTGCTTTCGAGTTGTTAATGGTGTTCAGCACCTTCGGCTCATATTTCTTCACAACAGGACCTACTTCTTCCTTATTTGTTGGGAAGTGAACACTTTTCACCACTCTTGGCTGAATACGGTTACCTCCATTTGCGATGGTCGACATGTATTGTGCAACTTGAAGTGGTGTATACGTGTCATACTGGCCAATCGCTTCATCAAGTAAGAGTCCGCCGACTGTCTTAGGATGCGTCTGCATTCCGCTTGATTCCTGCGGCAAATCGATGCCTGTTTTTACGCCAAGACCGAATTGAGCATAGTAGTTTCTCATTTTTTGTAAGTGTTCAGGTCTTGCTGGTAACGGGCCATCCTTTTGATAGGTGATCCCTGCCATTCTCATCGCTACTTGGAACATATAAACGTTGGAACTCTTTTGGAGTGCCTGAAGGTCATTAACCCACCCAAGATCTTTGTAAGACCTCTTCGGTTTTCCACTTCCCGCAAAATACAGCGGTGTATCCGTATAGGATTGGTTGTGTGACATGCCATCTTGATAACCAGAGAGGACAGTAGCTCCTTTGACAACAGAGCCCATTTCATACTGAGTCGTAAATGTTCCGATCGCATAATCTGTGACGTCTCTTCCGTCCATTTTCTTACCTGACATTGCGAGAACATCACCTGTGTTAGGGTCCATCATCACAACAAAGGCACGGTCCATCATATAGTTTCTTGCACTAGCAGATCTTAGCTCTGACTCAACGATTTTGTCGACTTCCTTTTGCAGCTCCATATCAAATGTGAGTGCAAGGTCAAGTCCTCTTCGTCCTTCTGTCCGCTTGATTTCATCAAGCAGTTTGCCGCCGACCTGTGTATATTGAACAGTTGCTTTTTCTGGATTGAGAAAATCTTCATATTGATATTCTAAATAACTTTTTCCTACTCGGTCATTTCTCGAGTAACCTCTTGCCATATAGTAATCTTCACGCTCTTTTATAATGCCTTGCTCTGGGGTGGTGACACCGCCAAGGACATTATAGAGGGTTTTTTCATACGGATATTTCCTTGTCCAGTCATTGATGACATTTACACCAGGCAGTTCATCAAGATGCTCTGATACTAGTGAGATCTCTTCGTATGTCAAACTTACGGATGATGTCTGTTTTGATTCTTTTGTTTCATCAAGCAACGCAACTTTTTCGTCCCCTTTTTTCTCTTCGTTCGGGTCCATTGCTTTCACGATTTGAGGTTCAAAGGCATATCCGCCTGTAAACCTGCGATAGATCGCTGCAACTGCTTTTTCCTCTGCATCTTTTTCGATCGCCTTGATTTCTTTCTTAGGCACACGCTCTACTTGAAGAGGATAGACATCTTTTGCTTTAAGATTCTTTTGCTCTGCTTTTGAAATGAGCTTATCCGCTTCTTTCGGATGGCTTGCCAGCCAAAAATCTCGAATGTCACGCTCTCTCAAAAAATCTGTATCCATTTTTATATAAGTCGCAAGTTTTCTTGCTACTTTAATCTTATCCTCCGCTTTCACACCGCTTTCTGATGTATAAACGATGGCAGGTACACTTTCGTTATCAACAACGACTCTTCCTCTCGCGTCATACATTTTTCCTCTTGGAGACGGGTATGATGCTGTTTTGACCTCAGTTCGGTTGGCTTGCTTTTTATAATCCTCACCATTGACGATTTGCAGCACACCGAGCTTGATGACAAGTCCAGCAAATAAACTAAATACAGCGAAGAAAAAGAGATTAATTCTCCAGGCGTTCCGGCGCTTCATTTTTTTCTGCTCGGCAGCACCTTGATGCTGTTTCTCTCCCACTTATGTAGCTCCTCTCATCCTTTCAATCTTTTACAATTACCACTCATTATTGTAACACTTTTGTAATAGTTGTTACAGCGAAACAAGTGAAAAAAAGCTGTCAATCCCTATTCTGCAAAAAAATATACTAACACTTTAAAATATTGGTATGTTTATGTCGTTTTCTTTAAATAGAAAGATTCTCCATTCATTGATATGAGGAGATTCTTTCTATGACTTTAACAAAAATGACAAATGGGCGTTGTCAATGGAGGATGCTGGTACGTTTATAACAAAAAGTCCATGTTATGATTTTCTGTGAGAAAACAAAACAAAGATTTTAGGAGGAGTTACAAAATGAAAAAGAAATCATTCATTTTTTCAGCGCTGACAGCTGCTGCATTGATCACGTTCACTGGAGGGCATTCAGCTGATGCGAAAGAGCTTAACCTGAAACAAGTCATAAACGTACAGCATCAAGCCATTGATCTTCATACATTAGCTGCAAAATTACATATCTCTTCAGATGTAAACAAGCTAAGCACTTCAAATCAAAAAGAGATCGAAGCTCTATTAAACAAGCTGATCAAAAGTGGTCAACCTGTTACTGGAACAAAAGTGGTGAAAGAAGTAAACAAAGCAAAAAATGAGCAAAAACAAGAATCAGTGAAAAAACCAGCTGCTTCTAAACCAAGCACACCAGCAAAAGAAAACACAACGAACAACAGCTCAAAATCTGATCAAAAAGACACAACTGCAACAAAAGCAGACAGCAGCTTAAATGCATTTGAACAAGAAGTGGTTGAGCTGACAAATAAAGAGCGTGCAAAACAAGGCTTAAAAGCTCTTTCTGTTGATTCTAAATTAAGCAAATCTGCTCGCGCTAAATCACAAGATATGAAAGATAAAAACTATTTCTCTCATACAAGCCCAACTTACGGATCTCCATTTGATCAAATGAAGCAATTTGGTATCACGTACAAAACAGCAGGTGAAAACATTGCGCAAGGTCAAAGATCACCTCAAGAAGTAGTAACAGCTTGGATGAACAGTGAAGGTCACAGAGCGAACATTTTAAACAAAAACTATACACATATTGGTGTAGGTTATGTGAAATCTGGTAACTACTGGACGCAGCAATTCATCGGAAAATAAGATCAAAAAAACCTGTCTCTATTTGGGACAGGTTTTTAGTTTGTCTTCTTTTTTCAGCAATGTGAGGGCTTGTTTACACGCTACAAACTGTTCCACCTAGGCGGAGCAGTTTTTTTTATTTCACCCATAATTTATAGATGCTTTGTGTTCCGCTGTTTTCTTCGCCCTGTTCGCTGAGCTTTTCATATAATGACTTCGCTAGTGACAGGCCTGGCATCTCTTCTCTCATCAGCTCTGCTTCTTCAAGTGCAATGCCCATATCCTTAATAAAATGCTTCACATAAAATCCTGGCTCGAAATCACCTTTCAGCATTCTTGGTGCAAGGTTTGACAAAGACCAGCTGCCGGCTGCTCCTGTTGTGATGCTTTTAAGTACCTGCTCTGGATCAAGTCCTGATTTTTCCGCATAGGCCATTGCCTCAGCGACACCTACCATCCCTGCTGCGATAGCAATTTGGTTACACATTTTTGTATGCTGACCACTTCCTGCAGGTCCTTGATATTGAATGTTTTCGCCCATTTGCTGAAATAGCGGCAGGCATGCTTCATAGGCTGCTTTTTCTCCGCCAATCATAATTGCAAGCGTGCCGTTTTGGGCTCCAACGTCTCCGCCAGAGACCGGCGCATCTAATGCAAATAGTCCTTTTTCCTTCGCTTTCGCTTCAATTTCTTTTGCCAGCTGAGGTTTCGATGTGGTCATATCAATGAGGTATGTACCAGGCGCAGCATGTGTCACGAGTCCATCTTCTCCTAAATAGACTTCTTCTACATCTGATGGATACCCGACCATTGTGATGACGGCATCTGCCTCCTTTGCGATCTCCTTTACGGTCGATTTCCAAAGAGCACCTTTTTGAACCAATGTGTCTGCCTTTGCTTTTGTTCTTGTATAAACGAGAACTTCGTAGCCAGCATCCATTAAATGCCCTGCCATACTACGTCCCATTACACCGATTCCAATAAAACCAACTGTTTTGATTTGTGCCATCAAGAACTCCTCCTTATAGAGACTTTGTCAATCCACCATCAATGATGAGGGTTTGACCTGTCATATATGTATTGGCTTCAGATAAAAGAAAAGCTGCATATGCTGCAAATTCCTCTGGCTGTCCGTAACGGCCCAGCGGAATCATACGTTCAGCTTGTGCTTTGATCTCTTCAACCGATTGTTGCTCCTCATGTGCACGGTGTTTGTCCAACTGTTTCACACGCTCTGTTTCAATTTTCCCCGGGGCTAAGGTATTGATCAAAATGCCATCTTTGGCAAGCTCCTGGGCAGCTGTTTTTGTCCAGCCGGTAATGGCCGGTCTAAATGTATTCGACAG
This sequence comes from Bacillus sp. JUb11, assembly GCF_024807925.1. Taxonomy (NCBI): domain Bacteria; kingdom Bacillati; phylum Bacillota; class Bacilli; order Caryophanales; family Bacillaceae; genus Bacillus; species Bacillus sp. JUb11. Next base: position 69,032 of record NZ_JANUEZ010000010.1, on the reverse strand, counting down.
CATCAAGCCTGGGATCGGTTCTTTGACCGACATAGATGCAATATTTAACACTCGTGCACCTTGTTTTTTTAAATACGGCAAGGCTTCTTTTAATAACCGAATATAGCTGAGTAAATGAAGCTGAAATGATTCCATCCAATCTTCATCCGTTAAGGTTTCAAGTGTTCCTGTTTGAGGACCGCCTGTATTGTTCACTAGTATATCAAGACGTTTTTCATCACCTGCTGCTGCGACGACAAGCGCTTTAATTTGCTCGGCATCAGATACATCACATACTTGATACGTCAGCTTCCCTTTTACAAGCGGGGATAATTCTTTGACCGCTTCTTGCAGCGTGTGCTCATGTCTTCCCGAGAGCATCACATCTGCTCCCTCTTTTGCAAGATGAAAGGCAATGGCTTTACCGATACCTTGACTGCTTGCAGCGACCAATGCTTTTTTTCCAGATAGATTAACATGCATGTTGGCACCCTCCTCTGTTCATATTTTATCATACAAAAAGAACCTTGCTCACATGGCAAGGTTCTTTTCTGCAAGATTATAGTTTAAACCGATTGACTGCCTGACGCAGTGCCTGACTTGATTCGTTCAACATTTCTGTTGAAGTTTTCGTTCTTTCTAAAGCTTGTACTTGTTCGTCTGTGGAAGCATGTACTTCCTCAGCTGAAGCGGCGGATTCTTGTGAAATGGCCGCTATACTTTGAATGGAATCATTCATTTTCTGTTGTTCTTCAGTCATTTCATTGATTTGTGTATGAATGCTGTCAATGGAGCCGACAAGTGCCTGCATTTCCATTGTGATACTGCTGAGTGCCTCTCCTGTTGAATTGATGGCATCACCTTGTTCTTCATTCATTTTGCTTGCTGCTGTCATCGCTTCAGCTGCCTTTTTCGATTCATCTTGAATGAGTTTTACGGTTTCACTAATATGTTTCGTTGATTCTGCAGATTGTTCAGCCAGCTTTCTGACTTCTTCTGCAACAACAGCAAATCCTCTTCCACTTTCTCCTGCTCTCGCTGCTTCAATACTTGCATTCAGTGCGAGTAAATTCGTTTGATCTGAGATTTCAGAGATCGCTGTTACGACGTTTTCAATATTTTTCGTTTTATGCTCAAGGTCAAGCAGCATTTGCTCTACCTTCTTCGATTCTTCATTCGCTTGTGTTGATTTTTGGACGAGCAGACCAAGAGCATCAAGTCCTCTATAGCTTGCATCTTCCGATGATTTTGAGTTGGTTTGCATTTGCGTGGCAAGCTCACCCATATGACGAACTTTTTCATACAAATGCTCTGATTTTTCATTAATGGTTTCCGCTTCTGATGCTTGTTTCGTCGCTCCTACAGCGACCTCTTGAATAGCCGTTGCAATCTGTTCACTAGACAGCAAGGTCTCGTTTGAAATTTGTGTCACTTCATCCGTTGATTTCACAACCTGATCTGAAGACTCTTTCACTTTTTCAATTAAATCCCTGATGCCTTCAGTCATTTGATTAAAGCTTTTCGTCAGGAAACCTATCTCATCCTGAGACTTCGACTCAAGCGAGCTGGTTAAATCGCCTTCAGACACTTTACGAACATGCTCGATGAGGCGTTTAATTGGTGTTGTAATGCTTCTAGCCAATAAGTAGCTTAGAATCATGGCAAGTATAATGGCAATGACAGAAATAATGATACTTGTCTGATTCATTTGTTCAGTGATCCAAAGAAGTTTCTTTTTCTCGAAGCTCACACCGATCGTCCAGTTTGCCTCTTTAATTTTTGAGATGACGGTCAGCTGTTTGTCATCATCAATACCCGAGTTGTCGATCGCTTTTTTCACAGAAGCGACTTTTGAGATATTTTTTCCTTGCTCTGTTGGATGTGCCAAAATGGTCCCTGTGCCGTCAACTAAGAAAGCCGTTCCCATATAAGGAATCTTTTGTTCTTTTATATAAGACTGAATGGAAGCCAGTTTCAAGTCAAGTCCAGCGACACCGACTACTTTCCCGTTTCGTACGATCGCCTTCGTGGCTGAAACGACCATTTCATTTGTTGCTTTATCAATGTACGGATCTGTCCATAGGACTTCGTCAGGCTTTTCAGCTGCTTGAATATACCAGTCTCGTTTAGACGGATCATACCCTTCACCAAAATCGGACTCCGGGAAAGCGAACATTTTACCATCACTTGTTCCTATATAGGCAAGCGAGATGAGTTCATCCTGCTCCTGCAATCCTTTTAATTCATCGTTTTCAAATGCCAATGTCTGCTTTGTTTGTTTCTGTGCAAAATCTTCAGTAAGTGTACTTGTTGCCAATTTGTTAATCGTATCACCGTAATTCTCAAGCTTTAGTGCTATGATGTCTCTCATGCTTTCTGCCGTTGCTGCTGTCGTTGTTTTCGCATCTCGTTCAATCAATGGTCTTAATACTAAATTGGAACCCACTTGAACTGCGACAACGGTTAAAATTAAAATAACTGAGATGAAAACAGCTATTCTCACTTGAAGTTTCTTAAACATCTCATCACCCCTACATCCTACTTTCGCATCTTAATGTGTATATCGGCAAAATTGGTACCGCATTCAATAGTTGTAAGAAAATTTAAATAGAAAAAACAAGCCATAATGACTTGTTTTAAGTAAAATATTCAATTTTTGCAGACGGAAAGTACTGTTCGATATATGATTCTAATGTCTGTCTAAGTTCTTGTTCTTCATCTTTTTGATAGATATATTTTCCAATTCCATATCTACCCCACTTATATCTTCTCTTTTCTTCATCTAGTTCTAGTTTTGTTTTCGGATAGTTTTTTTGGATGACACGCTTCGCCGGTTTTGTAAAACGGTGCTGAATCATTTCAAAGGTGATATCTTGTCTCACTTCTTCAGGGAGAGCTGCATCGAGTTTTTCAAATAGGACTTTATAGCCCTCTTGCCACCCTTCATGAATGTAAATAGGGGCAATAATAAAGCCAAGTGGATAGCCTGCTTTTGCTACCTTTACAGCCGCTTCAATCCGCTGATCGAGTGGTGATGTTCCAGGTTCGAAATATTTAATGACATAATCGGCATTGATACTAAAGCGGAATCTTGTTCGCCCATTGTGTTTTGCATCTAACAAATGGTCTACATGATGAAATTTCGTAACAAAGCGCAGTTTGCCAAGATCGGTTTGACCAAAGTATTCAATCGCTCGTTTGAGTGTGTGAGTCAAATGGTCAATTCCTACGATATCGGATGTACATGAAGCTTCAAATCGCGTGATATCAGGTGCACGCTCGTTCATGTACTGTTCAGCCTGATCTAAGATCTCTTCTACATTGACGTACGTACGAATATACGGCTTACTCCCCATCGTCGTTTGCAGGTAGCAATAATGGCAATGCCCCATGCATCCTGTCGCAAACGGAATGGCATACTCTGCAGATGGTTTAGATGTATCAAATTTTAAGGTTTTTCTCACGCCGATAACGAGCGTCGACTTTGCATTACGGTACTTTTGCAAATCATTTTTCCCCGGAATATTTCTCACTTGGTTGTGTGAGGTTGTTTCTCTAATTTCAATTCCCATACCTTCAAACTTTTCTTTCAGCTCTTGTCCTAATGGGTACTCTAGCGCCCGAGGTTCAATATACACAAGCTGAGGAACGAACGGTTTGATCATATTTAGCACATCCTTACCTTATAGGTTCATACCGTTACTTTAACCTCTCAGGATGGCTTCTATCCTTTCTAAAATCTCCCTTATTCAAACAGATCTTGATAAAGGGCTTCTGCTTCTTCGTATGTTGGAAATACGGCATCATCAGGGGCTAATGGGTGATATGTTTCAAGTAGAAATAGCGCAAGCTCTTGCTCATTGTAAGGATGTGAAACGATTTCCGCTTCTTTAATTTGTGCGACATTGGCTGCATGTGGATTTCGATAAATCACATATACTTGATCACCTGGCTTATAGTTAGAGAAAGACAAACTGGTCACCTCCATTTTTTATTTTAGGATGCCCTTCTCTTCATGCGATATGACTGATTATGATAAAATTCGACAAAAAAACCAGACAGTTTGACCTGTCTGGTTTACATCACCTAGTTATGTTGAAACGTTTTTTTCACGAAATCAACCACTTCTTCAGTTGTACTAAGTGATAAGATATGCTCTTTAAATGATGCAGCTTCTTCCTTAGAAAGCTTGCTTAACTGCGTTCTTGCTGGAAGAATCGATGTTGCGCTCATTGAAAATTCATCTAATCCTAATCCAAGTAGGAGCGGGATTGCGATTTCATCTCCTGCCATCTCACCGCACATGCCAACCCATTTACCTTCTTTATGCGCTGCTTCAATCACAAGCGTTATGAGGCGTAAAATAGCTGGATTGTATGGCTGGTAAAGATAAGACACTCGTTCGTTCATTCGATCAGCAGCCATTGTGTATTGAATCAAATCATTTGTTCCAATACTGAAGAAATCTACTTCTTTTGCAAATTGATCTGCGATAACAGCTGTTGATGGAATTTCTACCATCATTCCGATTTCAATGGAATCAGATACTTCTGTACCAGCAGCAACCAATGCTTCTTTTTCTTCAAGTAAAATAGCTTTTGCTTCTCTAAATTCTGATAACGTCGCGATCATAGGGAACATGATTTTCAAGTTTCCATATGTACTTGCACGAAGTAACGCGCGTAGCTGTGTTCTGAAAATCTCCTGCTCTTCAAGGCAAAGGCGGATCGCTCTATAGCCAAGGAACGGGTTCATTTCTTTTGGAAGCTGCAAGTAAGGAAGTTCTTTATCGCCACCAATATCTAGTGTGCGGACAACCACTGCTTTGCCTTCCATCTTCTCTAAAACGGTTTTATACGCATCGAACTGCTCTTCTTCTGTTGGGAGCTGATCTCTGCCCATGTATAAAAATTCTGTACGGTACAATCCAACTGCTTCGCCGCCATTTTCAAGTACACCTTTCACATCTTCAGGTGTTCCGATATTTGCAGCTAGCTCTACGTGAACGCCGTCTTTTGTGACCGTTGGCTGGTCAACAAGTTTCGCCCATTCCGCTTTTTGAGCTAAGTAGTCTTCATGCTTTTTTTGATACGCTTTCACTTCATCTTCAGAAGGCTGAATGATGACGTCTCCGCTAATACCATCAACAATGATCAGATCATTGTTTTTCACCGTTTTTGTTGCTTCTTTTGTTCCAACAACGGCTGGAATCTCCATTGATCTTGCCATAATTGCTGAGTGAGAAGTACGACCACCGATATCTGTCGCAAAACCTTTGACGAATTGTCTGTTCAGCTGAGCTGTATCAGAAGGTGTTAAATCTTCAGCAATGATAATGACTTCTTCAGAAATCATACTTGGGTTTGGAATGTCAACGCCTAGCAAATGACCAGTGACACGTTTTGTAACGTCGCGAATATCCGCTGCACGTTCTTTCATGTATTCATTGTCCATTGCTTCAAACATTGTAACAAACATTGTTGCTGTTTCTTTTAAAGCAAATTCAGCATTTACTTTATCCGATGTGATTTTATCCTTCACTGGGTTGAGCAGCTCTGGATCACTTAACACAAGAAGGTGTGCAGAAAAAATATCCGCTTTATCTTGGCCAAGTTCTTTTAGCGCATGCTCTTTAATTGCTTCAAGTTCTTGCTTTGAAACATGAATTGCTTCTTCAAAGCGTTTCACTTCTGTCTCTGGATCATTGATGTCTTTTTGGTGAACTGTTAAATCTGGTTCTTCCAGACGATATGCTTTTGCAATCGCAACGCCTGCTGAAGCACCGATTCCTTTCAGTTGTTGCATTACTCGCCTAGGCCTTCACTTTTCATTGTGTCTTTTAGCGCAGCAAGTGCATCATTTTCATCAGAACCAGAAGCAGAGATTGTGATTGTAGCACCTTTCGCAATTCCTAGAGACATTACACCCATAATAGATTTCAGGTTCACTGTTTTACCATTATATTCTAAGTTGATATCAGCATCATATTTACTAGCAGTTTGTACAAGAACTGTTGCAGGACGTGCGTGAATTCCAGAATCTGCAGTTACTTTGAATGTTTGTTGAGCCATTTTTATCAATCTCCTTTTTATACATTTCATACATCCACAATATTATATCATACTGCCGAGCTTGTCATCTAACAAGAACGGCAGTTATGAAAATTATTTTGAAATTTTCATGATGTTTTCTTGGCCAGCTTTGATTTCACCGGATTCTTGAAGGTCAATAAATTGTCCTTCACTTAAGTTTGTAAATACAATTGGTGTCATTAAAGATGGTACTTCTGACTTAATTTTATCAATATCAACCTCTAAAAGTTTTTGACCGATTTCTACTTGGTCTCCCTCTTGTACAAATGCTTCAAATCCTTCTCCTTTGAGGCTGACTGTATCAATCCCGAAGTGAATCAAGATTTCAAGTCCACCATCAGACTGGAGGCCGATGGCGTGTTTTGTTGGGAACACATTTAAGATTTTTCCTCTTACTGGTGAAACCACTGTTCCCTCTTTTGGCAAGATAGCAAAACCGTCACCCATCATTTTCCCTGAGAATACTTGATCTGGCACATCTGTAATTGGATGCAGCTCCCCTGTAATTGGTGAAGCAAACGTTTCTTCCCCTTGTTCGTTTTGAAGCGGTTTTGCAATGACTTCTTCAACCTGCTGACTGACTTCTTCTTTTGCAGAAGGGTCTTTCGCTGGTCGAGGTGTGCGCCCTGCAATAATGTCTTGCATTTGTGTTTTTAAATTATCAGAGCGTGGTCCAAAGATGGCCTGGATGTTATTCCCTACTTCAAGGACACCTGAAGCGCCAAGCTTTTTCAAGCGGTCTTTATCCACTTTTTTCTGATCATTTACAGTGACACGTAAACGCGTAATACAAGCATCTAGGTGTTTAATGTTTTCTTGGTCACCCATTGCTTCAAGAATTTCATAAGGTAAGTCATCGCCTTTTCCAGATTGAGCGCTGCTTGCACCGTCAGCTGCTTCATCTTCTCGTCCTGGCGTTTTCAGATTAAACTTGCGAATCGCAAATCTGAATCCGAAGTAGTAAATGACAGCCAGTACGAGACCGACTGGAATAACAAGCCACCAAGCGGTTCTATTTGGCAGGATACCAAATAGGAAGAAGTCGATTAACCCTCCTGAGAAGGTCATCCCGATTTTCACGTTTAGAATATCCATTATCATAAAGGATAATCCAGCGAATACACAGTGAATCGCAAATAATATCGGTGCAACAAACAAGAATGAGAATTCAAGCGGTTCAGTGATCCCTGTTAGGAAAGAAGTAAGGGCCGCTGACCCCATAATTCCTGCTACAAGTTTTTTATTCTTAGGTTTTGCTTCATGGTAAATCGCAAGTGCTGCTGCTGGAAGTCCAAACATCATGAACGGATATTTCCCTGTCATGAATGTCCCAGCTGTCAGCTGAACACCATCTTTGATTTGCGCCATGAAAATACGCTGGTCACCACGGATAATATCTCCTGATAAGCTCTTATAGCTAAAAAATTCATACCAGAATGGTGCGTAGAATATGTGGTGCAGACCAAACGGAATTAATGAGCGTTCAATGACACCGAATACAAAGGCAGCTAGCGGCTCATTCGCTGCAAGCAGTCCAGTTGAAAATGAGTTCAATGCACCTTGGATTGGCGGCCAAATGACGAGCATCAAAAGCCCTAAAATAAGTGCTGAAATCGACGTAACGATTGGAACAAAACGCTTACCAGCAAAGAAGCCAAGATATTGCGGGAGCTCAATTTTGTAAAATTTATTAAACATATAAGCGGCTAATACCCCGACAATAATCCCGCCAAACACGCCGGTAGACAAGGTCGGTATGCCGAGCATATTCACATACGCTGGATGACTTTCCTTAAAGAACTTAGCCAATTTGATTGAATCGGATGGAATGGAACCGTTGGCCATTAATACGGCACTCATCGTTACGTTCATGACAAGGTAACCGATGATCGCGGCAATCCCTGCCACACCGTCTCCATTGGCAAGACCGATGGCAACCCCTACAGCAAATAGGAGTGGAAGATTCGAGAAGACAATATTCCCCGCATTCTCCATAACACTAGCAACAAGCTGAATTGTATCATTGCTTAAAAATTGAGCGACATCAATCAGCTGCGGATTTTGCATCGCATTTCCGAGTGCTAGTAAAATACCAGCAGCAGGAAGGATCGCAACTGGAAGCATAAGTGCTCGTCCAATTTTTTGCAACACACCAAAAAGTGATTTAAACACTGGTTGAACCTCCTTTTGTTTTCGCTTACAACATGCATTTCAATTACACACTGACGTACATTTCATAATTAACCGTTTACATTTCACTTTCAGAACACAAAAAAGGCATGGTGATATAAGGTTGCGCAAATAACAGGATCTTATCCTGTATTTACCTTAAGTCACTCATGCCTGATCGAATCAGTTACACGTTTCAAGGAAACTATGAAATTTTATTCGTCAATCTGTACAGGTGAAGTGTCAAATAGACAGCTTCGGCATCTTGTACAGGCTTTTTCAATGCATGTTGCAAAATTTTGATCATTTTCCAAGCAGTATTGTAGCATAAAGGATATTCATTTTTCAATAGATGAAGCAACTTTTCTGGCTCCTCTAATGATTCTTCCCGTTTAATACGCTCAATCGAAAACGTAATATGGCGCAGTAAGCGTAAATAATGAATACTTTCTCTATCTACTTTCATATGAAATGCATCTTCTATGACTTGGACCATTTGTGTCATGAGCTGCGAATGACGGTTGACCTCGGATAAAGGCCGGTTCGTTAAAGCAGAGTGAATGTGGAGCGCAATAAACCCAATCTCTCCTTCGGGCAGCTTTGTTTCAACATCTGGCCGCGCATTTATCAGTTCCACGACTTCCTTTGCGACCTCATATTCTTTCGGGTATAAGGATTTCGTTTCAAGCATAAAAGGATTGGTGATATCATAGCCTTGCTTAACTCGTTTAAAACTAAAGGCAATATGATCTGTCAGTGCAATATGAATATGCTCATTTAAACGATGCCCCATTTTTTCTCGTATATGATAAATGACGTCATTGGCAAGCTCAATCATGTCCTCATTAATGTGGTGCAGCAATTGTTTGTATTCTGTTTGCTCTTTTGTATTCTTTAACACAAACATTTTCTCAAATGCCGCTTGATCGAGAACGTCACCCGATTTTTTCCCAAAGCCGATCCCTTTATCAATCAGGACCACTTCGCCTAAAGAAGGGTGTTTTGCGATGATGACATTATTATTTAACGCTTTATCAACGGTGAAGGATTCCATGAACATCCCCACCTCCTTCTTATTCAATCCTTCTTATCGTACAAAACAGATGAAACGTGCGTCAACGATTGTTTTTCAAAATAGTCGTTGTGCGCTCAACGAGTCGATATGACAGCACCCTTTTTTCTGGTGCCTCACCTTGTAATACTCGATTAAACAAGTCAAATGCTTCCTGCCCCATTTGTTTGAGAGGAATATCTATACTAGAAATCCCCAATGCTTCACTCAATTGATCGTTTTGAAAGCCAAGTATGGCTGGTGATTCTCCAACGTTTATTTGGTGACGCTGTGCCTCTAGTAAAAAACCTGCTGAGACATCATCGTTTGTAATCAGTAAGGCTGTCGGACGATTTTTCATCTCTTTCCATTCTGTAAATAATTGCTTGCCATCAAAAATGGTCAGTTTTCCTTCAATGACCCATTCTTCATCAATGTCCTGCCCAAGCGACTGCATCATTTCTTGATAAGTCTGAATTCGAACTTGGCTGTTCTCCCCTTCTGTTCTAGCAAGAACGATTGCGATTCGCTCATGACCGCATGCCGCTAAGTGTTCAAGCCCTTCCTTAAAAGCCTGATCATGCGCAATCGATACCGATGAACATGTATCATGCGGAGTAGGATGACAAAAGATAATAGGACCAGATTCCTGCCACTTTAAAATTTCTCGATCAATTAATGCATTTGAGCAAAAGATTAAACCATCCACACGCTGCTCTTTTAAGCTCATTAATGCTTCTTTTTCCTTTAATGGGTCATATCCTGTTTGAAACAAGGCAAAATGCATTCCGCACTCCTGTGCTTTCTCTGCAATCCCTGTGACAATTCCGCTGAAATAGGAGTGATCAATTGTCGGAAGTACAATTCCAAGCATATTGGAATAGCCCTTTGCTAAATGCACTGCCTGAATATTCCGTGTATATTTGAGCTCTTTCATCGCACTAAGTACGCGCTCTCGCTTTTCTTCTTTGACATAAGGATGATCATTCATCACTCGTGATACGGTGGTAACAGATACACCCGCTCTTTTCGCAATATCCCTTATGTTAGGCATTTTTTCTCCTACTTTCTCTTGATATGGTAAGCGTTTCATACTTTAAGATGTATGTGAGCTGAACAAATCACTGGGTGGAAAGGGGAATTCAAGATGGGTATTATCATATGGATCATATTATGTTTGACTATTTTGTTTTCTGCTCGATTCGCACTACATCCTTTAGGAAAAGAACATAAAATCAAGCCGTTTCAATCAATTGATGATTTTTTTGTTGATAAGGATCGCAAAGAGTGACAAAAAAATCACGATGACGCTCCCAATACTTGGACGTTCATCGTGATTTTTTTCATTACTTGATGATCGTCAACTCTTTTGGATAATTGGTTAAGGTGACTGGGCCATCTTTTGTAATGAGAACATCGTCTTCAATTCTAACCCCGCCGACTCCTGGTACATAAATACCCGGCTCGATCGTATAGACCATCCCTTCTTTTAGAAGGTCATCATTTGCTTGACTCATAGAAGGGAACTCATGAACAGAAACCCCGAGTCCATGCCCTAGACGGTGCGGGAAGTAATCGCCATATCCTGCTTCTGCGATCAGCCCTCTTGCTTTTAAGTCAAGGTCACCAATCCTCACACCCGGCTGGCTCATATCAAGTGCTGCCAATTCGGCTTTCAAGACGGTGTTGTAAATATCTTTTTGTTGTTCAGACGCTTCTTGATAGATGAAGGTTCTTGTAATATCTGAACAATAGCCATCCACAATCACGCCGAGGTCAAATAAAACAAAATCACCTTTTTTCAAGGCTGCCTGCCCCGGATTTCCATGAGGTTCTCCTGATTTTTCTCCGAATAGTACCATGGTTGAAAAGGACATGCCCTGAATGCCTTTTTTCTTCAGTTCATATTCGATGACAGCAAGAACTTCGGTTTCCGTCACCCCTTCTTTTAGGGCATGAACCCCAATTTTGACGCCTTCGTCTGCCAATTGAGCAGCTTTTTTCAATGTTTCAATTTCAGCTTCGTCTTTAATTAGTCTTAGCTGATTGAGCACATCTTCTGCCCGGACGAATGTTTCTGCCCCAGTGACAGCTTGAAGCTGCTCTGCTCTTTGCAAAGGAATGGATTCTTTTTCAATCGCTAGGCGAGTCGCTTTTACTCCTCGTTTTTCTAGTGCCTTTTGTATGAAATCAAAGGGGTTTTCATGGTCTTCATATCCAATGAGATCTCCAGCCCATCCCGCATTTTTTGCTTGCTCAACTTCCATCTTAGGCAAAATGAAAAATGGATCTGCTTCCTGAAAAACAAACAGCCCCATCACTCTTTCATGCGGCTCTGTGAAGTATCCAGATAGATAGAATACATTCTCCTTTGTATGTATAAATGCACCTTGAATGTCTTTTTTCTTAAGCCAAGAAGACAAGTTTTTCATTCGATTCATCGTGATCCTCCTCACACGTTTGACTACTGATCTATTGTATCAGTTTTCACTGTATTTCGCACAAAAGCGCACTGACCTAAAGCCAGTGCGCTTTTGTGATTTGCTTAAGAAGCACGAAGCAAACGAAGTCCGTTTAAAATAACCAAAATCGTACTGCCTTCATGTCCAATGACACCAAAAGGTAAATCAAGTACTTGTAAGAAATTCGCACAGATTAACAAACAAATAACTGTTAATGAAAAGATGATGTTTTGTTTAATGATTCGGTTCATCTTTCTTGAAAGACGGATCATCTTTGTTAGATTGTTTAAGTTATTTTTCATTAAAATGAGATCTGCTGTTTCTAAAGCAACATCTGTGCCTCCGCCCATTGCGACGCCAACATCCGCTGTGGCGAGTGCAGGTGCATCATTGATTCCATCTCCGACCATAATGATCGAATCACCTTGTTTTTTCAGTTGATTGACTTCGTGTACCTTTTCATCTGGAAGACATTCAGCGACAACGGTTTGGATGCCTGCTTCCTCTGCAATCGCTTCAGCTGTTTTTTGCTGATCCCCTGTGAGCATGACGGTTTGGATGCCTAAATCATTCAGCTCCTGAATCATTTTTTTGGCTTCAGGTCTAATTTGATCCTTCAAACCGAGACAGCCGACGACTTCTTGATTTTTTTGGACATAGACAACTGTGTATCCTTTGGATGAAAGAACATCACCATTCTCTTCAATGTCACGATCCATTGCAGCTTTTCCGGCAAAATCTTTCTTCCCAATCCGCCATGTGTCCTCATTTAATTGTGCTTCCACACCAAAACCTGATGTTTCTTCAATGGTTACGTGGGCTGTCCGCTCTGTATGATGCTCTTTTGCCATATCAGAAATGGCTTTAGCTAATGGATGGTTTGACTGACTTTCAATTTGATAGAGTGCATGATAAAAGGTCGATTCATCTTGCCCTTTTGCCAAAACCACTTTTTCAACAGCTGGTTTTCCACTTGTAATCGTACCCGTTTTATCAAATGCAATCATCGTACTTGTGCCCAGTTTTTCTAAAAAGACACTTCCTTTTACAAGCATACCGTTTCTTGCACCGTTTGAGATGAGTGAAAGAGCTGCTGGCATAATTGAGGCAACAAGTGCACAAGGCGAGGCAACTACCATAAACACCATCGCACGGTAGAACGTTTCACTCATGCTCCAGCCAAGTACAAAATGAGGCAGGAACATTAAAATCGCTACAGTGATGAGCACACCTTTTACATAGGCACCTTCAAATTTTTCAATAAATGCTTGGCTTGGCGATACACTTTCTTGTGCAGATTCCACCAGCTTAATGATTTTATGAAAAAGTGTTTCTTCATTATGTTTTGTTACTTCTACTGTTAATGAACCATTTAAATTCACTGTTCCTGCAAACACATCTTCCCCTTGCCCTTTTTCCTGAGGCACCGATTCACCCGTTAAGGCAGATTCGTCTACACTTGTTCTTCCGCTCATGATCACACCATCTGCTGCAATTCGTTCGCCCGCTTTGATTAAAATACGGTCGCCTGGCGTAAGTGAAGAAGCAGCGATTTGGATGGTGGTGCCATCTTCTTCAATTAAAGTGGCTTCATCTGGAGCGATACTCATTAAGGCCGTTAAGTCTTTTTTACTTTTATTTGACGTATACGTTTCTAGCGCACCGCTAAGCGAAAAAATAAAAATTAAAATGGCGCCCTCTGCCCAGTAGCCAATGATCGCTGAGCCTATCGCAGCAAATATCATTAAAAGTTCTACATTTAATGTCTTGGATGAAATGGTTTCTTCAATTCCTTCCTTTGCCTTTGCAAAACCACCAATAACAAAAGCAAGAATGAAAAGAGGAATACTCCACATCGTTTCATCCTTTAGAAACCATCCAATCAAGATGAGAATTCCCGAAATGCCTGCTGCGATTAATTCCCCGTGCTGTGCCCATTTTTGAAAGAGCGAGTTGGATCCCTTTTGATCTGTCGTTTGATAAAGTGCTGTATTCTCATTCATGATTACTTTCTCCTCTCTAATTGATAATGATTTTCACATTATCAATCGTTGCCCGTTCCGTTTACCATCTATATTTTCTGCTATTTCAAGCTTTTTATAGGTCTGTAACTCATTATAACAGGTTCTGATCAATTTTCAATTAATAATTATTATAATTTCTTTTTGATAATAATTATCATTATTAGCGTCCGAAATTTCTTCCTCTTTCTGAGCACATTTTATTCATCTGAAAGGTAATTGAACACAAAAAAGAACCAATGGATCGCCCATTGGTTCTTTACAGAAAGCTTGTGTTCTACAAATTTGTCCACTCTTTGATTTGTTTTTTCGTCAGCGGACCTACATGGTTTTTGACCACTTCACCCTTTTCATTGATGAAAAAGGTCGTCGGGATCGTAATGATTTGGTATTTCTTCATCATTTCGCCGTGCTCATCGAGAACGATCGGAAATGTAAACTTTCTGTCTTTCACAAATTGGGCAACTGCATGCTTGCTTTGCTCAGCACCAAGTAAATTAACAGTCAGTATGTCTACATCACTTTGATTTTCTTTCACGATCTGTTCAAAAGCTGGCAGCTCCATTTTGCAGGACGGGCACCACGTTGTCCAAAAATGCAGGATGGTCCGCTTCCCTTTCACCGGGATCACCTGCGTTTCACCTGTTAATGTAGGAGCTTCTATCCTCGGCGCCATTACAGGCTCTTTTGCTTCAGCCTCTATGCTCATCAGAAATAAAAGAAGGGTCATCATGAGAAGACTGGCGGGTATATATTTACGATTCATCAGCATCTTCCTTCCTGATTTTCCTATAGCTTGCCCGCTAGCTGCACATGACATTCAAGCTTTTTTCAATGTAAGAAACATGGAGACGCCGAGTTCCTTGCAAATCGTTGCATAATGCAAAGCCGTTAAAAGCAGCATCCCCGTGTTCATCCCTAAGATAACGCCCATCATATTTAAGGATTCAATGGACCCTAGGAAATACACCATAGAGAACGACACCACGTGCACCCATATATTATGTAGGAACACATCTTTAATGAGACCCATACCGATTAAACACGCTTGAAACGGCATGACGAACAGGTGGCATAAGAAGTAAGGCCAGAGCAGCTGCAAGTAGACGGCTGCTTGAGGTGAGTCAAAAAAGAGCTGCGTGAGCGGATAAGCGAAATAATACATGATCATCACCGCTGGCACCCCATATCCAAACGTAATGAGAATCGCTTGTCTGACACGTTTTTTCACGAGATCATACTGCCCCAAGGCATAGGCTTCTGATACATTCGGAATCATCACAATCATAATGGAATGAGCGATAAACGCCGGAAAAAACCCAATCGACATCGCTACGCCAGCAAGCATTCCGTAATGATCAACAGCAAGCGTACCAGAAATGCCCGCTGCAACAAGGGCTCCTTTGATTAAAAACGGTTCAACCGCATTAGCAATGGCATGAAAGATACGCATACCTGTTGTCGGAATGGAGACTGCTAACAAACGTTTTCTGACGTCAATCCCTCTTAACTCAACCGATCTGACATTCACAGCATTTTTCGCCATGACGTATTGGGAATATAAATAGATAAAGACGACGAGATCACTTGCAACAATCACACCAATCGCGATAAGCACCGCTGTTTCAATATCAAACGAATACCAATGAAAAAACAAAAATAAACAGATAAGCTGGATCGTTTTTTTCAGCATATTGGCTAGAGCAATTCTACCCATTTGCTGCTTGCCCATAAAATAACCGCGTGCAATGGACGTAAATGCGATGATTGGAATAAGTGACAGAACCAATCCCTTCATCAGCGGATGATACGATTGAAATACAGGAATGAAAGGCAGTACAATGGCTGCTATTGTCGTTGTTGTGCATGTCACCACAAGCGTCATTTTAAATGCATGGCGAAGCATACTTTTATGAAGCCGCTCATGCGATTCTGCAATGAATTTAGAAATGGAGACTGGCAGCTCTAAGCTGGCGATCACAAGAACAAGCATGATGATGGGAAGGATGCTCATATATAAACCCATTCCATGTTCTCCAAGCTCTCTCGCTAAAATCATATTGACTAAAAACTCGATACACTCAGCAATGAAAGCTGCGACAGATAGCAGAATGACCCCTTTTACAAATCGATTCATGTAGCCTCCCCTTGTCTAAAAGCAAATTCTTTTCACATTCTATGAGACAAGTCCTGAAAATATTTTAATAATTGAAGACAAAAAAACAGCGACTGATTGATCGCTGCTTTTCTTTACACTGCAAACACGTGACGGCCAATGCGTTCTACAATTTTACGAGAACGAATCCAGTTATCTGTCGCCGTTTTTGGATTATAAAAATAAATCGCCTTTGTTGTTCTGTCATCTTCTTTGACAACCTGCTTCACAGCTTTTACGGAATCCTGGTCTGCCTTATCATTGATACTTCCATTTGATACGGGCTGGAAGGCATTTCGCTGATAAATCACGCCTCTGACACTGTCAGGAAAAGAGCGGTGTTCCACGCGGTTTAAGACGACGCTTGCTACCGCTTTTTTCCCTGCGTAAGATTCACCTTTTGCTTCGGCATGTACCAACCGAGAAAGCAAGTCCATTTCTTCATTAGAATAGTGTGATTGATTTCTTGAGCTTGCTGGCTTTGCCGTTTCCTTTTTCTTCGGCTTCGGTTTAGATGCCTTCTCCTCTGTTGACGTGCTTAGCATTTTCACTTTCGGCTGATGTTTCTCCTCTGAAAACGCTGGGATCACGGTATGCTTTTCATCTTGATCTATATATGAAAGCTGATGCTTTTCAGGTGCTTGTTCAAGTTTCTGACTTAATGTGCCTTCTTGCTCTTGTATATTGTCCATCTTGATCGCTGAGATGAGCATAAGGATGGCAAAAAGAGCTGTATGAATTTTGATCATTCGCCTCATTCCTCCCTTAATTAATGTAGGCCGTAAGATACTTGTCCACTCTAACAAGAGCTTCTTCTATTTTCACGCACAAAGATTTTCATGCCTGTCCAAATTCCGTCATTAAATGGCATGTCCTAGTTGAAATACGCATGAACTGGTAATGTAAGCGTTTAATATAGTCTCTTTTTAGCCTATAATCATCCTTATGCTCCTGATTATGGGTTATTACATTTTCTTTTCATATGTATCAAGCTGGTTTGAAGTGTGACAAAAGAACCAAAATAAAAAGCTTTTTCTCATGAATGAGAAAAAGCTTTAGCTTCTTGCTTCTTTAAGATATTCAAAAATAACATCTCCACCATGCTTGGCGATTCCGCGAAAATGTTTAAAATCATCTTGATTGACCAATACAGAACGAAATGTTAAAAAATCATCCTTTTGAATGGTCACTTGTTTTTCAGTACCATTCCGTAATGATTCTAGTATTGTGTTGATGTGTTCTTCAGTCAAAAAAATCGCTCCTTTTCAGCCTTGATCAAATATTAAATATACCATTCGTTTTCAAAGCGTACAACGAAAACGAAAGAAAAACGTCTTTATCCTTTACATTGGTATGAAAATATTGCAAAATACTTTTTAATAGGGAATGAAATCTGTTTTTAAAGGAGAGGGATCGGTTGAAGATTGCAAAAATTGGGAATGTGATCGAATTTAGAAATGGTTTAACAGGTGTAGTTGAAAAAGTGAATGAAAACTCTGTTATTGTGGATGTCACCATTATGGACAACTATAGAGATTTAGAACTGGATTCACTAACAGTCGTTAATCATAAAAACTATAAAATCATCAAAGACTCCGTACATTAATTTGCAATCCTCAATTCAGACTACCGTTACATAAAGATATACACAGCAAAGCTGACTCGTGTCACAGCTCTGTTCTCTTTTGACAATCACATATGAAAAAGGCTGACAACCATATAAAGTGGCGTCAGTCTTTTTGCGCGTGAAAGGTTTGCATTTCCGCTTTTGTTTTGTACATATCAACTTCTTCAGGTGTTATCACGCCTTTATCAATTAAAAGGGCGATCACTCCAAGTAATGTGGAGGCACTCCATTTATATCGTTCTTTGTTTTGATGTTCAAGCATCTGAAGCTCTTCCCTTAATTCCATTAGCAGCTTCTCTGTTTTGTCTTCTTTGTTTGCCAACACAAACGCCTCCATTTTCATTCGCTCGTTTCAAATTTATCTTAAAGTAAATATATGAAGAATAAAAGTATGATACACCTTTACAAACATACGTTCTGTCGTGTATACTATACATACGAGCTGGTAGCCCCCAGCCGTCCTAGCAAGTTCTATTCCTATTGGTATGAGAAGAGTGACATGACTCTTCTCTTTTTTTATGTGCCATCATAATCTATTCCATAAAAAAAGACATGTCATCCACATGTCTTTTCTTATTTATTAGCGATTATCAATCGTTTCTGGATACATATCGTGATTCATCATACGATACGATGCCATCTCTTCATACTTTGTCCCAGGTTTTCCGTAGTTCGTATACGGATCAATTGAAATACCGCCTCTTGGTGTAAATTTGCCCCACACTTCGATATATCTTGGGTCCATTAATTCAATGAGGTCGTTCATGATAATATTCATACAATCCTCATGGAAGTCACCGTGGTTACGGAAGCTGAACAAATATAATTTTAATGATTTACTTTCGACCATGATTTCATTTGGGATGTAGCTGATATACACGGTCGCAAAATCTGGTTGCCCTGTTTGCGGGCAAAGGGATGTGAATTCTGGGCAGTTGAATTTCACAAAATAATCTCTATTCGTATGTTTATTCGGGAACGTTTCAAGCACTTGTGGTGCATAGTCAAACAAGTAATTGGTCCCCTGGTTTCCTAGTAAAGTGACACCTTCTAATTCTTCTGGTTTTCTTGTCGTCATTTTGTCTCTTCCTTTCTATACGCCTCGTTTATTTCCCCACAATAGCGTGTGCAGTTGTGGTAAGACTCTCACACGATTCAAATCAGGGTCTTGCGCTACTTGATCTACAAGCATTTCGTATTTCTTTAATAAGTGCGTTAATAAGTACGCATCATCAGCTGTTGTTGTATCATCATTTCCCACCTGCAAATAAAAGGGGAGTTCTGGGTATTTCGCATGAACATCCTTTGCATAGGCTAGATCAAGATCATCAAAGATCACGACCTTCAGGCTTGCATGTTGCAATCTGTTTCCATTTTTCAATTCATCTATGATACGTGTAAGTTTCGTAAAATCTGTTTTCATATTTGAACTTGGTGGTTTTGGAGAAATGGTTAAATCATCTATCTTCAAAAACCAATCTTGATACATCGTTCCCTGCGTTTCAAGCGCCGTATCAATTCCTTCTTCATGCAATAAATCAATAAGTGATTCCATTTGTTTTAAAAGCGCAGGATTCCCACCTGAAATGGTGACATGAGAAAAAGCCTTTCCACCTATTCTCTTCAGCTCTTTTACAATGTCCTCTGCCTGAAGCCACTGAATATCATGCTTAGCTGATCCATCCCATGTAAAAGATGAATCACACCAGCTGCAGGAGTAGTCACAGCCAGCCGTTCTGACAAACATGGTTTTTTGACCAATAACCATTCCTTCTCCTTGAATGGTCGGACCAAAGATTTCTAAGACAGGAATCGCTTTAGTCATTGAGCTCAACTCGTTTCGGACGGTAAATGCAGTAGCTTGTTGGTGTCTCTCTGACAAAAACTTGAACACATACTGGTTTGTTCGCTAAAGTCGTTAAATATGCGGCCACTTTATCATACACAGTCTTTGCGACAACCTCAGTGGTTGGCATCGCATATGGATCATTTGATGAGAATTCTTCATGGTCATTGAGCAGTGTATGGTCGTACTGTCCATGAATGAGTTTTTTTAGCGTGCTAAAATTCACAAGGAAACCTGAATCATCTAGATGATCTCCTGCAATCGTAATGTTAATCGTATACGTATGACCATGTACGCGGCTACAAGCGCCAGCATCTTCTCTCGGGATAAAATGGGCTGCCGATACATGCATATCTTTATTTAATTCAAACGAAAATGGATGATTCGTCTGTGGATAGATTTGAGAAAGCATTTAGTTCGCCTCCTTCATGTCCATATAAGTGTCATAGCCATTTTTCCGAAGTTTACATGCAGGACATTCCCCGCAGCCATCAGAAATGATGCCATTATAGCAAGTGAGCGTTTCATTTTTCACAAAATCTAGCGCATTCAGTTCATCAGCCAGTTTCCACGTTTCAGCTTTATTCAGCCACATGAGCGGCGTATGGATGACAAATGGTTTTTCCATTGCCAAATTCACGGTGACGTTACAAGATTTCACAAACTCATCTCGGCAATCTGGGTAGCCGCTAAAGTCTGTCTCGCACACACCCGTGATAATATGACGTGCTCCAATTTGATACGCAAGAATGGATGCAAATGATAAGAAAACTAAGTTTCTCCCCGGAACAAATGTGGAAGGCAGTTCTCCTTCTTTTTCTTCAATATCAATGTCATCTCTTGTTAAGGCATTGGGTGCAAGCTGATTTAAAAGTGACATATCTAATAGATGATTTTTCACACCTAGCTTGTCAGCAATTCTTTTGGCGACATCAATTTCTTCTTGATGACGCTGATTATAATGAAAGGTTACCGTTTCAACCTCTTTAAATTGTTGAAGTGCCCATAGTAAACATGTCGTACTGTCTTGTCCCCCGCTAAAGACAACGACCGCTTTTTCATTTTTCATTTTTCCTTTTCCTCCTTTTGCAGATCCGTACCTCCGCACAAAGCTGCATCTGAAAGGTTCATGAAAACCCCTATTTTTCTCAAAAGAAAAGACACCTTTACATGTGTATGAGGTGTCCCAGCCATAAAAAATAAAAAATGCCACATCCAAGGATACGGCAAGTCCTTAGTTTTTTATAGAGGGTTTTGCTAGAACCTCTCCCGTTTTCACGGATTTTTGTTCAATTTTCACAGAGGATAGTGTACCACATAATTGGTGTACAAGCTATCCCTTCTTTACTTATCACGTGATGCAGGCACTTTTTTCAGACAAAGAAAGAGGATAAAAAAGATACTGACATAGCCAAAAACAGGGTAAACCGTTGAAATGAGTGTGCCGTATCCAATTTTACTGATGACATAACAGCAAAGCAGAATAAAGGATATCGTATACATACTGTTCAATCGGATATACGCCCTCACCTGTCTTTCGAGACCGTATAAATTCCCTATAACGGATGTAAAGACTTCACCAAAGATCACGAATAAATAGATGAGATGAATGGAGTTTGCGACTTGATACACCACTTGGGCCATCGGAATATCATACGCTTCCAGCATTTCTAATGAAGAAAGGGATAAAAAGCAGGCGAGCAGAATGAGTGTCAGCATCAGACCCCCAAGCACCGCTCCTTTTTTTATCACAGCTTCGGATGTCATTTCGTTTGCGACCGGCACTAATACGGCTTGAGACAGCGCTAAATTAAATGCACCATATGAAATCGCAGACAACATCCATTCGCCCTCTCCCATTTGCAGCCTCAGAACGTGGCTTTCACCGCTACTAAACACAAATGAGTCTAGAAACACAATCAGCGAAAAGAAAATCAGCATTGGAACGACAAGTACATTGACACCAAATAACCCTTTTGAACCTTTAAAAAGGACAATGACACTTAAAATAATCGTTAAAAAAATACCATATTCTTTTGAGATGCCAAGTTGTTCTTCAAAAATAGCGCCTGCGCCAGAAATCATCACTGACGTCACACCTAGTAAAATAAAAAACATGACGATGTTAATATATCGACTCGCAGCAGCTCCAAATAAAAACCGATTCATATCTTGATAAGACTCCGCTTCAATTCGTTTGGAAATAAGCATCATTTTTGCGCCAAGGCCGGTAAAAATAACACCGCTAATCAAAATCCCGATCAATCCAATCCAGCCAAAACGAACAAAAAATTCTACGATTTCTTTTCCTGTCGCAAACCCAGCTCCAACCACTGTTCCTACATATACAAAGGCAAGCTGAAAAGCGGATTCATTTGAACGTTTCATATGACCCCTCCGCACCCATCACTTTCGATTGTCTCTTTTTTATCCTATGAAACAAGTTCCTTGAAAAGAAGGACAAACCATGATTAAATGCAAAAAAGGATTTTTCATTCAGCTATGAGCAAAACAGTTGAAAGTCAAAATAGGTCAGAGTATACTATAGTCAAAGATGGTCAAACAACAGACCATTTTATTTAACATTCATTGGTCAAATAAAGTCAAACTTTATTTTAAGGAGGTCATGGCTCATGCGTTGTCAACATTGTCAAGTAAATGAAGCAACTATTCGCCTGAATATGCAAGTAAATTCGTCCCGTAGCCAAATGGTTTTATGTGAAGACTGCTATACCTCTTTGATGGAACAGTCAAAAATGAAAATGGGTCCTAACCTTTTCGGGGGCGGTTCATTCTTCTCTGAGCAAGCAGGACATGCGACGAGCCAAGAGCGGCCTAAACAAAAAGGCTTACTCGATGAGCTTGGCCGGAACTTAACGGATGGCGCACATGCTGGTTTAATCGATCCTGTCATTGGCCGTGATGAAGAAGTCACAAGAGTCATTGAGATTTTAAATAGAAGAAATAAAAACAATCCTGTCCTCATTGGTGAACCTGGTGTTGGTAAAACGGCCATAGCCGAAGGACTAGCACTAAAAATTGCAAATGGAGATGTACCAAATAAATTAAAGAACAAACAAGTTTATTTATTAGATGTCTCTTCACTTGTGGCAAACACAGGTGTACGTGGTCAATTTGAGGAACGGATGAAGCAATTAATCAAAGAATTGCAAAGCCGTAAAAATATCATCTTATTCGTTGATGAAATTCATCTTCTTGTAGGCGCAGGCTCTGCCGAAGGGTCAATGGATGCCGGAAACATTTTGAAACCAGCTCTAGCTCGAGGGGAACTGCAGCTAGTAGGTGCGACAACATTAAAAGAGTATCGTCAGATTGAAAAAGATGCTGCCCTTGAACGCAGGTTCCAACCTGTCATCGTTGATGAGCCAACACAGGATGAAGCATTCGAGATCTTAAAAGGCATTCAGGATAAGTATGAAGCCTATCATGGCGTCACCTATTCTGACGAAGCCATTAAAGCGTGTGTTCAATTATCTTCGCGGTATATTCAAGACCGCCACTTGCCAGATAAAGCCATTGATTTAATGGATGAAGCAGGTTCAAAAGCGAATCTCTCCATTGATGCAGCAAGTGAAGATGAATTAACAAACCGTCTTGCGCAAATTGCCGCTGAAAAACAAGCCGCTTTAAATGAAGAACGCTATGAAAAAGCAGCGAAGCTTCGAGACGAAGAAGAAGCGATTGAAGCGAGATTGCAAAACAAAACAAATGACAAAGAACATGTCGTCACAGCTGAGGACATTCAGTCGATTGTAGAACAAAAAACAGGTATCCCTGTCGGCAAACTACAAGCAGACGAACAAACAAAAATGAAAGAAATTGATGTCCGCTTAAAAGCCCGCGTCATTGGTCAGGAACATGCGGTTGAAAAAGTGGCGAAAGCCGTAAAAAGAAGCAGAGCCGGCTTAAAATCAAAACACAGACCAACTGGCTCCTTCCTATTCGTTGGGCCAACAGGCGTCGGGAAAACCGAATTGTCTAAAACATTAGCGGAAGAATTATTTGGCTCAAAAGAAGCGATCATTCGTTTAGATATGAGTGAATACATGGAGAAACATTCCGTGTCCAAAATCATCGGTTCTCCTCCTGGTTACGTTGGACATGATGAAGCCGGACAGCTCACGGAAAAGGTTCGCAGAAAACCATACAGCATCATTTTGCTCGATGAAATCGAAAAAGCGCACCCTGATGTCCAGCATATGTTCCTTCAAATCATGGAAGATGGCCGTCTAACAGACAGCCAAGGCAGAACCGTCAGCTTTAAAGACACAGTCATCATTATGACAAGTAACGCTGGCAGCACAGATAAAAAAGCAGTCAAAGTCGGATTCCAGTCTGAACAAGAAGAAGCCATCGAAGAACAATCATTGATTGATTCACTGAGCGCTTATTTCAAACCGGAATTCTTGAACCGTTTTGACAGCATCATTCAGTTTGATTCATTAGATAAAGACGATTTAGTCAAAATTGTGGATCTTCTACTCAAAGATTTGTCAGAGCAGTTAAAAGAACAAAATCTAACTGTTCACGTCACAAACGAAGCGAAAGAAAAAATCGCTGAACTTGGTTATCATCCAGCATTTGGGGCTCGTCCGTTACGAAGAACGATTCAAGAGCATGTTGAGGATCAAATGACGGACATCTTGCTTGAAGAAGAACAACTTACTGGATTTACAGTCGATGTTGAACATGACGAAATTGTTGTGAAAAAGAGCTAAGTACATCCTAAGGAGGATCTTCAGCTCCATCATGTTGCAGTGTCTAAATTCCATCTGAGCGCCGACGCTCCCCCGCCTCTTTTCCTTTACGATAAAAGAAAAAGAGGTGGATTACATGGATCACATGATCAATTGGAACTACGATTTGATCAAAATCATACATGAAGAAAAATTAAAAGAATTGCTCTTAGATGAAACAGCTCAAAAAAGATGAAGTTTCCAGATTGTTGACAAAGGGCTAAAATGAACTTGATTTTAGCCCTTTGTCTTCTTTTCAGCGTGATAGAAAACCTTTGCAGTCTAGGAAGGACAGCTACTTGTGCGGAGCGAATTTGGCATTCGTGAGCACCAGAGCGCAGGACTGACAAAGAATGCGAGGGTTTGTCTACACGCTGAAAACTCCCTTTTATATGAGGGAGTTTCTTTTTTTACGGCTTTCAGAAAGCGCTTTCGTCAAAATTTCTTCACATAAACTGTCTTAATTTTATATTCTGACTAAAACCCTTCTAGAAGACACCGATATTAACTATAGAAAAAGATAGTTAAAGGATTTGGTGAGATAATGGACAAAACATCGTTAATTGGTATTATTTTAGCATTTATTGCACTGAGTGTCGGTATGGTTTTGAAAGGTGTGAGTCTAACCGCTCTTATCAACCCGGCGGCTATATTGATCATTGTGGTTGGGACAATTTCAGCTGTTGTCATTGCCTTCCCATCTAGTGAAATTAAGAAAACACCAAAATTATTCGGCAAAATTTTCAAAGATAGCAAGCTTCCAACGATACAAGAAATGATTCCTCTATTTTCAAACTGGGCACAAATTGCTCGTCGTGAAGGTCTTTTGGCATTAGAGGCAAATCTTGAGGAAGTCGATGACGATTTTCTAAAGAACGGCTTAAGCATGGCAGTTGACGGTCAAAGTGCTGAATTTATTCGCGACGTCTTAACTGAAGAAGTCGATGCCATGTCGGAGAGACATCAGTCAGGCGCATTAATCTTTACACAAGCTGGTACATACGCTCCGACTCTAGGGGTACTTGGTGCCGTTGTCGGACTTATTGCCGCACTTGCAAACATGGGAGACATTGAAGCACTTGGACATGCGATTAGTGCTGCCTTCGTCGCCACACTGCTTGGGATTTTTACAGGGTATGTGTTGTGGCATCCATTTGCCAACAAGCTGAAGCGTAAATCAAAGGAAGAAGTAAAGCTTCGTCTCATTATGATTGAAGGGATTCTTTCTGTCCTTGAAGGCCAGTCTCCAAAGGTCATTGAGCAAAAACTTCTGATGTACTTACCAGCAAAAGAACGTGCAAATCTTGTCATTGAAGAAGGAGAAAAACAGAATGGCTAGGAAACGTAAAAAACATGATCATGAAGACCATGTAGATGAGTCTTGGCTGATCCCTTACGCCGATCTTCTTACGCTTCTTCTCGCCCTCTTCATTGTGCTGTTTGCATCTAGCTCCATTGATGCGGCAAAATATGAACAGATGGCTAAATCGTTTAATGTTGTCTTTACTGGCGGCACTGGCGTAATGGACCAATCAAGCATGCAGAGCACCGAAGAAACAGAAAACAGCAATCAAACCAAAAAATCAGCAGAAGATGAAGAAGAAGAAGCAAAAGCGAAAGCTCGTGACCAAGCGGTATTAACAAAGGTTAAAAAGCAAGTAGATTCATTCATTGCGGATAAAAAACTTGGTTCGAAGCTTGAAACAAAGCTGACGGATGAAGGTCTGCTTATTACAATTGAAGACAGCATCTTCTTTGATTCTGGGCGAGCGGTGATCCGCTCGCAGGATGTTCCGTTAGCCAAAGAAATATCCAAGTTGCTCGTCATTAACCCTGCTCGTGACATCGTCATTAGCGGACATACAGATAACGTTCCGATTCGGAATTCTGAATTTGAATCCAACTGGTATTTAAGCGCCATTCGTGCGGTCAACTTTTTAAATATTCTCCTTGAAAACAGCAACCTAGACCAAGAGAACTTTAGCACAAAAGGTTACGGTGAATTTAAACCGATTGCCTCTAACGATACCGCAGAAGGCAGAAGTAAAAACAGACGCGTCGAAGTTCTTATTTTGCCAATTGAGAAAAAAGCAAAATAAATAGGAAGCCACTAGCTTCCTTTCAGATCATGACAAAGGGCTAAAATGATGTTTATTTTAGTCCTTTGTTTTTCTTATGAGCGCGATTGAAAGCGCTTGTCGTTTATCGGTGCGCAGGACTGACACCATATGCGAGGATTAGTCTACATACTAAAAAGGAAGCCAACGGCTTCCCTTTTTATGTGTTTATTCTTTATGATCATATAAATGCTTGGCACGCAGTCCTACATGTTTAAGCATATCGATGCAGGCATCCTTTTCCTCTTCACTAAGCACACTGATCATCTCGTGAATCTCTTTTGCATGATCTGGGAAGATGTCATCAAGTAAAGCTCTTCCCTGCTCCGTAATATGTGCAAATGTCACCCTGCGGTCTTCTGCACAAGCTTTCCGGCTAAGGAGTTCTTTTTTCTCCAATTTATCAACCACATACGTGATGCTTCCGCTTGCGAGTAAGATCTTATCACCTATTTGCTGAAGCGGCTGATCACCTTTATGATACAGCAATTCTAATACAGCAAATTCAGTCGGATTCAGACCGTGCTTCACAATATGTTTGTTCATGTGGTGATTAATGGAGCGATAGGCACGTGATAGTACAATAAATAATTTCAAAGATTTCTCAACATTATGATTTTCCATTTTTTATCATCCTTTATGAAATGCAACCCACTAATGTGACATTAATAAACAATAAGTAAAATGTCAACATGTTGATCCATTTTTTGCATGAAAAAGAGACCAGAACGAATCACCTAATTTTTTAAAAATCTCACAAGTCATCGTAATAAAGATAGGTTCAATGCTATAATAAGTCTATTAGGTAATACGTTGGAGCGATGAATCATGAGTATACTGAAAGGGTTTTGGAAGAAGATCAAGCTTTACCTTATTTTGGTCGTGATTCCAACCCTCATCATTAGTTATTTTATCTACGAAAAAGAAACTGAGAAAATTGATGTAAAAAACAAACAAACCGCTACACTTATGTTAAATATTCACAAAAACCAAATGAATTATTTAATCAGTGAAACAGAAGCAAGATTAACTTCCCTTGCCATGGGATTTGACCAGCCGCTTGAAGCGAAAAGAGTACAAAACATCCTAGAGAAAATCTATAAACAAGAACCTCGTTTTTCAGGCCTGTATCTCCTAGACCAAAAAGGAAATGTCACAGCCAGCACCACACCATTAAAGGAAAAAATCAACCTGTCATTTAGAGATTACTTTAAACGTATTCAAGTCACAAAACAGACCGTCATTACAGATAACTATGTAAGCCGCATTACTAAGCAGCGGATTCTCTCCATTTGTGTCCCTGTTTTGAATGAGAACGACGAAGTCACGGATGTGCTAGTCGCTGCGATTCAAATTGATTATTTAAGAAATATTATGAATGTATTAAACCCAGAGCTTCATTTTAAGATGCTGAATCAAAATGGAGACGTTGTGTTTACAAGTGGTCCACAGCCAGCATCTGAAAGTGATAGCACCGTGTCTACATATTTAGATGAAAACAGCTGGAAGCTGGAGGTTTTTCCGCAGCGTGCGACAACAAGTGAAGTACTGTCTGTGATGCTGTTTCCTTTATCCAGTGCATTTATTCTCTTAAATATCTTATTCACACTCGTCCAATATATCATTTTAAGACGACAAACCCAGCAGGAACGCCACCAAAATGAAGCACAAAAACTTGAACTCATTGGAACACTTGCGGCAAGTACAGCGCATGAAATTCGCAATCCATTAACAGGCATTAGCGGGTTTATTCAACTTTTGCAAAAGAAGTATCGTTCAGAAGAGGATCAGCTTTATTTTTCTGTCATCGAGGAAGAAATTAAACGGATTAACCAAATCGTCAGTGAGTTTCTTGTGCTAGGAAAACCAACGGCTGAAAAGTGGCAAAATAATTCTGTGAAAGAAATTGTGAGTGAGATCATGCCCATTGTATTTTCTGAGGCGAACCTTTATAATGTCGAGGTTGATTTGCAAATCAATACCATTCAAGATGTTGGCGTGTATTGCACGAAGGATCACATTAAACAAGTGGTATTGAATGTAGCGAAAAACTCGTTAGAAGCGATGCCAAATGGCGGTCATTTGAAGATTGTCATTGAGGCTGAAAAAGAACAGGTCATCATAAAAGTGAAAGATACAGGTGAAGGTATACCAGAAGAGATGCTGAAACATATCTTCCTCCCTTTTATTACGTCGAAGGAAAAAGGAACAGGTCTTGGGCTTGTTGTGTGTAAACGAATCATTTCGATGTATGGGGGGACAATCGATATCGAGAGCGAAGTGAATAAAGGAACAACCGTGATCATCATGCTCCCTTCTGCACACTAATAGCTGACGCATTCATCCGGTTTTGCTAATGGCAAGACCGGTTTTTTGATGTCAATAAGAAGGACGATTGACAGAAAGGAGACTCATTTGTGATACAAGATCATGAAAGGAAGCAACAGATTGTTGTTCATGAAAAAGAAGATACTGATATTCATTCATCAGGTTGTCCAGTTCTTGGCTATATTTAATTGTCGTCTCACCTGTATAGCCTTCTACTTGAGCAGCTTCTACCATTTGTCTTCTCTTTTCATCAATTGACATTAATAGCTGTTCTTTCCGTACATAAATATTCATGATCTCAGCTCCCGCTATGAATTCGTCTGTCTACGCTCTAAATGATCCGACACCAAAATTATACTTTATTTGTAAATTAAATTAAATATGCTTATTTTATTTAATTTTTTACAGCCTAAAGACCTTTTACCCAATGAATTCTGGGGGTAAACTTCAAAATTGGACAGGACTGACACATTGATTAAACAGAATTTTATCCTATGCAGAAGACCAAAATCAACTATTTTCTCTCTCATTTTATGTCTATTTTCCTAAAAAAAAGCTGATCTTCCGCCTCATGCGAAATGATCAGCTCCCACTATTAAACCGTTTCTTCTTCGTAAATTGGCACCCAGCCCTCAGTTGTGACAAATATGCGAACTGCGACGACTTGACGATCTTCTTGAAGTGTAAAGTAGTGACGAATATTCGGGGGCACAGAAATTAAATCACCTGGATTCAGTCTCACATCAAAAAAGACGCCGTCTTTGCCTTGAATGGCAAAGATTCCATGACCGCTCACGATAAATCTGACTTCATCATCCGTATGATGATGCTCACGTTTAAAGTTTTGAAGCAGTTCATCCAGGTTAGGGGTCGCATCTGATAATGAAATCACATCCTGCGCTTTGTATCCTCTTCGCTCAGAGATACTCTTTATTTCCTCTTGAAACACAGTTAAAATTTCTTCCTTTTCATCATCTGTTAAATCGTACTTTTCTGATAACTGTTTTGGTAGTTTTTCAATATCCCAATGTTCATAAATGACCCCTTGCTGTTCTAAATACGCCTGGACCTCTTGTTCGTTCTCAAGTAACGTGTTTTCTTCATTATGAATGTAAATGGTCGCCATGTGTTTTTCCTCCTTTTTATTTAACAAGCTGCTTTTGATAAAGCGCTACTTTCAAATGATAGGTAAATAAAAATTCATAAGCCTCTAAGACTCGTTTGGCTTCAAATGCGGTTTTCCCCCAAACGGTGATGCCATGATTACGAATGAGTACAGCACCAGCATCGTCCGTCAGGTGCACTGCAAATTGCTCTGCAAGGTGCGGAATATGAGCTGGGTTTTCAATAATAGGAACAGCAACTTCTGCATCCTCTTCCCAATAACCAAGCGCTTTAATGATTTCGTTGCCTTTAAAACGAACTTCTCCTTTATCACCATACAGCTCAGAAATGACATTGTTATCGATCGTGTGGACGTGAAGACAACATCCTGCTTTCGTCCGCTCATAAACGTATGTGTGAAGCAGTGTTTCAGCTGATGGCCTGAGCGGCTGATTCGGATGAACCGGCTGACCTGCTGCATCAACAAGAACAAAATCTTCATCGGTTTCTTTTCTTTTATCTTTGCCGCTTGCCGTCACCAAAAACGTGATGGGATCATCCGACACTTTTATCGATAAATTGCCGCTCGTTCCGTAAAACCAGTCTCTTTGTGCCAATTCACGTTTGACGTCTGCTAGTTCCTTCCAGCGTTTACTCTTCTCGTCTGCCATTCCTTCACTTCCTTTATTTGATCAAATTGCGCTTTTAGATCAACAAATGTTTCATACTCTTTATGTACGAGCCCTAGCTCTTTACATTCGTTCAGTAAATAATCACGCGCAAACGTGAGATCCGCATGTTTCGCTGCCTCAATATCAGTCACTGAATCACCTATCATGATAATAAAATCATCTTCCTGCGTCAGTTCTCGAATAATGGAAGGCTTGCAGCAGCCACAGCCATTTTGGCATTCTGAATCACAGGCATGCGGCCATTCAATTTGAATATGGTCTTCTTTAAATGATACATGGTTACAATAAATATTCTCTTGTTCGACAATCCCTTCAAGGATAGGATAGACAAAAAAGTCCATACCGCCGCTGAGTACATAGAAAGGAATGTCTGCTTTTTTGACATCATCGACAAACTGTTCAAATCCTTCACGAATCTCTGTATCCTCTAAAATAAATGACCGAATGGCTTCTTTCTGATCACTCGTCAGTAACTGAAACATCTGCCCGACGCCTTCTTGGATCGTGATCTCTTTTGCTAGAACACCATCCTTCCATTTCGTCCATTCTTTCGGAGCAAACTGTTTCATGATGCGAATGATATTATCATTTTTCGTAATCGTACCATCAAAATCACAACATACAATTGGTTTTTTCATTTATTCTGCTACCCTTCCCCAAAGATCAAGTGCTGCTTGTAAGTCTTGACAAGTTGATGCTTTTTCTTCGATAGACTCTTTTTTGACCACCGCATCAATGATCGAACGAAAGGCTTTCCCTCCTCCAATTGCTCCCCGCGGATGTCCGTGAATTCCCCCGCCTGCATTAATGACATGATCAAGTCCAAAATCTTTGATTAAGATCGGCACCATTCCCGGGTGAATGCCTGCTGAAGGGACAGGAAATGTTTGTTGAACTGTATCCTCTTTCACACATGCTTCGAAAATGCCAATGGCATCTTTTTTCGGAAGGGCGACTGATCCATATGGAGAGGGAAAAAGACTTAAATCAGCGCCAGCATATCGATTTAATTTGCCTAAAAGAAGAGAATGCGAGAACCCATAGTCTGGAGATGATGTCATTGCACCGCTCACTGCCGGATGTGCCATGATCGGCAATGGGATCTCTGGATCTTCAGCCAAGCTTTGCATGACATCAAGTCCATAGGCAAAAACGTTGAATAAAAGCGCATCAGCCCCGAGTTCGGCTGCCTTTCTTGCTCGATCTTTCAAATCAAAAGTTCTACCAGTTAAATTAACAGCATAAAGCGTGCGATGTCCTGTCTCTTCATATGTTTCTTTTAATATCTTTTTTCCTTCCTTGATTCGATCTTCAAAAGGGGCTAATGGGCTTTCAAATAAAATCTCATCATCTTTGATGAAGTCTACTCCACCTAAAGCCTGTAAGCGGAGCTGTTCTTTTAAATCCTCCATATCACGGCCGATCACGCCTTTAAATATACTCATCAATAGTGGCCGATCAAACACGCCTACTTTCTTTCGTATCCCCTCAATGCCAAATACCGGTCCTGGCAGACAGCTTTTAAACCTTTCCAAAAATTCAATATCGACGAGCTTTACTTTCCCATCCAGTGAAAGCTTTCCAAAAATCGTCGTCAACACCGCTGGTATATCAGCTGAAAAGTTAGCCTCAGGATAAGCAATGGTCACCTCTGATTGATACAGACCACCATTTGCGGGAGACTGTTCTTTTACGCTCACCACACGGCCTTTATGTTTTTTCAGCTGCTCCTTTTTGAGCTGCGGCAAGTCCGTCCATGACCCGACCGTTAACCCAAGTGCGATCTGCTCTGCTTTTCGGTCTATTTGTTCATCCTCTCGATGTGTTAGTACGTATGTTGCCAGTAGTTCACTCACTAGGAATCCCCTTTCGATTGCGTCCTGTATATGGTCAATAAAAAAACCTCTTTAAGTGCTTGATCAGCGCGTTAAAGAGGTTTCGTCTCATTCATCCGAATCTTATCTCTCAGCGCTTGCTGCAAGAATTAGCACCGTGCTTCATGGAAGTCGGTTGCCGGGCTTCATTGGGCTAGTCCCTCTGCCTACTCTTGATAAGAATATTCAATTTTCTTAAATATTGCCTGAATTATCGCACCATTTTTTTACGTTGTCAATGGCTTTTTTTCAAATAACTGCAAGGCAGCGATACGATCAGCGGCTTCCTTTAGCCGCTCCTCACTTGTTAAAAGTCCGACTCTGACGTAGCCTTCACCGTGAGCACCAAAGCCATTCCCGGGTGCAACAACAACATGTGCTTTTTCTAATAATACATCAGAAAAAGTTTCAGATGTATACCCTTCAGGCACCTTTAACCAAGCAAAAAACGAGCCCTTTGGCGCACTGACGTCCCAGCCAATCTCTTTGCATGCAGCAATCCAAGTGTTTCGTCTTTTTTCGTACCGATCATTTTGTACTTGTACGCACGTTTGATCGCTTAAAAGTGCTTCTGCTGCTGCATCTTGAGTTGCTTTAAACAGTGACACAAACAGGTGATCCTGATAAAGCTCAATGGCTTCGATAACAGAGGCATTCCCTACTGCAAAACCGACTCTCCAACCAGCCATATTATACGTTTTGGACAATGTATAGATTTCAATACCTGTCTCTTTTGCTCCGTCTATTTGCAGGAAACTAAGGGGCTTTTCGCCGTCAAATCCTATGCCGCCATATGCAAAATCATGGACAACACACATCTTATTTTCACTCGCAAACGCAACAGTATCTTCAAAAAATGTCCGGGTTGCAGTCGCACCAGTCGGATTATTTGGGTAATTTAAGTACATCAATTTTGCTTGATTCTTATCCTGCTCTGACAATTGGTGGTAGTCAGGTAAAAAATCATTTTGTTCAAGAAGAGGCATTGTGACCATGCGAGCTCCGGCAAGCACAGCGCCTGACCAGTAATCAGGATAGCCCGGATCTGGAACAAGCAGCGTATCACCTGGATTCAGTAAACATTGCGGCAATTCGACTAGTCCCGCTTTCCCTCCAAATAAGATGGCAATCTCTGTCTTTGGGTCAAGCGTGACGCCATATTCTCTTTCATAAAAAGCAGCTGCAGCTTTTTTTAGTTTCGCTGTCCCGCGGAATGAGGAGTATTGATGATTTTCAGGTTTTGCTACCGCTTCCTGCATCGCTTTCACAATATGTGGAGGAGTGGGCTGATCAGGATTTCCTTGACCTAAATTAATCACATCTGCCCCTTCCTGCACTTTTTTCTGTACTTTTTGTACAAGCGACGCAAAAAATTGTTTCGGTAAATGTTTCAATACATCCGATTGCTGGAATTCCATTTTTTCACCTTCTATTCAAGTTACGTGACAATACAATCACTGTAATGGATTGTTTTATGAATTGTAAAGCAATTTTGAAAAAAGATTGACATGTGAACTGCAGCTCTGATAATATCTAGAATTAAGAAATGCAAGCAGACATGAAACAATTACATATTGATTTCTCTTATCGAGAGTTGGGCGAGGGATTTGGCCTTTTGACCCCAACAGCAACCGACCGTTAATACCACTGTGAAGTGGGGCGCAGCAAGTACAGCGCCAAGACAATTGTCTTATAGGGCACGGTGCTAATTCCATCAGACGTATGTGCTGAGAGATAAGAGAGGCTTCGAGCATACACGCCATCAAGCCTCTTTCTCTCAGGAGAAAGAGGCTTTTTTATATGATTTGGAGGGGAAGCAATTGGTTACACTTACGGCATCATATGAAGAATTAACAGAAAGTTCGGCAGTTGCACTTGCCATTAGACTTGGATTGATTCAGGAGAGCAGTCATTTAACATGCACTGAAATCGGTGACGGAAATTTAAATTACGTCTTTCATATTTATGATCACAAACAAGCAAAAGGACTGATTATCAAACAGGCCCTTCCTTACGCAAAAGTCGTTGGAGAAAGCTGGCCGCTGACATTAGATCGTGCAAGAATTGAAAGTGCAGCACTCATCAAGCAGTCAGAGTATGCACCTCATCTTGTACCAGCCGTCTATTATTCGGATACAGCTCTTGCAGTGACGGCAATGGAGGATCTATCACACCTTGAAATCGTCAGAAAAGGGCTAATTGCCGGAAAACATTATCCGTATTTATCAGATCATGTCGGAGAATTTTTAGGCAAAACACTATTTTACACGTCTGACTTTGCCACAAATCCTAAAATCAAAAAACAATTCGTGAAACAGTTTACGAACCCTGATCTTTGTGACATTACAGAAAAACTCGTCTTCACAGATCCTTTCTTTGACAGCGAAACGAATGACTTCGAAGAGGAATTAAGAGAAGAGGCACAAGCACTATGGGCTGATCTTGAACTGCAAGCAAAAGCAGCCGAATTGAAACGGATCTTCTTAACCTCTGCTGAAACACTGGTACATGGAGATCTTCATACAGGCAGTATTTTTGCAAACGAAACGGAAACGAAAATCATTGATCCAGAGTTCGCTTTTTACGGTCCTTTCGGATTCGATATCGGTCACTTTATTGCCAATCTGTTCATAAATGCTTTATCTCATGAGAATGAACAGGATCAGCAGCACCTTTTTGATCATGTCGTCAATGTGTGGACAACATTCAAAGAAGTGTTCACAAAAGCATGGAAAGAAGACAGTATTGAAGCGTTTAGTGTATCGGACAGCTTTTTAGAAACAACGTTTGACCGTATTTTAAAAGAAGCCACCGGCTTTGCTGGCTGTGAGCTTGTTCGCCGAACCATCGGTCTTGCGCATGCGGCTGATCTCGATGCGATTCCATCACATTCTAGAAGGCTTCAGCAGAAAAAAGCAGCACTTACACTAGGAAAAACATTCATCAAACAATATCAAGCAGTGGAAACAGCGTCTGACCTCGTCGCATTATTCCAGCAAACTGTAAAGGAGTGACGAGTTTTGTCTAAAGAATTTGAAGTTCCCCGTTCCGTCGAATGGGAAGAAAACCGTATCAACATTTTGAATCAGCAAAAATTACCCGCTGAAACCGTGTTTGAGCATTTATATACAAAAGAAGATGTGTATGATGCCATTGTGACACTAAAAGTACGCGGAGCACCTGCTATTGGCATTACAGCGGCTTTTGGGCTCGCACTCAGTGCACAAGAGATTGATACAGAAGACATTGATCTCTTTAAGCGAGAAGTCGCTCGCCTGAAAGAATATTTAAACAGTGCTCGTCCAACCGCTGTGAATCTTGCCTGGGCATTAGACCGGCTTTATCAGCGCATTGAGCGTGCTGCTTCGGTGAATGCAGCCAAAACTGATCTTGTCCATGAAGCCATTCAAATTCAAATCGAAGATGAAGAAACATGCCGGCAAATCGGTCAAAATGCTCTTCAGCTCTTTAAATCTGGTGATCGAATTATGACCATTTGCAACGCAGGCTCCATTGCCACAAGCCGGTACGGAACAGCGCTTGCACCCTTTTATTTAGCGAAAAAGAAAAACCTCGATCTTCACATTTACGCATGTGAAACACGTCCTGTCCTTCAAGGCGCTCGTCTGACGACATGGGAATTGATGCAGGGTGGCGTAGATGTGACGCTTATCACGGATAATATGGCAGCCCATACGATGAAAGAAAAACAAATTTCTGCCGTTATTGTTGGTGCAGATCGAATCGCTAGAAACGGTGATACAGCAAATAAAATTGGAACGTTAAGTCTGGCTATTTTAGCTAAACACTTTCAAATTCCATTTTTTGTGGCTGCGCCTCTTTCGACCTTTGATGTGTCAACTCAGGATGGGTCAGATATTCCGATTGAAGAACGCGACCCACAGGAAGTAAAGGAATTAAACGGCATCCAAATTGCGCCTCCTGACGTGCAGGTATTTAACCCTGCCTTTGATGTCACTCCTCATCATCTCATTTCCGGGATCATTACAGAAAAAGGCATTATCACTTCCAACTATACAGAAGAGATTGATGCACTATTCACCGAAAGCGTGTCACTTTAATCAAACAAAAGCGCGGGGTTCTTATCATTTAAGAGCACCGCGCTTTTTTGTTTCGTTCGTTTTTGCTAATATTTCTTTTTTCTGTTCTTCTGTCAACACGTTCATTTTGACGCATAGTGATGTGACGGCATACATTTTATCTTTTTTGCCCCATAACATGTTAGCAGCCTCCTTTTTCCCTAGACCAACTTTTTTAGCTTAATAAAAGGATATGTCGCTCACTAAACATTTGGAACAGGTCAATTCATTTATTTTTGAACAAATGGGATGCCTTCTAATTCTAACAGGATCGCTTTCATCCCTGTCTTCGTCCCTGCATAACCAGTCAGAGTCCTGTCTTTTCCAATGACCCGGTGACACGGGATAAAAATAGGCAATGCATTGCGTCTATTAGCTTGTCCAATGGCTCTGACAGCCTTTGGATTGCCGATCGCTTCTGCAATATCAGCATAGCTTTTTGATTCACCATACGGAATAGTAGAAAGTGCCTCCCACACTTGCTCTTGAAACGGAGAGCCTGCTTGCTTGAGCGGGAGATCGAACACTTTCCGATCGCCCTTAAAATATTCATCCAGCTGTTTTTTCGCTTCTTTTAATACAGGCGTGTCTTCTTGTTTAAAACGGTCTCTCTGCTCTTTGACCAAAAACGATTCATCATCAAACTTCACTTCAATGATGGCGCCATCTTTCTCTAGTATGTATAATGCCCCGATTGGTGCGGTATAGACTGTATAATACACATTAAAGCTCCCCTTCTTGTTTCTGCTGCCGGAGTGGAAGCGTGAGATGGAACACTGTTCCGACCCCTTCTTCACTCTCTACTTCAATGGTTCCTTGATGCTCTTCAATAATTTTATAACTAACCATTAACCCAAGTCCAGTGCCTCTTTCTTTTGTTGTATAAAATGGTTCTCCGAGACGCTTTAGTTTATCCTCTGTCATGCCGCAGCCTTCATCACGAAGAGAAATCACAATGTGCTCCTCCCCCTTCCTTTGAATGCTCACGTATACATTTCCTTTCTGAGGCATTACTTCAATCGCATTTTTTAAAATGTTAATAAAGACTTGCTTCAATTGATTTTGTTCACAGTAGATGAGCGGAATATCATCGAGCACATCTAAATGCATTTGTACATTGCCAAGATTGGCCTGTGCGTGAAGAAGGTCCATCGTGTCTTTGACAATTTGCACGACATTTTTTTCTTCATAGATGATGGCCTGCGGTTTCGCTAAAATCAAAAATTCTGTAATGATGGATTCGATTCTTTTTAGCTCCGATGTGATGACATTAAAATAGAGCGAATACTCCCCTTCAATGTTTCCTTTGAGCAGCTGAATGAAGCCTTTTAAAGCCGTCATTGGATTTCTAATTTCATGGGCAATTCCAGCGGCAAGCTCTCCGACAACATGAAGCGTATCCGATTTTCTTACCCGCTCCTCTAATTCCTTGCGCTCAGTCACATCTCTAAAGATGGCCAAATTCATGTTATGAATAATATTTCGTTTAAAAGAAAACTCCAAAATACGTTGATCTGGATGGTTCAGCACAAATGGAACTTCATTGTCCATCTCGTCTAATGACATCGCCTGAGCTGGCTGTGCCAAATTTTCAATTTGATATGGCGCAAGGATATGAAAAAGGTTCATTTCCGTTAAGTGATCATCTTTGAGGCCAAGCAGTTCACTTGCGGATGGATTCACATCAATAATCCGGTATTGATTATCGAAAAGAACAATGCCATCCATAGAGCCATTAAATACTTTACGGAATTTGAGCTCACTTTCTCGCAGCTCCTCTTCCATTCGCTTTCTGTCACTGACATTCCGTAGAATGGTTAAGTGCTGCCCTTCTAATACCGCATGCTTAGAGGTGAACTCAAGCTCTTTGAATTGGCCATTCGCCATTCTAAAGAGGAGTTCTTCTCTGATTTCAAGATTCCTTATATACCGTCTTCTTGTCGGCCGGTATCTGCGATCAGATTTGACTAGAAAATCCATAAGTTTCTTGCCAATCAGCTGATGCATCGGTAATTCAAAAATTCGGCAGGCTGATTCATTTGCCCTGACAATTTCTCCATCATCCGCCCAAATGATGATGGCATCCATCGCATTTTCGAATATTTCTCTAAAACGTTCTTCACTTTTTAGCAGCTTTTCTTCCATTAATCTTTTTTCTGTAATATCACGCATGATGGACATGTAAAAACCACTCATCACATTGGATGTGATGGTCAGTTCGAATAATTTGTGCTGCCCAGATTGAAGGGTAACAGGAAGTTCTCCCTTTGCTTTCCCTGTTTCTTTCAATGAAGTTAAGAGCTGCTGGAGCGCTGGAAGGTTTTCTTCTTCAACAAATTCATTTAAGTAGCGGTCTGTTAAATCTGTTTTTTGAAGTTCAAAGCTCTGGCAAAAAGAGTGATTGGCGTCAATCATACAACCATCCTGATCAAAAATGACCATACCGTCAATCGCTCGATCAAATAAATCTTTAAACAGCTGCTCATTCATCGAACGTTCTCGCTCTAATATTTTCTTTGAAGAAATATCACGCATGACGACAATATATTGTTGATTCACCACGTCGTGCTCTGCTACAAATTCAATATATTTTGTCTCTCCATTTTCAAGTTGAATGGAGATCTCTCTTTTTAACGTTCCTTTTCGAAAAAAAATCTCAAGCGAGCAGTCAATTTTGTTTTTCGGGATGCCGTATAGGAAATCTAGAACGGATTTATTGAGGAGGTCTTCTTTCGGTGTTTGCACAAGCCTGCATGTCGCTTCATTGGCTTGGATAATGTTGAGGTGCTGATCAAATATAAAAATCGCATCTAACGTCTTATTTAACAGCATTTTGTGCTGTATCAATTCATTTCGCAAATATTCGTTCTCTTTTTCTAATTTTCTGATATTTTTCGCACCATCGAGCGTTTCAGTCATTCTCTTACACTCCTTTTCCAGCCTCATTCCTCTACAATATTTCTACAAGATTTTCATTGTTCCTTCATTCGACTCATAAAAAAAGAGAACTTTTTACACGAGGCTTGCTCATTTGTTTCATTTGGATGACACGATTGTATAACGATTCTCTTTTCTTACGCTTCTTTTACAACCGTTCTACAATTTCACATCAAATAGCGAAATGAGCCAATTTGTATTTTAAAATGGGGCAAATGAGGGAACAGTGCACTTAGAACGTTTATGTTCGAAAAGAAGCAGGAAAGGTGATGTTATGACGTCAACGAGAGACAGTTATTTTGATAATGCAAAATTTCTTCTGATTTTTCTAGTTGTTTTTGGTCATTTGTTACGGTCATTCATACATGATAATGACTGGATACTCTACTTATATAAATTTATTTATACATTCCATATGCCCGCTTTTATATTGGTGTCTGGCTTCTTTGCCAAAGGTTTTAGAAAACCAGGTTTTATGAAAAAAGTCGCAGTTAAGCTGATCATCCCATATTTGATTTTTCAGGTCATCTATTCTGTGTATTATTATTTCTTACAGGATCAAAGCATCTCTAACTTAAATCCGATTGATCCGCAATGGTCTTTATGGTTTTTAATCAGTTTATTCTTTTGGAACTTACTACTCATTCCTTTTTCAAAACTGCCATTCCACTGGGCAATGATTATTAGTTTATCGATGGCGTTACTTGTCGGTTACGTGGACAGCATTAGCGATACGCTCAGCCTATCTCGTACGTTTGTCTTTTTGCCGATGTTTTTAGCTGGCTTTTATTTAAAAAAGCAGCACTTTGAATTTATCCGAACAAGCAATGGCAAACTGACTGCACTTCTTGTACTGATGGCCGTGTTCATGTTTTGCTATTTTTATGAATTCGATTATTCCTTTTTATTTGGGTCACAATCGTACGCTTCTCTTGGAGATGAAGGACTCATTGCAGCGATGAAACGAATGGCATGGTATTTACTTGCATTTGCTGCTACCTTTAGTTTCTTTGCATTAGTCCCTACACGCCGGTTCTTCTTTACCAAATGGGGCACAAGAACGTTATATGTTTATTTACTTCATGGCTTTGTGATTAAGCTTTTAAGAACGACTTGGTTTGATGATTGGGCTCTAAATACGGCAAGTGTATTGATTCTATTGCTACTTACGGTCCTCTTAACCTTTACCCTATCAAGCACATTTGTTAAAACTGTTGCACAACCAGTCATCGAGCTCAAAATGACCAGTCTGATGCGAACCATTACTGGCAGACAAAACAGTTATATTAAATAGAAAAAACGATCTCTCAGGATCGTTTTTTTCTATTTATTTTTGTTTTTCTGTTCAGTGTGACATTCATCGTTTTTTTTAGGCTTCATTAAGGTATCAATCCATTTACTGCTGTTTATATCTCCCAGCTCGCTGCCAAATTCCTCTTCCAAGATATCGGGGTTCATCGGTTTTTTATGGTCTTTCATATCTTTACTTTTCACATGTTTTTTAGTCACGAGATGCTCCCCCCTGTTTACCTTGATGAGAATTTCGGTTCGCTTGGCGGTCTTCTGATTGCTCGTCAAATTGTGTTTGTCCTTGATCGTGTGCCATGCTTTCTGTAGGCGTCATATTATTCGTGAGTGCTTCATTTTTTGCTGTTTTTCTTTTCATTTGTCATCATTCCTTTTTAACATGTTTAGTTCTTCGCTCAATTGATCAAACAGCTCTTTCATTTGTTTGACAGTCACTGGTTTTTCCTCAGGCTTTAACTCATATCCAATTTGCCCATTCGCTTCTAGTGTTGCTTTTTTGAGACTGCAAATGTCTGTGATGCCCTGCTGCTTTAAGCGCATTTTGAATTGATCCCTTGTCAGCCGCGTTTTTTTCAGCTTGTGTTCAAGCATTTCTCCATCCTCTAAAATCACCACAGACTTCCCTGAAACCAATTTTTCAAAAAAATCAAATTGGATCGACAGCTTTTCCATAATCACAAGCGCCACAATAAAAATGGCGGCCGCATAAATGGTTTCAAGTAAATTATGCTCAATAAAGGGTTGGATAATAATCGATCCAATCGAAATCATGATGACTGTCTGTTGAACCGTTAATTGACTAATGGATTTAGGCCCTGCTATTCTCAGCAGCAAAGTACCAACGAGCAGCATTACAATTGCTTTCCATAACACATCCAGCACGTCTCTTTCACCTCTTACCTATAGATTGCGAACATCCTTTGTGATTTAGCCAGTTATATAATGGAAATAAAAAACCAGCATTCAGTAGGAATGCTGGTCTGATTGTCGACAAAGAGTTAAAATGATCGTTATTTTAACTCTTTGTCTTCTTTTCAGCGTGATAGAAAACCTTTGCAGCCCTAGGAAGGACGAGTACTGGCGCGGAGAGAATGTCACATTCGTGAGCACCAGCACGCAGGACTGACAAAGAATGCGAGGGTTTGTCTACACGCTGAAACCAGCATTCAGCAGGAATGCTGGTTAGCCGATGATCACACGCTCTTTCGGATAATGATAATTCGCTTCACTTTCCCGGCGGCCAATTAAATACAAGAAGCTTGGAATTCCAATCCGTCCTATAAACATGACGACCATAATAATACACTTACCAAATACGGACAAGTCAGACGTAATTCCGAGCGACAGTCCTGTTGTTCCGAAGGCAGAACAAACTTCAAATAAAGTTTCAAGAAGTGTATGATGGTCTGATAAAGTTAACAGAAACGTAGCACCAAACACTAAAATAAAGGCCATCATCGTCACCATGAGGGATTTATTAATATCCGCTTGATGAAGCTCTCTTTTAAAGATTTTAATGGACTTATTTCCTCTCGCAAAATGAAACAAAGCAAGTAAATTAAGGGCAAACGTGGTTGTCCGAATTCCGCCCCCTACCGAGCTTGGAGATGCCCCGATAAACATCAGCAAACATAAAAATAAGAGTGTCGGCTCTGTCAATTGCGTAATATCTAATGTCGAAAGCCCGCCACTTCTGGTAGCTGTTGATTGAAACAAAGAATAAAACAAGATTTCATGCCAGCTCTTCCCTAGAAAAGTGAACCGGGCTTCAAGTGCATAAATCCCAATTGCCCCAACGACAACAAGGAGGCCAAACGTGATCGTTGTAATTTTCGTAAACAATGAAAACGATGCATGTTTTCGGTCTTGATTGAATAAATAATCCTTTACTTCGACAAGTACCGGAAAGCCAATAGCGCCAAAAATGATGAGCAGCATCGTGATAAATTGGACGAAATAGTCATCTTTATAAGGAATTAACGAATTCCCAGTAATATCAAAGCCTCCATTGGTTGTGGCACTGATACTAGAGAAAAATCCGTGTAAAAAAGCGCCTTGCACATCGTAATACTTTAGAAAATACATACTTAAAATCAGACCACCTACAAACTCAATCAGCAAGATTAAATATAAGACCTGCTTCATGAGTTTTACAATACCTGATAAGTTGCTCTGGTTTTGGTCTGCCATAATTAATTTTCTTTCTTTAATGCCGATCCTTTTTCGCATAACCAGCCAGACGAATGTACCAAGGGTCATAATGCCGATACCCCCGATTTGCAAAACAAATGCAAGGATCCACATCCCGGTCACACTAAATGTTTGTGACGTATCGACAACAGTCAGACCCGTGACACTGACAGCACTCACAGCTGTAAACAGCGCATCAATAAATGTCCATTTGACTCCTTCTTGGTGAGCCACTGGTAGACTGAGTAGTATGAACGACACGGTCACAGCAAGAAAATAATAAAGGGCAATCAACTGAAAAGCCGA
The DNA here is from genome assembly GCF_024807925.1 of Bacillus sp. JUb11. Lineage (NCBI taxonomy): Bacteria > Bacillati > Bacillota > Bacilli > Caryophanales > Bacillaceae > Bacillus > Bacillus sp. JUb11. The sequence continues at coordinate 25,917 of NZ_JANUEZ010000010.1, read as the reverse complement.
CAGCCGGTCGATTAGTTTTTTCATTGGATTCATGGTTATTCCTTCTTTTATCTTTCTTTTCGAATACTATATCATTTTAATGAAAAGAAAGAAGATTTTAAAGGTATTTTGTGCTTTATTTACTTTTTCATCAAAAAGAAAAAGACATCCTTACGCAGAATGTCTTTTGATCTTTCTTATTTTGCTTCTAGTCTTCTAATTCTTTCGTTTAAATCAGGGTGTGTTGAGAAAAGAGAAGCTTTTCTTTTACCACTGATTTTCAGTGTAGCAACAGCTGCTTGATCATCATCTTTAATTCTTGATGTATACGCCTCTAGTGAACGAAGCGCATGAATCATTTTATCTTTTCCTGCAAGGTCCGCACCGCCGCGGTCTGCATGGAATTCGCGATGTCTAGAGTAAGCAAATACGACAAGGCTTCCTAAGATAGAGAAAATAATTTGGAAGACGATCACAGCGATAAAGTGAACAATCGGCACAAGCTCTTCACGTGGAACGAAACGGCTTGCGATCCATGCCGCAATTCTTGAAAGGAAGACAACAAACGTGTTGACGATCCCTTGGAGTAACGTCATTGTAACCATGTCACCGTTCGCTACGTGAGCGACTTCGTGAGCGATAACCCCTTCAACTGCTGCATCATCCATTTCATGAAGCAATCCAGTTGATACGGCAACAAGCGATCTTCTTTTAGAAGGACCTGTCGCAAATGCATTTACTTCAGATGATTGGTAAATACCGACCTCAGGCATTTTAGAAAGGCCTGCTGCTCTTGATAGTCTGTGAACGCGGTCAACAAGCTGCTGCTCATCATATGTTAAAGAATCCTTTTCTGGATTTAACACACGCACACCCATCATCATTTTTGCCATCCAGCGAGACATCGCTAGTGACATAAACGAGCCTACAAAACCAACAACTGCACTGAATACAAGAAGATAAAGGATATTAAGTCTTCCGTCTGCTCCTATATAAGAACCAACACCAGTTGCTGCACTAATAACCGATAGGACAATACCAATCGTAGTGATAACAAGAATGTTCGTTAATATAAACAGAAATATTCTTTTACCCATACATAACCTCCGCTGTCATATTAAGTTCATTTGAACTTATTAATAAAATTATAAAAATAAACGTCTCAAATTGCAAGGAAAAAGGAATCGTTTTACTATGTTTATCATACTGGCTAAAACCTCGTCATTTCAATGATTACGCTACTTGCATCCGCAAACAAGTGAACAAATTGTGACGCAGCGGTCCTATTTTAGTTTATTTTGCATTTTCATTAAAAAGAGATTATGATGTTGAATTAGATCAATAATCACGTTTTTGACGTACAAAATGAGGTGGAACATGGTGACTTTTAAATTAACGAGAATTGACATGACGAGACTTCTGTATTCTCTAAAAGGCGAGGGAGATCTGACTCCGCTTCAGCTTTTGAATTTATCTGTAAAAAGCGATAAGGAACATGAATATGATGAATTAAAAATCCCTTCTTTTTTTGAAAAACTCGAACGGCGGAAGCAAAAATCAGAGCACGGGCTTTCAACGAACGAAATCGTTGAGCTTGGCAACTTGTGTGAGCTGACTTCACTTAAATCAACAGCCATTCAAAACTGGATCAAGCGCGATATTAAAGATATGATCGGCCATCCAGAGCTTGGCAAGAAGTACTCCATTGATCAAGTCGTTATTTTATTAATTGTCCGGGATTTAAAATCAGTATTTGATTTTGATGCTATTCGTACGATTTTATCTGCCTTATTTAATACGATCACAGATCGAACGGATGATATTATCAGCCCCATCCGTTTTTATGAAGCATATGCGCACGTCCTTGATTTTATTTATCACCATACACATTTTCCATTAAAGGAAACGAATTTACGAGAAATGACAGAAGAGCAGACGGACAAGCTACACGAAGAGTTTACAGAATTGACGAAGCCGCAATGGCATTTGATTAAAGGCATTATCAGTTCTACCGTTTTCTCCGTTTTCACTTCTCACTTGCAAAGCACAGCGCAAGAAATGATGTTTAATACGCTTCAGCTGAAAAAGGCTTAAAACTGAGCCCGAGGTGACTTTCATCACCTCGGCTTTTTTGTGCAGCAATTGCCAGCATAATTGCAGGCTGTTTTTTTCAAAATAAGAAGGCGCAACAAACATGAGGTGAAAGGAGGAATATGTGATGGCAAATCGAAATCAACTTCTTGTTCCTGGAGTAGAACAAGCTTTAGATCAATTTAAATACGAGATCGCTCAAGAATTTGGCGTGAATCTCGGTTCAGATACAGTCGCACGTTCAAACGGTTCTGTTGGCGGCGAGATGACAAAAAGACTCGTACAGCAGGCGCAATCTCAAATGGGCCATTCAACTAAATAAAGACATGGTGAAATACGCCGGATCAATTCTGGCGTTTTTTTACTGTTCATATGTAGGCTCATCCCGGTTTTCACGGTATGAGGGCGATGTGTTTTTTCCTTTTTGTTTGACGCCATCTCTGTTACGTTCGCCGTACGGACGATTCTGACCACTGTCGTTTTTTTTTACATGCTTTTCAGCATCACCACGTGATGTGCCGTTTGGATGTTTTTTTTCATCTGGATCAGTTGAGTGATTTTTTTTTTGCTCTTTGTCTTTTTCAAAAGAGCGATCCTTTTCTTCTTTTCCCTTTTTCTCTTTGTTGTCAAGATTAGGGCTTGTTTGGTGAGGCTTTTGAACAGCTCCTTGCTCTTCCCTCTCAACTTCCTTCTGCTCTTTGTCTTCGCCTTCAGGAGCTTCTTTATCCGGCTGCATCTCATCGCTACCGTCTGTCTTTATGTCTTCTTTTTTGTCTTCGTCTTTTTGATCTTCATCAGCATTTTTCGGCTCTTCTTCTTTGACAGCCTCGTCATCTGCTGGATCTTCATCATCTTTTTTAACGTCCTCTTGTTCGTTGTCTTGCATTTCTTGATTTCTAATATAAGTTCCTGTTGAAATGCCTGCTTTTTGTGCCTTTTCTCTTGTTTCCAGGTCACCTTCCACAGTTTCCAGCTTATAATTGCGCTTTTGATATTCCCCCGAGATGGTGCTGATTTTACTTTTTACGTTTGTTTTGTATGTATGATCCTGCTTGTTTTCATAAACAGTTGAAATATAAATGTTTTTAGAGTGGTTCACGTATCCTTTTTTATCACAATCATCGATGATTTCCTGCACGACTTTGGTCATGTCGTTTTTTTCTAAATCTTTCATACTGGCCAGTACTTGCTTCGCATCTTTATTCAGCGGAGTGACACCGATCACTTGATAGTTGTGATCGAGTTTCAGCTCAAAGCTTGGGTTAATGTCAATCGTCATATATGCATATGCTTTTTGACTTGAGAAAGATGGCATCATAGTGAAAATCACGACAATAATTGCTGCAATTGATAGAATTCCTGCATTTAACGGACGTAAACGAAGCAGGTCAAAAAAACCGGCTCTTTTTCTTTCGAGACGTGATTCATTCGGAAACGTCACTTCTTGACCGATTTCATAGTCTTGCTGTTCATACTTTGTCCGCAGAAATTGTCCATCAGGGGTCAGCAGTGTGACATATTTTTTGTTTTTCTCTACTATAATGCCTCTTCTCATGAATTAAGCACCCCTTTAAGGTAATCTTTCAAATACACATAATCACCTGTCATAATGATCGCCATCGCAATAATATATTTTCTATTTCTCTCAATCGTTTTGCGGCTGACTTCCACTAGCTTTTCCAGCTGTTTGACTGGCAATTGTTTTTTCTGAAATAAAATGGTTCTCAGTTCATCGTGCTTAACGAGTGTATGGGCCACTTTAATGGCATTTTGTCTCGCATCCGCATGCTTTGGTGAATGCTCAAGCAGCTCTTGAAACGTAAGACCATATACTTTCAATCGTTCTTTAAAATGTTCAATCTCTTCTCTTCTATGTTCTTGTTCAATTAAACGCCTATATTCATTTGCAGAAAGCTCTGCTTCAATCATGCTTTGTGAGTATTCGCCATTCTCACTTTCTTGAAGGTCCATTTGAACCGTTGGCGCGTTTCTTGCTTCTTTTCGAATATAGTCGATTACTTTTCTTTTAATAATTAACTCCGCAAATGCAAGGAGTGAGTTGCCTTTTTCGGCAGAGTATTTTTCTATCGCTTCATTAAAGGCAATTAAGCCCACGCTAAATTCATCATCTTTTTCATCTATATATCGTTTACAAACGGATGAAACCGTCTTAGCGACAAATGGTTTGTATTGCTCTATTAATGCATTTTGCAGCTCGGTATCACCCTGTTGGATGTTGATTGCCGACTGCTCTAATGTTTGCTTTTTCTTTCCCTTTTTAAACAAAAGGCTAAGCAATGGTTTCACCTCAGTTCTCCCTATATTACTCATTTATGATAGCTAATTTATGAGGGAAGCGCAAAGGAAGAAATGAGGAATTCATTTCCTGTTACTCAATTGTGACATGTATTTCTTTATCTACTTTACAACGTTTCGTTTAAAAGCAAAGAAATAAGGGGGTATCCCCCCCTTTTTTGTAATATACGTGTTATGAAAATGAAATGATATTTCTTTCAAAAAACCTACTCTTCCAGCCGAATCTCTTGTTTTTCCTCGTTTTGCTGGCCGCCTTTTCTTGATGGACTTGATAAAAACCAACCAAATGCTGCAATCGCGAGAAGGACCGTCCAGAAAATGATTTTCCATAATGTTGAATGAATGAAATGAGAGGACACGATCCCAATGGCTGGATGAGAAAGTGTATAGAGCGTCAACTTCACACCAACCCATCCGACAATGACAAATGCTGCTGTTTCTAGGCTTGGTCTCGTTTTAAGCAGTTTCACAAATACAGTCGCCGCAAACCTCATGATCACTAGACCAATGATACCGCCTAATAGAATGACAATAAATTGACCGCCATCAAGTCCACCAATTTGTGGAAGGTTTGTTGCTGGCAGAGTCACAGCTAATGCAACGGCTGCTAAAATAGAATCTACTGCAAATGCAATGTCAGCAAGCTCAACTTTCACGACGGTTGCCCAAAAGCCGCTTTGTTTCATGTTTGTGTCTGCTTCCTTTTTCTTAAATACGTGCGATTTTAAAATATGGTGAATTGAAATATAAAGAAGATAAATTGCGCCAATGGCTTGAACTTGCCACACATCTACTAAAAACGAAATAAGAAAAAGAGAGCCAAATCGCATGACAAATGCTCCCGCAAGTCCGTAAAACAATGCCTTTTTTCTTTGTTTTTCAGGAAGGTGTTTGACCATCACAGCCATAACCAGCGCATTATCAGCTGCTAAAATGCCTTCCAATCCAATCAATACGAGAAGAACCCACCCGTACTCTAAAATAATTGCTGCATCCATCATCATTCCTCCTTATTTTTTATCTATTGTCCCACAACAGACAAAGGCTTATGAATGCAAAAAAGACCTTTGCCTGTAATGGCAAAGGTCTTGCTAGACATGTGATATGTAAATCATGCCAACAAAGCCGATGGAATGAGATTCCATGTAATGACGACTTTGTTTCCGGTGATAACCGGACGCTACTCCCCTTTGGTGGGATTAAGAATATTTAGATTACTTATATCATAATCAACAGACCCCGGATTGTCAACAGGTGACTCTTCATCTTCACCCACTGATTAAGCCGTTGGTGTTTCTGTTTTTCTTTTTCTTCGTTTGAGCCACACGTAGACAACAAACAACAAGAGCACACCAATTCCAATCGGCAATACATATGGTTCTAAAATGGTTCCAACCTCTTGCCAGTTCTCTCCAAGGACAAATCCTAAATACACGTACACAAATGTAATCGGCGTAATCGCCAAAAACGTATACAGACAAAAAACCCACACATTCATCTTCGCAATCCCGCACGGAATGGAAATAAGGGTTCTGACCCCTGGAATAAACCGGCCGCTAAACGCAACAAATCCGCCATGCTTTTCAAAAAAGGCATCCGACTTATCAAGTGACTCAGGTTTAACAAAGAAATACTTCCCATATTTATTTAAAAAGGGTCTCCCTCCATAACGCCCTAACCAGTACAAGGTCAAGGGGCCTGCCACACCGCCAATAGAACCGGCAGCCACAACACCGATGAAGGCCATGTCCCCTTTTGAAACCCAGTAACCTGCAAGAGGCAACACCACTTCAGCAGGAACAAATTCAATGCATAATGCAAGAAAGATGCCGAAGTACGACAAATTCTTAAAGGCATCAGCTAATGAAATAATAAAATCTTCGATGTTTATCAATCCCTTTCACACATAATCAGTTTGACAGGCTATGCTTGCAAATCGTACCGTGCCACCTATTAAACGAATAAAACACCAAAAACGATTCACTTTTCTTCGTTTTTTTACATTAAATTTGATTTTACTATAAAAAATGTTCAAAAAAAATGCTGAATGCCCTTTTTAAGTAAAGGAAAAGTGAACACAGGCGCCACTTGATCCGATATATTAAGTATATGTCTGTTTTTAGATACAGGAGGTTTTCTTACATGACACATTTAACAGGAAGCTACAACGGATGGCTTGTCTTTCTGTCAGCCGCTGTCGCCTCCTACTCAGCTCTTCAATTAGCCAGCCGGGTGATCCAGTCGAGCGGCGCAAAGAAAAGAGTATGGTTGATCATTGGTGCGATGATCATGGGGATGGGAATATGGTCAATGCATTTTATTGGCATGATGGCGTTTCATCTACGCTCTGGTATCACATATGAAACACCCTTACTCATTTTATCGATTTTGGCCTCTTTTATCGGTTCTTTCATTGCTTTTTCAATATGTATTCAGCAGCAACTTTCCACAAGGCGACTTTTGATTAGTTCGATCACGATGGGCTCAGCTATTTGCAGCATGCACTATCTCGGATTGGAATCAATGGCGAATGTCACCATCAGCTATGACCCTGTTCTCTTTTTTCTTTCGTTTTTTATTGGTGCGCTCGCTTCATTCTTTTCATTACACCTTTTTTTCCGGCTCCATCGCTCTGAGAAAAGGCGGGAGGATCAGCTGTTAAAAATAGCGGGTGCACTGATGATGGGCGGTGCTATTGCGGGCATGCATTACACTGGCATGGCGTCTTCGACGATGTTTTTTCATTCAGATGGTCAGGTCGCTACGGGTGGTTCTCTTGAAATGTCACCATTTAGCCTGTCCATTTTGATCGGCCTGATGACGCTTATCGTCCAATCACTCATGATTTTCGGCGCCTATATTGATCAACGGATTATGTCACAATCAGATCAGCTAAAAGAAAATGAACAGCGGTTCCAATCACTGATCAAACATAATATAGATGGTATTATCGTGTTATCCGTTGATCGTAAAGTGATATCTGCGAATGACCCAGGCAAACACATTTTGAAAATGTGCAATTCCTGGATTGGTGATGATGTGAATCAATACGTCATGCCGACTGAGATGTGGGAAGACTTTATTTATCAATCAAAAAAAGCAATTACGCGCGAAGCAGAACTGAAAGCAGCAGATCGTTTTTATTATTATCATGTTACATACATACCCGTACACGTCAACCATACACTTGACAGCATTTATCTCGTTTTAAAAGATTTAACCCAGCAGAAGATTGCTGAAAAAGAAATTCATGTGATGGCACATTATGATGCATTAACTGAACTTCCGAACCGTCGTCACGGCATTAATCATTTAAATGATGTATTATCCGCTCAAGAAGAGACAAAAACGTCAACGGCAGTTCTTTTTCTTGATTTAAATCGGTTTAAAATTATTAATGATGCCCTTGGTCATAACATAGGCGATCTGCTGTTGAAAGCCGCCGCAAACAGACTAACCAAATGTTTGCCTGACAATGGCTTTATTGCAAGAATTGGCGGGGATGAATTTTTAATGATCTTTCCTCACATGGAGCATAACACACATAAAATTGAACAGCTTTTGAAAAACATCATTCGCCAATTTGAACGTCCTTTTTTCATTCAAAACCATCAGCTCATTACATCCATTAGTATTGGAATCGCCATCTCTCCGCAAAACGGTAAGAATGGTATGGAATTGATGAGAAAAGCAGATATGGCCATGTATTTATCAAAGAAACATAAACAAAGCCGCTATGAATTCTTTACTGAATCTATGGAGAGATTGAGTGAGGACAGACTCAATCGCGAACTGGAGCTACGAGATGCCATTCAAAGAAAGCAGTTTGTGCTTCATTATCAGCCGCAAATCAGCGCCAAAACAAGACAGATGACAGGTGTTGAAGCCCTTTTAAGAATGAAAGCACCAGACGGTTCTCTAAAATCACCAGAGGCTTTCATTGAACTTGCTGAAGAATCGGGCCTGATTATCGATATTGGAAGGTGGGTCATTGACACGGCATGTAAGCAGGCAAAATTGTGGTATGACAAGCAATTGAAAATCCCTGTAGCGGTCAATTTATCTGCTAAGCAGTTTAACTCTGAAGACTTAATTGATTTGATCAAACTAACGCTAAAAAAATACGACCTTCAACCATCACTTCTTGAGCTTGAAGTGACAGAAAGCATGACAATGGACAACATCAAGCAGTCAAAACAAGTACTGACATCTCTAAAACAACTTGGCGTCCGTATTAGTATTGATGATTTTGGTACAGGCCACAGCTCTTTAAGCTATTTGAAGGATTTGCCGATTCACCGTCTGAAAATTGATAAATCATTTATCGAGGATATTTTGAGCGATTCAAAGTCTGAGCAAATCACAGGGGCTATTATTGCAATGGGGCACCAGCTATCTCTAGAAGTCATTGCTGAAGGTGTTGAAACTTTTGCACAAGCGCAACTTTTATCTGCGCAGGGCTGTGACGATCTACAAGGCTTTTATTATGCCAAGCCACTTCCAGCTAGTGACATTGAAAAATTTATCGCCTATCCTGCTCATCAGCTGGATACATAAAAAAGGTGCCAACCATGGCACCTTTTCGTTTTATCTAAATAACAAATGCTGACTGTGAATACCTGCTTTTTTCAGCAGACTAATTAATTGCTCCTGTTCTTCACGCGAAAGACCAGAAAACGCCCGCGCAATTCGAAGAGAATGGATTGGATAAATTTTATCCAAATAACTGCGCCCTTTATCTGTTAAATGGGCATAAACTGACCGCTTATCCTTTGGGTCCTGTTCTCTTTCAATGAAACCATTTCGCTCTAACTTGTCAATTACGTACGTAACATTCCCGCTGACAAGCAGGAGTCTTGAGCCGATTTGCTGAAGTTTTTGAGCACCTCTCGTATACAGTAATTCGAGAACGGCAAATTCAGTTGGATTGAATCCATGCTCCTTGCTGTCTCTAATACTGTGTTCGGAAACGCTTTTAAATGCCCTTGCAAAAACTTTGTAAAGCGTCATTGAACGTTCTACTTCTTCTTCATTAAACGATAGTCTCATCACATATCTACCTCTTATAATATTTTTTTAACTTCAAGGCTTTCTTGCGGTGCAGTTGGAGCCTTTCGTAAAAAATAGAAGTACGTTTTTGAAAACCCTTTCAACCACATAAGTGACTCCATTCGTGTTATGTATAAGATTTCGATATAAACTTTTAAAATCCTTCTTATTTTTCACAATCATCTCGAAAAAAAGCTTTTCCAGCAAACCATCATGTTACGACAAATTTTAACATAATCTGTAAAGGCTCTATATTTTCTTACATTTGATTCGTCAAATTTCTACAAAATCCAATATTGCTATAATATTAAACACACAAAAAAAGAACCCTTCATGTGACAACGCACATGATAAGGGATGTTAAAGATAGCGATCTGTTTTGTTGAAAAAGAAATGATACTCTTTTTTTAAGTCACTAATTGTCATGTTCTTGGTCATATCAGGGCTATACACCCCAAGTGAGCAAAGCTGCTTCGTATAATAATGTCTTTCTTTCGCTAAAGCTTCTTTTAATATACGCCGCATGACTTCTCCCCTCCTATCAATGGATATGGATCGGGTGCTTATGAGGACTTTTTATACAAATCATTTTGTACGGCTCTAAGAAGAGCATGTGCATTCTGACCCGCAGCCTGCATGAACTGCTCCAGCAGTTCATCCCTCTTCACATCTAATGCGATGATTTCTTTTGCCATACGGATGATCTGTGTTTTCTCCATCAAGTGCGCCTCCTCCTTATTTTTTCTTTTTATTATCATATGTTCACGTGATATGATTTGCACTTTATATGTTAATTTTCCTTCCATTGTTTTTCGTTTTTTTCATTTTTGTGTTATATTATCTAACAAACGTTAGGTTTTTTTACTGACTGTTCGATATAATATGAAGAAAAGACTTGCAGGGGTGAGGATATGACGCAGGAAGATGTATCTTATAAAGATAAAAAAGTCATTTCAATCGGGATTGTCAGTGAATTAACAGGGCTTTCCGTCAGGCAAATCCGATATTATGAGGAACGTAAACTCATCTACCCCCAGCGCTCAACAAGAGGCACACGGAAATATTCTTTTTCTGATGTAGAACGTTTAATGGATATCGCCAATAAACGGGAAGATGGTGTGCAGACAGCGGAAATTTTAAAAGACATGAAGAAAAAAGAACAGGCATTAAAAAGCGGACAATATAAGAAAAAAATGCTGGAAGGACAGATCAACGCGCACTTCCGGTACAAGAATCGATGAACTAAATAACAATTGCTTACTCGGCAAAATAGACTTAGCATCTGATCGTCCTGAATATGAATCGATGAAAGCACGAACTGACCCAAAGACCGATTCTTGCTGAAGAGTCTATTTCAGGTAGCGAAAGGAAATGCGTTACAGCTCATCTTGAATCATTGAAGCAACAAAACGAGGCAGCAATTGCAGCCTCGTTATTAGCTAAAACAACCATTCAACTATTTATCACCTAAGATACTTGATCTTTAACGATTTAGTTTTTCAAATTTGTTCAGGAATCGAAACAGTTCGTTCATTGAGCACATTCCCCGTGTTTAGCGTCGTTTTGGGCTCTATTAAGAGCAAGTGAACTTCTTCTTCAGCAATTGGCTGATGTTCAACTCCTTTTGGAATCACAAGAAATTCCCCTTCATGAAGCGTTATTTCCCTATCCCTAAAACGGATGACTAGATTGCCTTTCCACACAAAGAACATTTCATCCTCATCATCATGGTGATGCCAAATGAATTCACCCTTCATTTTCACCATTTTCATGTATGAGTCGTTCAACTCTCCACCTATTCTAGGATTCCAATAATCATTTATTTGCGAAAATTTTTCTTCGATATTTACCTTTGTAATCAATCGATTCCCCTCCTTATTAAATGGAAACGTCTGTTTTAATTGCCACAGCTAAAAAATTCTCATTTTCTCTTCTCGATCAGATAAAAGGGACGCAATGAGCATCAACCTCTTCTATCATTTAGTTTACATACTTCTTTGGATCACGTAAAATCAAAAAATAGCATATAGATCATCACAATTTGTGATGCAAAAAAGGAGAGTTAGTTTGGATATTAAATCTTTGGAAGTATTTAAAGCCGTTGCCATTGAACAAAGCATCACAAAAGCTGCTCAAAAATTAAATTATGTGCAGTCCAATGTCACCGCAAGAATCCAACGTCTTGAACAAGAGTTAGGTGTACCTCTTCTCTATCGATATCATAAGAAAATATCTTTAACGCCTGCAGGACGTGAACTGCTGCCCTATGTAAATAAATTACTATACGATTACGAAGAAGCGATAGAAGCAGTAAAGCTTTCCTCTACTCCGCGGGGATCTTTACACATTGGATCTATAGAGTCCACCGCATCTACAAGATTGCCCAGCATTTTCACAGAATATCACAAAAAATTTCCACAAGTAGAATTGAGCTTGTATATGGCACCTACAGTCGACCAAGTTAGCGCTATCCTCAACTACAAAGTAGACAGCGCGTTAGTAGATGGGCCAATTCTTCATCCAGAAATCATCGAGTATCCTGTATTGGAAGAATCCCTCGTTCTCATTACAAGCTACTCCACGGAGCAATTCCAGGTAGAATCTATTTTACATGAGCCGTTGCTCTCGTCATTCGCCCATTGTATTTATTTAGGACGATGGCAAAAGTGGCTAGAGAACAACGGCTATCCTCCTATGAAGGTCATGGAATATGGTACGTTAGAGGGCGTCCTTAAATGTGTTGAAAGCGGGCTGGGAGTGACTATATTACCAAAATCTATGGTTGAATCTCGGGGGGAAGGCAAATTCACCTGTCATCCATTACCGGAACCACATCGAATCGTGCCCACTGTGTTGATCAGGCGACGTGATTCGTACATGACCAGTGCTCTGTCACAATTTATGGAGTTAATAGGCATTACGAATATGTGATCTGAGACAGATCATTGTTTTCATTAATAAGATCATGTGTGTTAAAAAAAGAGGATAGATAGAGCGACATTCTTTCAGCTCTTCTATCCTTTTACATTATCTCAACTTATGCCTGATTTATCATAAAGCATATGAACGATACTTTTTATTTAGATGAAGCGTCAGTTCCTTCAACAACCCCTACAAAGTCAATTCGTACGCCGCCTTTTTCAGGATCTTCTTTCACCCGAAAGGCAAGCGCCTTTTTTTCTCCAGTGTTTACATCTTTATAATTTGCATGAAAGACATGGATGCTGGCTTCTTCCAATTGAAAATCTTCATAAGAAAGCGTCTCAATTCCCCATTCCTTTTTCGATTTAAGAATGTCACTTGGGCTTGGGACTGCGCCTTCGACATAGACATTGTCCATTTTTCGTTTATTTCCTTCAGTTATCGCTTCTAACATATGCTCTGATGCCACAAGTCTTCTGTCTTTCCCCTCGTCTTCTCTTGAACATGCACTTAGCAAAACAATGCACATGAAAATGAATAAAAACTTCTTCATTTTTTTCTCCCACCTTCTCCTTAAAATGTAAAGGATGGAAGCGCTATATGCAATCTTTATTCAAAAAAGACTGTAAAACGTTACATTTTACAGTCTTTTGACTACATCAGTGTATGAAGAAATGCTGTTGCAATTCCAAAATAGATGAGTAAGGATAAAATATCATTCAATGTTGTGATCAGCGGTCCAGATGCAATGGCTGGGTCGACGTTTAATCTGTGTAAAATAATCGGCACGACCGTACCTGCCATTGTCCCAATAATCAGTGTTGCAAGAAGCGAGGAACCAACAACAAAACCTAAAATCATATTGCCCTGCCATACCATGGCAACGACCGTAATAATGATTGAACAAACAATCCCAATATAAATACTTGTTCTCAGCTCTCTGAAAATCAAGCGCATAATGGTTTTTTTCGTTAATTCTTCTTTTGACAATCCTCTAATGACAACCGCTAGAGACTGTGTCCCTGTATTCCCTGTCATACCTGCAATCATCGGCATGAAGAATGCTAAAGCAACGACTTGCTGCAAGGTATCTTCAAAATAATTCAAGATACTGCCTGAAATCAGCCCAATGAATAGAAGCAAAATGAGCCATGGAAGACGGCGGTATGCCGCCACAAATGCCGGTGTGTCGAACGTGATATCTTTACCAGAGGCAGCAAACTTTTCATAGTCTTCTCCTGCCTCTTGAATCACAACATCAATGATATCATCGACTGTCACAATTCCGACTAAGACATTGTTCTCTTCTACAACAGGGATGGCAAGGAAATCATATCGCTCAATGAGCTTTGCGATTTCTTCCTGGTCTTGAAAGGCACCAACGGCAATGACTCTTGTAAACATAAGATCCTGCACTTTTTCATCCGGTTCACCTAAAATAAGATCCCTGTATGAGAGTACCCCTACAAGCTGTTTTTGATCATTTATGACATATAAGTAGTTGATCGATTCTGCAATTTCAGCAAAGCTTTTCAGCTTCACCACGGCATCCTGAACCGTATAATGCTGCGGAATCCAAACGTACCGATTGGTCATGATCCGGCCTGCTGTCTCAGCAGGGTAATTCATGAGAAGCTGGACGGCCTTGGATTCCTCTGCTTCCATGTTAGATAAAAGCTGATCCTTCAGCTCATCCTCCATCTCATCAAACAAGTTGGCTAGATCATCGTTATCCATTTTGTTTGTGACGAAGGTGGCTTTGTCTTTCCCTACTTTTTCAAGAACAATCTCTTGATATTCCCGCTCCAGTTCACCCATCATTTCCGTCACGTCATCGACTGTTAAAAAGCTGAGAAAGCGGCCGCGGTGTTTTTCTGGAAGCTCCTTGAATAAGTAGGCCATATCATAAGGCTGAAGTTCTTCCATAATGTTTTTAAATTCTTTACGTTTCCCATCTCTTAGTAAAATAATGATGCGTAAAATGAGTTCATCGTACGTAATGTTCTGTATCATCGCTGTTACCTCCCCAAAATCAGGAGATACCCGAATCCCTTAGATTGTGCGGGGGGTCAGGATCTCCGCTATCTGATGCGTCAATCTGATCTTTTGACATACTCTCTATGTGTCTCGAATCGGGATGATCCATCCCCACACCTCCTTTTCTCATAAAAAAGCACCTTCAACCGAATGAAGGCGCTTTGTAAGCATGACAAATAAACACTTGCTCCTTCAATCGTAGAGCTTTAGCACTGTATGGCATAGGATTCATCCAGCTGCATTAAAAATCACCTTATGTCGATGATTCCTGTTGACCCATTGGCGTCTTTGGACATTTTTGGGCAGCAGCGTATCTCCATACAGGAGCCTCACCTAACGAAGTCTCATATTGTTGACACACTGAGATTACAGAAAAAGCGCAATGATGTCAATAAGCAAGATGCCAAGTTTCCTGATGTATTCGCTTTTTTTTCAAAAAAAGAGCGATAGACAAGTTGACCATCGCCCTTTCATGTCTTTTATTCCTCTTCTGGCTGATTCATATCCTCTTGGGAGAGGAGATGAAAGGAATCATGCAAAAACAAAGCATATCCTTCTCCATCAGGGTGGGGAACATATTCCGCACGATCCATCGTCTGTTCTTCTTCTTTTTTCTTCATCATATTCTCTCGCCTCCTTTCCAGTAGTTTGTCCCAATGAAAAAACCTTACACATAAAAGTGTAAGGTTCAGCGTGTGCGTGCTAGTGCTCACGAATGTCAAATTCGCCCCCGCACCAGTACTCGTCCTTCCTAGGGCTGCAAAGGTTTTCTATCACGCTCAAAGGTTCATTTATACCTTAATCGTCCCATTCTTGCTTGAGGATTTTGCCTGTTTTAGCGGAAATCTCAAAATCAACTTCTTCGCCGCTTGGTGTCGTAATTTCAATTTCATACAAGTACACACCATTTTCTTTATCTAATTCTGAATCTGTGACTGTTCCTTTTACTTTTGCAAGGGCAATTTGTTCAGCCTGTTTTTTGGTGATTTTTACATTTTGTTTCTTTTCTTTGACTGGATCATTGAGCGCTTTGCCTGTTTTGGCATCGACATATACTTTATATTCAAAGCCGCCTTTTTTAATCTCGACCTCATATACCCATTTTCCTTTTTTACGCTCAAGATCTACATCATCTACATAGCCTTTCACAACTTTTAATGCTGCTTTTTCAGCCTGTTTCTTTGAGACAAATGAAGATTTCTTTTGCACCACTTGTTCGGCATTTGCCGTTTGATTGGTATTTTGCGCTTGAAGGGTGAAACCACCTGCGACAAGGGCTCCTGTGAATGCTGTAGCGACTAGTACTTTTTTTATCATATTTCATTCCTCCTCTGTTTATTTCTCCTTTATCTTAAAAAAACAAGATGATAAAGAAAGGAAAGGAAGATGAGAAAATCATGAGAAAATGATTAGTTTTCGTACGTAATGCCTTCAATATCTCCTGTATAGGCATTCACTAATACCTCTGCCTCTCTTCCATCCGGCAAATCGAGCTCTACCTCAAACACGAGCATTCCGCTAAAAGTTTCAAGATCTGCATCATCCACTGTGCCGCCCACTTCTTTTACGGCAATCTGAATGGCTTCTTCTACCGTTATTTTTGTCAGCTTCTTTTCTTTAGAGGTTGGCTTTTTCTTTTCTGCTTCAATCACCTTGAACGTGTCTTTCTCAACATCCACTTGATACAGTTCTTTTTTTGATTGAATCGTAAAGATAAAGCGATCCGATTTTTCTTTCTTTTGAATCACGGTACCCTTCACTTTTTTCACTGCCACTTCTTCTGCTTGGAGTTCGGCATTTTTCTCATTTGGTTTTTGATAGCTCTTTAACTGTTTCATCTCTTTCATTTGACCGCTTGAGGAAGATGCAATGATTTGATAGATGCCATTTGAATTTTCAAGCGTCAATGTATAGTCCTGTTTATGATTGATCAGATCAATATTTGTGATGTTTCCATTGTAGTCTTTTGCGATGATTTTTTTAATGTCTGCTTCGCTTAATATTTTTTTGTCAATGGTTTGAATCATGAGCATTGCAAAAGCCACAAGAATGAAAAGACATCCTGCGAGCGTAAGCAGCATTTTCATTTTTCTAGACATGCAGCGCCTCCTTCCTATTTCCTATTTTATAAGGAGGAAATGAGAAATTGATGAGAAAAGACCTACTTATTTCTGAAAAAGAATGGTCATCACGGTTCCTTCACCGATACGGCTGTCTACCTTTAGCTCAGCCCCATGCTCTTCAGCAATTTGCTTCGCAATTGACAGGCCAAGTCCAGTCCCGCCCGTCTCACTGTTTCTCGCTTCATCCACACGGAAAAAGCGGTCAAAGATTTTCGGCAGATCCGCTTCTTTTATGCCAATTCCTTTGTCAACAACCGAAATAAACGGTTTCTCTCCTGCTCGTCCGCAGTTCACATCAACTGGCTCTGCACTATATTTAACCGCATTATCAATCAAGATGGTCAAAAGCTGTTTGATCTTCTCTTCGTCTCCTTCAGCAATCACAGGCTGATCTGTTTGTACATGAGTAAGGATGGTTCGATTGGTTGCCACTTCAAGTGTATGACCAACTTGGCTGCACAAATGACCAAGATCAACCGGCTTCATGTCCAAGTAAAGCGGCTGCCCATTTTTCGCCAGTGTGAGTAGTTGATCTGTCAGCCTTTTCATTTTTTTTGCCTCATCATGAATGGCTTGAGAGGATTCTTCTACGACCTCTGGCCGGCTTTGCCCCCAGCGTTTTAGTAAATTGCTGTAGCTCATGATGACGGTAATGGGTGTTTTCAATTCATGAGAAGCATCGTGTAAAAATTGCTGCTCTTTCTCATAATGTTTCTCGAGAATTTCGGCCATTTCATTAAAGGTTTGACCCATTTGATACAGTTCATCCTTTGAATCGCCTGTTAATTCAATTCGTTTAAATGCCTTTTCTCTCATACTTGCTTTCATCGTATTGGTCATTCGACTAATTGGGCGTACAATTTGTTTCGTTAAAATGTGGCCTGCAAAATAAGAAAGCACAATAAACAAAACGCCAGTAGCGATTAAAATCATTTTTAATAACGCCAAGTTCTCTTCTGTATTTTCAATTTCTTCATATACTTGCAGCGACACAATGTCCCCATTTGTCCAAATGACAGGGATAGCCGCGAACGCAATCATATGCTTATTGTATTCTTGAATTTCTGCTGTCTGACCAGATTCGTATGTAAAAGGAAGTGAGCTAAACGTAGATTCCTTCGTGACGGTCAGCTTTGATTCACCTTTCTCTGTGACGACACGGATCATACCATTTTGAGGCAGATACGCTTTCAGAAGCTCTGAAGATGGAAGGCCCTCTTCTTCTGACTTCTTTAGTGCAATAGCAATATTTTCAGCTACTTCCGACAGTCTGGACATATCTTTTTGCGTCAAGGTCATCGAAAAAATAAAATAAATCGCTGTATGAAACAGCAGCACCATTAAAAACAAGGACAACGATGTATAAAGCTGGATCTTATTTTTTAATCTCATGCTTTATCCTTTCATCACATAACCCACACCTCTCACTGTGTGAATCAATTGTTTTTCAAACGGGTAATCGATTTTTTTTCTTAAATAGCGAATATAGACATCAACCACATTCGTGTCACCAAAATAATCAAAACCCCAAACAGCTGTTAAAAGCTGATCTCTTGTGAGCACTTGCTGCTGATGTTTCAATAAATGAACAAGCAAGTCATATTCTCTCGGTGTCAGCTCAAGCGTCTGATCGCCTCTTTGAATTTCTCTTGTTTTCTCATTCACCGTTAAATCTGCAATACTTAGCTCAATTTCCTTTTCCTCTTGCGCATTGTGATTGAACCTCAGCTGTGCACGAATTCGCGCTAATAATTCTTCTATATCAAAGGGTTTTGTAATATAATCGTTTGCCCCAAGATCAAGACCGCTGACCTTATCGGGAACACTTCCTCTTGCGGTAATCAAAATGATCGGTGTTGCCGTATTTGTCTTTCGAACCCTTCTAAGCACTTCAAGTCCGCTTAATTCTGGAAGCATGACATCTAGAAGCACTAAATCAAAACTCTCCTCCTCGAGTGCCTGGAGTCCTTTCATCCCTGTATCTTGGACTGTGACCTCATATCCTTCATATTCAAGTTCTAATGACAGCACTCTTGCAATTTTCTTTTCATCTTCTACCACGAGTATCTTCCCTTTGTTCATCTCTATCTCTCCTATCTGAAAGGCAAGCTTGTCTTTCCATTATTATATGTTGCCTTTCTCCATTGGAACAGTCACAATCTTCATATCTTATTTTTCATGAATAAGGAATTGTTATGTAATATGGTTGATTTTTATTTTCAGCTGATCCTTGCACATTACAGAAATCAACAAAAAAAGCCTCTTTTCTGAGGCTGGTCCCTTACTTCTTTTTAGGTTGACTGACAAAAAGCTCATCTACAGTCGTATTCAAAACAGAGGCGATGTCAAAGGCTAATTGTAAAGTAGGGTCATACTTATCGTTTTCAATGGCATTGATGGTTTGTCTCGAGACCTTACACCGTTTAGCAAGTTCTTCTTGGGATAATTTAATGGATTTCCTTAGTTCTCTTATATGATTTTGCAATTTAATCACCATATTTTTTTCTGTATATGAGTAATGTAACTAAATATATGACCGAAATCACAGTTAGGAACATGATGGGAGAAATCCCAAACCCCTTATCAGAATTGTTCCCTTGGGTCGTTAAAAATATGGACTCTGCGACTTCTAATAAAAGCATACCAATGACCACCATAAATGCATACGATTGAGCTTTTGAGTAGATAAATCTCTTTCTTTCATCACCCTTTTGAATCATAGGCGCGATAAAAATGAACAGTCCGACCACTAATAAGATGACTGAATACACAACTTTGACAACATCCAACGGTTAGTCCCCTCCCAATCAAAATGTCAAATACTTTTTACATTTCAATCATATCATCCGCTTAAAAAATGTCAAATACTTTTTACATTTTATATTCCTTCGATCATTATAATGAAAAAACAATTATCTGCACATGCCATGTACCATTTTCTTTTCTGTCATCCTCTATCTCTTTATATGATTGTTTTTCCGATCTGCCTTTTTTAGTTCTTTTCACCCATTTTCATCTGTACAGGTGCAAGCTCACTATGCAACATTTCATTCTTTTTCATATGATACTAAGAGTTTTCCTCAAAAGGTGACTTCTTTCGGCAAGATATGAGGAGAACTGCACAATAAATAATTATTTGATTATTTGAAAAATTATTACAATTGACCCTTTCCGATCAAACATTTGTTTTATACAATAACATTACGCAACCTGAATCTACTTTGAAAACAAAATAAGGAGGGCTTTCTTATGAAAGGTGAAATTCGCTTAATTCCGTATGAAGTAAAAGCCAATGTGATGGAAGCGAAAGAGACGCCGGAAAGTATTCAGGAGATTAAAGCACCCGAACTTTGGTCAAGTGGCTTCAAAGGAAAAGGCATAACCATTGCTGTCCTTGATACAGGTTGCGACACGGAGCATCCCGATTTAAAAGATCAGATTATCGGAGGAAAAAACTTTACCGATGATGACAATGGCGATGCTGAGAATGTAAAAGACTACAACGGGCATGGTACCCATGTCTCAGGAACGATTGCAGCAACGGATCAAAATGGCGGCATTTTAGGTGTTGCGCCTGAAGCCAAGCTGTTGATCGTGAAAGTTCTTGGAGGGAAAAATGGCAGCGGGAAATACGAATGGATTATCAATGGCATTAACTATGCGGTTGAACAGAAAGTTGATATCATTTCCATGTCTCTCGGTGGGCCAAGCAATGAACCAGAACTGCAAAAGGCCATCCAACATGCGGTAAGCAGCGGTGTGCTTGTTGTCTGCGCAGCAGGAAATGAAGGTGACGGAGACGAGCGTACTGAAGAGTTCTCCTACCCAGCTGCATACAACGAGGTCATTGCCGTCGGCTCTGTCTCTCTTGCAAGAGAATCCTCTGAATTCTCCAATGCGAATAAAGAAATCGACCTCGTCGCTCCAGGTGAAGACATTTTATCCACTCTCCCTAACCATAAATACGGAAGACTAACAGGCACTTCCATGGCTGCCCCTCATGTGAGCGGTGCACTCGCCATTATTAAAAATGCCGAAGAAGAAGCGTTCCAGCGTAAGCTGACAGAACCTGAGGTATATGCTCAGCTCGTACGAAGAACCCTTCCGCTAAAACAATCGAAAACCCTTGTAGGAAACGGGTTTTTATATTTAACTGCACCAGATGTGCTTCTTGAGAAAACATTGGAAGCAGAACTTTTGTCTCTATAGGTACATGTTAGGTCCTGAGAAAAGATAGAATTTTCTCAGGATTTTTTTAATTAAAATTATTCAAAATTTACTTTGACGAAATGAAGTGAACGTTATATAATCGAACACAATAAATTCATAGTTTGAGAGTCGGTAATTCGATCACACGTCGAATTTTAATTGGGAAGACCGGTGAAAATCCGGCGCGGTCCCGCCACTGTAAGTGAGGAGAGCTTTTCGTTAATCATCCACTGTCGTGAAGATGGGAAGGATGAAAAGCTTGCAGATTCACTAGCCAGGATACCAGCCGCTCTATCACATCAAACCCCCTACGGTTGATAGGAGATGTCGGAAAAGCGTTCGTCATTGATACTTACGCCTTCTTTCGCACACACATTTTGTCTTTTTAAACCAGACATTTGCCCTCATCAATCTTGACCATGAGTGTGAGTGTCTTTTTATATTTAGAGGAGGAATTGGAATTGACAATTGTTAAAACAAGTAATCTAGGTTTTCCGCGAATTGGTTTAAACAGAGAATGGAAAAAAGCACTTGAGTCTTATTGGAAAGGTCAAACTGACCGAGAAACCCTCTTAAGCACACTCGATGAACAATTTTTAGCCGCTATTAAAACTCAAATTGATCAACAAATTGACGTTGTTCCTTCTGGGGACTTCACCTTCTACGATCACGTGCTGGATACTGCCGTTATGTTCAATTGGATTCCAGAGCGCTTCCGCAGCTTGAAAGACCCGCTAGATACATACTTTGCGATGGCAAGAGGAACAAAAGATGCTGTCTCAAGTGAAATGACAAAATGGTTTAATACAAACTATCACTACATCGTTCCAGAATACGAAAAAAGCACAGAATTCAAACTCACACATAACAAACCGCTTGAAGCATACGAAAAGGTGAAAAAAGCGTTTGGTGTTGAAACAAAACCTGTCGTTCTTGGTCTTTATACATTTGTTTCTCTTTCTAAAGGCTATGAAGCCAATGAAGTGAAAGAGATTCAGCAACGCCTAGTGCCGCTTTATACTCAGTTGTTAAAAGAGCTTGAAGAAGCCGGTGTAAAATGGGTTCAAATTGATGAGCCTGCTTTAGTCACAGCTTCAAGTGAAGACGTGAAAGCAGTAAAAGCCATCTATCAAACGATTAAAGAAGCTGTACCTGCCTTAAACGTTCTCCTTCAAACATACTTTGACTCAGTAGATGCCTATGAAGAGCTTGTGACGTATCCTGTTGAAGCCATCGGTCTTGATTTTGTCCATGATCAAGGACGAAACCTTGAACAATTGAAAAAACACGGCTTCCCAAAAGATAAAATTTTAGCAGCCGGTATCATCGACGGCAGAAATATTTGGAGATCAGATCTAAGAGAAAGATTATCGTTTATTTCTGAAGTGATTGCTGACGTGCAGCCGAAAGAAGTATGGCTGCAGCCTTCAAGCAGCCTGCTACATGTACCAGTTGCAAAACATCCGAGCGAACAGCTTGAAGAAAAACTATTAAACGGACTTTCTTATGCCACTGAAAAGCTGGCTGAATTAACGCTATTAAAAGAAGGCTTATCAAAAGGAGCGGCTGCCATTGATGCAGACATCCATGCAGCAAATGAAGCACTTCTGACGTTAAAAGAATTCGCGAAAGGAACGAATGCGGACCTGACAGCAGAGCGCAACAATCTTTCATCAAAAGATTTTAAACGTTCAGTTGCTTTTGAAGAACGACTACGCATTCAAAATGAATCTCTTGAACTGCCGCTTCTTCCAACCACAACAATCGGAAGCTTCCCTCAGTCAGCTGAGGTGCGCAGTGCTCGTCAAAAATGGCGCAAAAATGAGTGGACAGATGCAGAGTATGATGAATTTATTAAAAAAGAAACAAAAAGATGGATTGATATTCAAGAAGAGATTGGCCTAGATGTACTCGTTCATGGAGAATTTGAACGTACAGACATGGTTGAATACTTCGGTGAAAAACTCGCTGGATTTGCCTTTACAAAATTCGCTTGGGTTCAATCTTATGGGTCACGCTGCGTGAAGCCGCCGATCATTTATGGAGATGTAGAATTTACAGAGCCAATGACAGTGAAAGAAACGGTTTACGCTCAAAGCTTAACGGAGAAAAAAGTCAAAGGAATGCTGACAGGGCCTGTCACGATCTTAAACTGGTCTTTCCCAAGAACAGATATCTCTCGTAAAGACATTGCCTTCCAAATCGCTTTTGCTTTACGTAAAGAGGTAGAAGCGTTAGAAGCAGCGGGTATTCAAGTGATTCAAGTGGATGAACCTGCGCTAAGAGAAGGTCTTCCTTTAAAAGAGAGTGATTGGGCAGCATACTTAAACTGGGCAGCAGAGTCATTCCGTCTATCGACATCGTCTGTTCAAAATGAAACGCAAATTCATACACATATGTGCTACAGCAACTTCGAGGATATTGTTGATACGATTGAAGACCTTGATGCAGACGTGATTACGATTGAGCATTCACGCAGTCATGGCGGGTTCCTCGATTATTTAGAAAAACACCCGTATTTGAAAGGCCTTGGACTTGGGGTATATGACATTCACAGCCCGCGCGTTCCATCTGTTGAAGAAATGAGTAAAATCATTGATGATGCACTGAACGTATGTCCGACAGATCGCTTCTGGGTCAACCCTGACTGTGGACTGAAAACAAGACAAGAACCTGAAACCATTGCTGCTTTGAAAAACATGGTGACAGCTGCTGAAGTCGCTCGTAAAAAGCTAGCGCAGCACGCATAATGGACTCACTCTTCCCCTGCTGAACATTTGGCAGGGGTTTTTTATCCGTAAATTGTCCTGTTCGATCTCCTCCTACAATGATTCCTTTTCTATCATGATTCGTTTATACTAGAGAAGTCAGTCGAACAAAGGGAGGAAGACAATGAATCACGAAGCTTTTTTACAACGCGCAATTGATCTTGCAGTAGAAGGAGTAAATAGTGGCACTGGCGGCCCTTTTGGAGCGGTCATTGTCAAAGACGGTCAGATTATTGCAGAGGGAAGCAACAATGTCACAACAAGTAATGATCCAACTGCACATGCAGAAGTGACAGCTATTCGAAAGGCGTGCCAAACACTACATACATACCAATTAGAAGACTGTATTTTGTATACAAGCTGTGAGCCTTGTCCAATGTGTCTTGGTGCTATCTATTGGGCTAGACCAAAGGCCGTATATTTTGCCGCTGGACACAAGGATGCAGCGACTTCTGGTTTTGATGACTCCTTTATTTATGAAGAAATCAATAAAGAATACGAATCAAGAAACATTCCATTTTACCAGCTGACCCTTCAAAAAACCCTCGCTCCATTTGAAGCATGGGACACATACGACAAAAAGAAAGAATATTAAAAAAAGACACCTGCTCCACAGCAGATGTCAGTAGATTCTTGAGAAAGGGCTAAATTTTAGCCCTTTTTTCTTTTCATGATTCCGCCACTTCAAGCTCTACTTCGATGTTTCCTCTTGTTGCTTTTGAATATGGACAGAATTCATGTGCAGCCTCAACAAGCTCTTTCGCTTTGTCATGATCAAGCCCTTTAGCGGAAACAATCAGCTTCACGCCAAGTTTAAAACCGCCATCACTTTCATCTTTTAATAGACTGACATGTCCTTCTACTTCTGATTCAATTTCGACACCTTGCTTCTTGGCGACTTGTTCAAGCGCCCCTCCGAAGCAGGCCGCATAACCCGCTGCAAATAATTGTTCAGGATTCGTACCAGTTTCTCCATCTTTCTTTGCGTTTGGCATCACAATGTTGTGGTCAAGCACACCATCATCAGAACGAACATGTCCTGCTCTTCCGTGCTGTGCTTTTACTTTTGCAGTAAATAATGGTTTCATCTTGATCTCCTCCTTCTTCTACTTATACCTTTCACGTTCTATTCGTTGCTCAAACATTTATGGCACATTGAAGAATTTTTCATTTTTAGTCTGTAGTTATTTTAAAAAGGAAGAAAATCTTATACAATGATAAGTATGACAAAAAATAGTTGGTGACAGATATGACAAATGAATTTGAACATATGAAGCTGGAAAATCAGCTTTGTTTCTTGTTATATGCAAGTTCAAGAGAAATGACGAAGCAATATAAACCATTATTAGAAGAGTTAAATATCACATACCCGCAATATTTGGCACTGCTTTTGTTATGGGAGCATGGGACATTAAATGTGAAAACAATGGGAGAGCTTTTATATTTAGACTCCGGTACACTCACACCTATGCTAAAACGAATGGAACAAAATGGACTCATCATCCGTGAACGTTCGAAAGAGGATGAGCGTTCGGTCCAAATTCGTTTAACAGAATACGGAGAAGCTTTACAAGAGAAGGCCACTTCGATTCCATTTCAAATGCTGTCTGGAACAGGCAGATCAGAAGAAGAGCTGAAAACACTTCGCGCTTCTTTACATGAGCTTCTGCAAAAATTAACACAATCAAAAGGCTGAGGGAATATTCCCTCAGCCTTTTTTTTGATGTCTATTATTGAGCGACAGCTACTAATTCTACTTCAATGTTTCCTTGCGTTGCTTTTGAGTATGGGCAAACGCCGTGTGCTTTATGAACAAGTTCATCAAGTGCAGATTGCTCAATTCCAGTTCCTTTTACTTCTAATTTGACACCTAGTTTGAAACCGCCGTCTGAACTGTCTTTGATTAAGCTTACATGTGCCGTTACTTCACTTTCAAAACGGATACGCTCTTGTCTTGCGACCATTTGAAGAGCTGAATCAAAACATGCAGAATAGCCCGCTGCGAATAATTGCTCTGGATTCGTTGCTTTCTCAAGCTTTTTCGCTCTTGGCGTTCCTGGCATTGCTACATCATGCTCTAGTACACCATCTGTTGAAACAACCTTACCTTCTCTTCCTCCTACAGCTGATACCGTTGCAGTAAATAAAACTTCTGACATGAATATAACCCTCTTTCGCTCTATTAATATTTTCTACAATTGAATTGTACACAATCTAAATTCAAGAGTCAATGAAAAACACTCACTTTCATCTTTCCTCCATTTTTTATTTTTATGAATGTGCAACCTACGATGATTGAAGCGGTCAATAAAAAAAGCCCTTTAAAAAGGGCTCAGATTGTAGAGAAACTCATGTTTTTCTACAATCTTTTTTATTTTCATCGTAATGATGATGGATGAGATTGAATGAAAAAGGCCTCCCAC
>NZ_JANUEZ010000009.1:0-119296 GCF_024807925.1 Bacillus sp. JUb11 | reverse complement strand
CGCTCGACTTGCATGTATTAGGCACGCCGCCAGCGTTCGTCCTGAGCCAGGATCAAACTCTCCGAAAAAGTACAAAACCGAAGTTTTGCTTTTCGTCAGCGTTCGACTGACTACCTATGATGTATCATAGGATTTTTTTATAAAAACTCGAATTAACAGGTACGTTTTGTCTTGTTTAGTTTTCAAAGATCATCTTCATTATCGCTCAGAGGCGACTTTCTTAATATAACATTTGAGCGCCGTGTGCGTCAAGTGTTTTTCTGAATTTCTTTTTGTCCGCTTTTCTTTAAAAGCAACTCAGTTGCTCATTAGCGACGTTTAATAATATACCATCATAATATTCATACGTCAATATCTTTTTTAACAAAATATCCTCGATGATAGATTTTTTGCCCCTTCGTCTCAATTGGCTCTACTAGCACAATTCCTTTTTCCACAAAGAAATCAATCATCACACTAAGATCAGGTGTGAAATGTTTGAGATCAGGATGTGCAAGAAGCTCGCCAAACAGCCAAATATCCTGCTGTTCCATGACATGACGCAAATGAGCCGCACCAATTTCTGCTTTTGAATGAATCAAGAAATCATTCGCTAGGAATAAAAGTTCTAACCGCTTATGAAGACTTTCGTGGCTTTCAATCAGCTCTGAATAAAGTTTATATACTTCAGGCTCCATATGACGTACTTGATTCCAAACGGTCACTTCTGGGTGGAAGCCTTTATCAATCACTTCAATACGCGCCAGATGATGCAGGGCATGCACAATGGAATTATATGCATCGAGGAATTGATTTGATTCAAAAAATGCTTTTCCTTCTATATATCTGCGAATGAGCTTGCCATATTCTAAACCAATTTTGAGCTTACGGTTAGAAAACGGGAATGTACTCAGTTCATCAATCAAGTTGAAAATATATTCATTTCGATCAAACAGGACTTTTCCGTTTAAAATCCAATCAATAATCCGCCTGTTAGTACCTAAGGTAATCCATTCCTTCAGCTGATCATTTGTGACAACATTTAAAGAAGCTGTTTGGTGATCGGATTCATAGTGCTTAATAAATAACGGTTCTTCCGCATCCTTTACGATGACTAGAAGCGCTGCATCAAAGTTATCCGTCTCAGAAGATACTTTATGTCTTCTTTCTACTATAATCACAGCTAATGTATCTGGATGACTTGCTCTCTCTTGATAAATAGGACGGAGAAGATTTTCCATAGTGATTCCTCCAATACTCGGGTGTAAGGTTCTTCTCTAATGCTATGTATTTCTCCTCATAGAATCAAAATTCCTTCAATACATGAAAAAAGATCGTTGAATCATTATAAGCAATTTATTCACAAAACTCTATAACTAATTCAAACAGAAAGGTAAAATGTGCTATATTGGAGATAAGGGGGACTAGGGATGGCGAAATACTCCAGTAAGATTAATAAAATCAGAACATTTGCACTTAGTTTGGTTTTTGTTGGTTTTTTGATCATGTATATCGGTGTGTTCTTCAAGGAATCGGTCTGGCTGTCGACCTTCTTTATGCTACTCGGCGTGTTATCGATTGGATTGAGTACAGCCGTTTACTTTTGGATCGGTATGCTTTCTACGAAGGCAGTCCGTGTCGTATGTCCAGGCTGTGAGAAGGAAACAAAAGTGCTTGGGCGGGTGGACATGTGCATGCATTGCAGAGAGCCACTTACACTCGATCCAGCATTAGAAGGCAAAGAGTTTGATGAATCCTACAATCGAAAAAAGTCATAAAAATAAGCTGACCATTCAACTGGTCAGCTTTTTCATTAATGATTTTCTTTTTTTTGCACATTCTTGACAAGTGCCATAGATCTCCAAGCGATGATGACTTACTGTAAAACCTGTCACATGGGATGCAAGCTGTTCTACTTCATCAAGGCCAGGATAGTGAAAGTCAACGATCTTTCCGCAGTTTTCACAAATCGCATGGTAATGGTCAGATGTCGCAAAATCAAATCGGCTTGAGGAATCCCCATACGTTAATTCTTTTACTAATCCAGATTCCCGGAAGACTCGTAAATTGTTGTAAACCGTTGCTACACTCATATTAGGAAATTTTCCTTCAAGTGCCTTATATATATCGTCCGCGGTTGGGTGTGTCATAGAATTTACGAGAAACTCCAAGATGGCATGGCGCTGCGGAGTAATTCGAACACCGGTTTCTTTTAGAGCGTCTAAAGCATCTTTTAGTTCGTGAGCAGCCATTTCATCATGCACCTCTCTTTTCAAAAATATTCTTATATTATAATCTTTATAAATAGTGTACCCCCAGAGCCGAAACTTTGTCAATTACAATCCTCTTTTTTACCTATTCTTCTATACAAAAAAGACCGGCACGACTGCCGATCTCATCTCGTCAACATATTAAGCGTGAGCTTTCAGTTCCTCAAGCGCTTCTTCCACATGATCTTTCACCTTTACTTTACGCCACTCTTTCACAAGCTTTCCTTCTTTATTAATAAGAAACGTTGAGCGTTCAATTCCCATGTATTCCTTACCAAAGTTCTTTTTCAGCTTCCATACACCGAAAGCTTCAGACAATTTTTGTTCGTCATCTACAAGAAGCAGGAAAGGTAAGTCATGTTTTTCTTTAAACTTTTGGTGCTTGTCTTGACCGTCTGGGCTTACGCCGATAATCACAGCATCTAATTCCGCAAAGCTTTGATGGCGGTCACGAAAATCACAGGCTTCCGTTGTGCAGCCCGGCGTCATATCTTTTGGATAAAAATAAAGGACAATGTGTTTCCCTTTAAAATCAGAGAGCTTTACTTTCTCTCCATTATCACCAAGTAATTCAATATCAGGTACTTGCTGCCCCACTTCGATTGTCATGATACAATCCCTCCAACCTATTTTTTCATTAGCCTATCCAATTTCGAGAAGATATTCAACTAAGGACGCTTGCATCGGCATGTTAAAATAATGATAGACGACGTGATACGTTGAGATAGGAGGCTATTTATGAAATTCACCGAATCAGTAAAATTACATCAAGAGGCGCTGGAGCATATTGTTGGAGGGGTTAACAGCCCATCTCGTTCATATAAAGCAGTGGGCGGCGGGTCACCTGTTGCAATGGAAAAAGGCGAAGGCGCTTATTTTTGGGATGTTGACGGAAACCGTTATATCGACTATTTAGCAGCATACGGCCCAATTATTACGGGACATGCTCATCCTCATATTACAAAAGCCATCACGAAAGCAGCCGAGACGGGTGTCCTTTACGGAACACCAACGAAGCATGAAGTCACTTTTGCTAAGATGCTGAAGGAAGCGATGCCTGCTTTGGACAAAGTTCGTTTTGTCAATTCAGGTACAGAAGCTGTGATGACGACAATCCGTGTCGCTCGCGCTTATACAGGCAGAACAAAGATCATTAAGTTTGCCGGATGTTACCACGGCCATTCTGATCTTGTGCTAGTTGCGGCCGGCTCTGGACCTTCCACTTTAGGAACACCAGATTCAGCGGGCGTGCCTAAAAGTATTGCCAATGAAGTCATTACCGTTCCATTCAACGATATAGACAGCTACAAAGAAGCATTAGACCGCTGGGGTGATGAAGTAGCAGCTGTTCTTGTTGAGCCAATTGTCGGGAACTTTGGCATCGTAGAGCCTAAAGACGGTTTCCTGCAGCAGGTTAATGACCTGACTCATGAAAAAGGGGCTCTAGTCATCTATGATGAAGTCATTACAGCTTTCCGCTTTATGTATGGTGGTGCACAGGACTTGCTTCAAGTAAAACCTGACCTCACTGCATTAGGTAAAATTATCGGCGGCGGTCTTCCAATCGGCGCTTACGGCGGCAAAAAAGAAATTATGGAGCAAGTCGCCCCGCTTGGACCAGCATACCAAGCTGGTACGATGGCAGGTAATCCCGCCTCCATCCTTTCTGGTATTGCATGCTTGGAAGTGTTAAAAGAAGACGGGGTCTACGAACGTCTTGATCAGCTTGGGGCCATGTTAGAAGAGGGAATTTTAGCCCACGCAAAAAAACATCAAGTAGATATTACAGTGAATCGCTTAAAAGGTGCTCTCACCATTTATTTTACAAAGGAAACGATTGTGAACTACGAGCAGGCTGAAAATACGGATGGTGAAATGTTCGCCCGTTTCTTTAAATTCATGCTCGCACAAGGTATTAACCTCGCTCCTTCTAAATATGAAGCTTGGTTCTTAACCATTGCACATACTGAAAATGATATTTCTGAAACGCTCAAAGCAGTAGATCATGCGTTTGAACAGCTAAAACAATCATAATGAAGAGAAAAACAGACGTAAATTCATGCGTCTGTTTTTTTATTTACCAGCTCTTGATTGTCAAAAGCGAGTGAATCTGTTACATTTTTTCTCAATACCTTCTTTTGATGTTTTCATGAACTTTCAAAAATCACTTGAATATTTCGGAAGACCGCTGTATATTACTTAGTTGTTTCATCAAAATATTTATGATATATGACAAGTGGTCATCTATTATCGAAAAGAAAGGAATGCAGGGACAAAACCAATGAAACTTGGAGCCCGTATTTTAAAAACTGGTATTGCCATTGTACTCGCGCTTTACCTGGCAACATGGCTTGGGTTGCCGACACCCGTCTTCGCGGGAATTGCAGCTGTATTTGCTATCCAGCCATCTATTTATCGATCATTTTTAACGATTGTTGATCAAGTGCAAGCCAATATTATTGGAGCAGCACTTGCCATTACGTTCGGTCTGCTTTTTGGCACAGGACCAGTCATCATCGGCTTAACTGCCGTCATGGTCATTGCGATTAATTTAAAGCTGAAGATTGAACACACGATTCCGATTGCACTCGTAACCGTCATCGCGATTTTAGAAAGTGCAGGGGATCATTTCCTTTCCTTTGCCTTAATTCGAACAGCAACTGTGGTGTTAGGCGTACTTTCTTCATTTTTAGTGAATTTGATTTTCCTGCCGCCAAAGTATGAAACAAAGCTTGTTCATCACATTATGGAAAATACGGAGGAGATTTTAAAATGGATCCGTCTAAGCTCCAGACAGTCAACTGATCATTCCACTTTAAAGGATGACATCGATCAAATAAAAGAACGTATGATCAAATTAGATCACATTTACTTGTTATACAAAGAAGAACGAAGCTATTTAAAGAAAACGACCTATGTCAAATCTAGAAAGCTTGTTTTATTCAGACAGGCAATCATGACGTCTAATCGAGCACTGTACTTGCTGAAAAAGCTTCATAAGTTAGAAAATGAAATTCATTTGATGCCAGAGCATTTCAGAGAGAGCTTAACAGATGAGATTGATTATTTACTTTATTGGCATGAACGTACCTTAATGAAATTTGTTGGAAAAATGAAACCGCAGGACGATGACTTCCAAAATGAATGCTCTCTTCGTCTTGAAGCATTAACGAAATCATTTATTCAGCACCAGCAAAATCAAGAAAACGACTTGCTGGATTACAATATGCTGAATGTGATGTCGAGTATTATTGAATACCGTGATGAATTGGAGCATCTAGATACTTTGATTACAAGCTTCCAAACATATCACCCAAAAGATAGTGAGATTGAGACAGAAGAAAAAGAAGCTTAAATAGAAAAGACCGATTCTTAGAATCGGTCTTATTTTATTTTCTTCATTTTAGGATCAAGGGTGTCTCTTAATCCATCTCCCATCAAGTTAAAACCAAGAACCGTCAGCATGATCGCAATCCCCGGGAAAAATAAAGTCCATGGCGCTTGTACGAGATAAGGTCTCGCATCTGCAAGCATTTTCCCCCACTCTGGACTTGGCGCTTGTGCACCTAACCCTAAAAATCC
The DNA here is from genome assembly GCF_024807925.1 of Bacillus sp. JUb11. Taxonomy (NCBI): domain Bacteria; kingdom Bacillati; phylum Bacillota; class Bacilli; order Caryophanales; family Bacillaceae; genus Bacillus; species Bacillus sp. JUb11. The sequence continues at coordinate 113,465 of NZ_JANUEZ010000009.1, read as the reverse complement.
TAAAGCCGCCGCTTCAATAATGGCAGTACCAATCGCAAGCGTCGCTTGAACGATGACCGGCACCATACTATTTGGCAGAATGTGACGAAGAACGATGCGGCGGTGTGACATCCCGACTGCCTTTGCTGCTAAAACATATTCTTCTTGCTTAATGCTCAGCACCTTTGAACGAACGAGCCGGCCAAATGTGGGGACGTTAATAATTGCTATGGCAATAAGGGCATTTTGTAAGGAAGGTCCTAAGATGGAAACGATCGCAATCGCTAATAGAATGCTAGGAAAAGCGAGTAAAATATCAAATAGTCTTGAGATGACAGCATCCAGTAATCTACCGCCGTAACCTGCCATCAATCCAAGCAATGTCCCTAAAATAACCGACCCAAGAACGGAGAAGAAACCCACCCATAATGAAATCCGAGCTCCATGCACGACTCTAGAAAATATGTCTCTCCCGAAATCATCCGTACCAAACCAATGCGCAGCTGAAGGGGCACTAAATCGTTCGCCTAGTGACTGCTCGTTGATTCCATAAGGAGCAATGAGCGGTGCAAAGATTGCTAGGATAAGAAATAAAAAGACAATCACAGTGCCAATGACCGCCAGCTTGTGCTGAAAGAACAGTTTCATCGATTCAAGAATCAGTGATTGAGAGCGTTCTTCCTTTTGTTCAGGTGCTTGAAGCTCTTTTTGCGCTTCCATGTCGTCACTCTCCCTTCTCTAGTATTTAATCCTCGGATCAATGACTGCATACAAGATATCAACAATGAAATTGATCAGCACAAATATGAGCGCAACAACAAGAATGCCAGTTTGAATAACAGGATAATCACGATAGCTAATTGCATCGTAAATATACCGCCCAATTCCCGGCCAAGCAAAGATCGTTTCTGTTAAAATGGCTCCGCCTAGCAAGAGACCTGTTTGAAGACCAATAATCGTTAAAATCGGAATGAGCGCATTTTTCAGCCCATGCTGATAAATGATGAAAAATGAACGTACCCCTTTTGCTTTTGCTGTTCGAATAAAATCTGAATGAAGGACTTCCAACATACTTGCCCTCGTAATCCTTGCAATAATCGCAGCAGGAATCGTTGCGAGAGCGGTACTTGGTAAAATTAAATGCTTGATGCTGTCAAAGAATTGATCAAATCGCCCTTGCAAAAGCGTGTCCAGCGTATGAATATAGGTGATCGACTCTACCGGATTTCTGACGTTTTCTCGTCCTGTAGTCGGCAAAATACCTAATTCAATCGAGAATAGCCACTGTCCCATTAAGCCTAACCAGAAAATCGGCATGGACACCCCAATGAGCGCAATAAACATGGCCACATAATCAAAGAAAGAATGTTTAAACCATGCACTAATGATTCCGGCATTCACACCGACAATAATCGCCAGCAACATAGCGAAGAAAGTCAATTCTAATGTAGCGAATAAGTAAGGCTTCATTTCCTGGGCAATAGCCGCTCCTGTTCGTATGGAAGTCCCTAGATCGCCTTTTAAAAGCCCCAGCATGTAGTGACCATATTGTACGTACCACGGCTGGTCTAAACCAAGCTGAATCGTCAATTGCTCTACTGCTTCTTTCGTTGCCCGCTGTCCTAAGATGACCTGCGCCGGATTTCCAGGGATAAACCGAATAATAGAAAATACAACTAAGGTCATTCCGATCAGTACTGGAATGAGCATTCCTGCTCGCTTCATACAATAAGCAAACAAACAGCTTTCACCGCCTTTTCATTGTTTGGATAAGGGAGATCGAACGATCTCCCTTATTTGCTTATTCGAAATATACGTCAGTCAATGCTTCGGAACCAGTCGGATGCGGCTGGTAGCCTTTTAAATCTTTAGATGCGGCAAGCATTGGAATTGAATGGACTAATGGGATCCAAGGCGCTTCATCATGAATGATTTCTTGAGCTTCTTGATATAATTCATTTCGCTTCTTTTGATCCGTATCGGTCTGCGCTTCAATGAGGATGTCATGCATTTTATCGTTTTGGAAGAATGTATAGTTGTTACCGCCAATACTGTCTTTATCTAATAATGTGTAGATGAAATTATCAGGATCGCCATTGTCCCCTGTCCATCCTAATAAGAACACATCTGCTTCGCCTTTACTTGCTTTATCTAAATAAGTCGCCCAATCATATGTGACGATTTCGGCTTTGACACCAACTTTTTCAAAGTTTGACTGAATGACTTCAGCTACCTTCATCCCGTCTGGCATATATGGACGCGGCACAGGCATTGCCCAAAGCTTGATGCGAAAACCGTCAGGGAAGCCTGCCTCTTTCAATAGTTCTTTTGCTTTTTCCGGATCATATGGATATGGCTCAATCTCGTCATTGTAGCCTTCTAATGACGGAGGAAGTGGATTTTTTGCTGGTTCAGCAAGCCCTCCATAAAACGACTCTATGATTGATTCTTTATCAACTGCATAATTGAGCGCCTGACGAACCAACTTGTTATCAAGCGGCTTTCTAGTCACTGTCAGCCCGATATAACCTACGTTCATGGATGGTCTTTCAATCAGCTGGAGCGCTTTGTCTGTTTTAATGCCATCTAAATCGGACGGATTGACGCCATCCATCAAGTCGATTTCGCCTGTTTTAAGCGCATTTAAACGAGCAGAGTTTTCAGGAATAGAGCGGAAGATGATTTGTTTCAGTTTTGGTTTATCTTTTTGCCAGTAATCTTCGTTCTTTTCTAAGACAATACGGTCGTTCTGCTTCCATTCTTTAAACTTAAATGGTCCTGTGCCCACTGGGTTTTCTCTAAATGAATCACCGCTTTTTTCAACTGCTGCAGGACTAGCGATACCAAATGGTGACATGGCGATGTTTTTCAGAAATGTTGCTTGCGGGCGTTTGAGTTGAAATTCAATTTCATGCTCTCCTTTGACGATGATGTCTTTAATGACATGCCCTTTATCTTTTTTATAGCCGCCAAACATGCCGTAGTAAGGAAATTTTTCGGCATCTCCATTCATCCAGCGGTCAAAGTTGAATTTCACTGCTTCTGCATTAAAGTCTGTGCCATCGTGAAATTTCACACCTTCTCTTAAGTAGAACGTGTACGATTTTCCGTCCTTCGCAACATCCCATTCTGTTGCGAGGCCCGGATGGATGGTCGTGTCTTTTTCACCGTAATTCAAAAGCTTTTCAAACATATTCTCTGTGACCTTGAAGGTTTCGCCTTCTGTTGTTGTAATCGGATCAAGTGACGTAGAGTCTCCTCCTCTGCCGAATACGAGAGTGTCTTTTGTGGCTTTTTCTTCTGATGTTGATGAAGATGAACAGCCACCTAAAAATAACGCAAGTGCCAGCACAAAAATGAAACTACTGAATAACCATGTCTTCTTCATTGTGTTCCTCCTTTTGATATAAATAGCACGCAGCTGCATGACCTGTTTCCTCCTCATACAAAGGCGGAACAGCTTGCAAGCATTGCGCCCACCTTTTTGGACATCTTTTATAGAAAGGACAGCCATCTTCTGACACCAGGGTGGATTCTTCCGCTGACACATCCTGCGTTTCCAGCACGTGATCCATATGTGGAATGGATTTCAGAAGAAGCGATGTATAAGGATGAAGCGGATTGTGAAATACGTCCTCCGCAGGACCCATTTCTACAATACGGCCAGCGTACATCACTGCAATTCGGTCGCTCATATACTTGACAACGCCTAGATCGTGAGAAATAAACAAGTACGTCAGAGAAAGCGTCTTTTGCAATTCGAGCATTAAATTCAATATTTGTGCTTGAACCGATACATCTAAAGCGGAAACTGGCTCATCGGCAATCACAAGACTTGGATGAGTAATGAGCGCCCTAGCAATTCCAATACGCTGCCTCTGACCGCCGCTGAATTGGTGCGCATAACGGTCTCCATAGGATGGGTCAAACCCAACAATGTGCAGCATCTCTTTTACCCGCTTTTGTCTTTCTGCTTTTGTTCCATGTTTATGAACAATGAGCGGTTCTTCTAAAATGTCTTTGATTTTCATTCGTGGATTTAAGGAAGCGTATGGATCTTGGAAAATCATTTGAATGTCTTTTCTGAAGGAACGCATGTCTCGTTCTTTCAGAAGCGTCACTTCTTTTCCTTTCATTTGGATTGAGCCAGAAGTCGGTTCGATTAATCTCATTAAGCTTTTGCCAAGGGTTGATTTCCCGCAGCCAGATTCGCCCACAATGCCGAGCGTCTCTCCTTCTTTCACGTGAAAGGACACTTGATTTAAAGCCAAAGTCGTCTGTTTGTGTTTAGAAAAAAATGCCGATGTGTCATAACGCTTCGTCAGTTGATTCACTTGCAACAGTGGGTGATTCAGTGTCTTCTCCTCCTTCCATTAGAAAACATGCGACGCGGTGATTGTGTGAAATGGATTGTAAAGATGGGTCTTGTTCAAGACATTGCGTCATTTGATATGGACAGCGTGGTGCAAATTGACAGCCGGACCGAATAGCTCCTGGCTTAGGTACATGACCCGCAATAGACATGAGTTTTTCTTTTTTCTCTTTAAATGATGGAACAGAGGCGAAAAGACCTTTCGTGTAGGGATGGAGAGGTTTTTGGAAAATACGGTCAACGGTTCCTTCTTCTACGATTCGACCGGCATACATAATCATGACACGCTGGCATATTTGCCGCACGACGCCTAAATCATGAGTAATAAATAATATAGCGGTGTCCATCTCTTCATTTAACTTTTTGAGCAAACGAAGAATTTGTGCTTGGATGGTGACATCAAGTGCAGTCGTTGGTTCATCTGCAATCATGAGCTTTGGGTGACATAGCATCGCCATCGCAATCATTACACGCTGACGCATGCCGCCCGATAGTTCATGTGGATATTTTTTGAGTAATGACGCTGCTTGTTTCAGGCCTACCGTTTGAAGCAAATCTACCGCCTTTACTTTTGCTTCTTTTTGGCTGATAGTCTGATGTGTGAAAAGGGCTTCTGTCATTTGCTTGCCGATGGTCATGAGTGGATTGAGAGAAGTCATGGGTTCCTGGAAAATCATTGAGATGTCATTCCCTCTGACCTCTCGCCATTGTTTCTCCGACAGTGACAGCAGGTTTTGACCTTCAAATTGTATGTGACCTGTTGTTTCTGTTTGGTGATTCAGCCCCATTAAAGACATCGATGTGATGCTTTTCCCGCAGCCAGATTCGCCCACAATACCTAAGGTTTCTCCTTTTTGAATAGAGAATGAGATGTCATGAACGATCGGCACTCTCTGCTTTTTTTGCTGAAAAGCAATAGACAGCTGTTTGACATCTAGCAATACTTTTTGTTCTTTCACATCTTCACCACCCCGTCATACTTTTTAAAATTGTATTGAGACAAGCTGGGAAATATGTCATGTTTTTGACAAGCATAAAAAAGCCTATCCGCTAGAATCGGATAGGCTTCTACTAATTTAATGTTTGAATGGTAAATAGATGGCGATAGTGGCTGTCTCGGTTCATTAATTCCTCATGTGTTCCTTTTTCCACAATCTCTCCTTGTTCCATGACCACAATGAGGTCCGCATGTGTAATCGTTGATAAACGGTGCGCAACAATAAAAGTTGTGCGATCTTTTGCCAGCTTTTGCATCGCTTCTTGAATGTAATGTTCACTTTCTAAATCAAGTGCAGACGTCGCTTCGTCTAAAATAAGCAGCGGTGGATTTTTAAGAAATACCCTCGCAATTGAAATTCGTTGTTTTTGACCGCCTGATAGCTTTACGCCACGTTCTCCTACCTTTGTGTCATATCCTTCAGGAAGAGACATGATGAACTCATGGGCATTAGCCGCTTTGGCCGCCGACACAATTTTCTCAAAGGATGCTTCTGGGTCTCCCACAGCGATATTTTCTTTAATGGTGTCACTGAATAAGAATGTATCTTGGAGCACCATCCCGACTTGATTCCGCAGGCTTCTTGCCTTGTACTCTTTAATATCAATGCCGTCAATTTCGAGTGATCCGCTTGTGACATCATAAAATCTTGGAATTAAGCTGACGAGTGTCGACTTCCCTCCGCCGCTCATTCCTACAAGCGCAACGGTTTGACCTTTTTCTACTTTCAAGGAGATATTGTGTAAAATCTCTTCCTGTGTATGTTCGTAACGGAACGACACATCTTTAAATTCTACCTCTCCTTTTAAGTGATTGGCTTCTTTTGCATTCGGCTTGTCTGTTACTTCATACGGTTCATCAATAAACTCAAAAATACGATCCATTGATGCTACTGACTGAGTTAAAGTCGTCGATGAGTTAATGAGACGGCGAATCGGGTTGTACATCCGATCAATGTAGCCGACAAAGGCAATCATTGTCCCAATTGAAAGCGACCCGTTAATGACGGTATAACCAGCAAAAGCAATGATGAGCAGCGGCGCAATGTCTGTGATCGTATTGACGACAGCGAATGTTTTGGCATTCCAATTCGTATGATTGATCGCTTTGTTTAAGAAATTTTTATTTTCATCGTGAAAATTCTCTTGTTCGTATTCTTCAATCGCAAAGCTGCGAATGACAGGCATTCCTTGTACTCGCTCATGCAGGTGCCCTTGTACCTCAGCCAGTGCCTGCGACCGCTCTTTTGTCAGCTTGCGAAGCCGTCCGTAAAAATACTTCACTGCTAACGCATACAGCGGAAAAATAATGACAGACACAATGGTGAGTTTAAGATCCAGTGTACACATAATGGCTATCACAATCAGGACGGTCATCAAATCAAGCCAAATGTTCATAAGCCCTGTGATGACAAATTCCTTTGTTTGCTCCACATCGTTGATGACCCTTGAAATAATTTCCCCTGTTCTCGTGTTGGCGTAATAGCGAAGGCTTAGCTTTTGAATGTGCGAGAACAGTTTTTCCCGAATATCAAATAATACTTTACTGCCTGTCCACTGCGCATAGTATTGTCTGTAGTACTCAACAGGCGGTCTCATCACTAAAAATAATACAAGCATGATTCCCATAATAATAAAGAGAGTGGATGTTTTTTCTTCAGCCGATCCAGAGCCTTGAATCACATCATCAATGACATACTTTAAAAGCAGAGGCAATGTTAAGGGGATCGAGAACTTAATCATTCCGATCACCATTGTCAATGCAATCTGTTTTTTATACGGTGTTACAAAAGCCATGTAACGTTTTATGACCCCCATGTAAATCTCCTTCCCAATCTATCAGTGCCTCTTATCCGTACGCAATCAAAAACCTGTTGGCTTTGAAAAGCCAAACAGGTTTTAGCTGCTGTTACTTATTTTGTATAACGCAAAAAACGTTCATACCACATATCCACAAATTCTGGAGCAAACGGTCCCTTCCGCTGGTGAATCCAATGCAGTAATGTATTTAGATGCTCTCGTAAGATACTATCGATTTCTTTTGGATAATTCATCTGCCTCTTATGATCTGCATATTCATCCTCATCCAAAATATTATACGTCATGTCCGGAAAGACTTTGACATCTAAGTCGTAATCAATATACTTAATCGCCTCTTCATCTGTCGCAAAAGGAGAGCTGATGTTGCAGTAATAATACACCCCATCATCTCGAAGCATCCCAATGACATTAAACCATTGTTTTGCATGAAAATAGCAAATAGCCGGTTCTCTTGTCATCCATGTTCGGCCATCGGATTCAGTCACCATTGTTCGATCGTTTGCACCAATGATACACAATTCCGTTGCTTTCAGAATGGTGGTTTCATTCCAAATCCTGTGGATCAAGCCATTATGTTTATAGCTTTGAATTTGGATGGTTTCTCCTTCCTTGGGATAGCCCATATTTTCTCCCCTACTTTCTATAACAAACAAACCTAACAGTCCAAAGACCTAATTTCCCAACTAAACATGTCTCTATTATATTATACCGTTACATCATTAAAAAATGAAATGAAAAAGCCATTCAACCCAATTGAACGGCACACTCTTTTACATCACGGTTGAGCTCTTCTCCATTTGTTTATACGAATTGATGACTTGTTCAGTCTGTTTTGTAAATAGTGTTTGGGCTTTTTGCAGTTCTTCTCGTTTCTGTTTGATTTGATCATGAAGCTTATGCCGCTCTTCCTTTTTTTCACCTTGCAGCAATCGTTTTTCTGTCTCTAAGTACAGATCAAGTTCTCCTTGTACATCGAGCAGCTGATCCATAAGCTGCATTTGTTCTTTGACAAGCTGGTCGAAATCAGACATCTAACTCCTCCCTTTCATTCGTATCGACTTTTTGTATCTATACCATTTCTTGAAAGAAGGAAGAAGTCCTTTGACTGTTTATGTAGAGGTTTTACAGGTTTTGTCGGATGGTGGGGAGAGGCAAAAAGAAAAGCACTTCATTCGTAGATGAAGTGCTTCCCTTTGTTTCAGTGATTAGCTGTTTTGTTGTTTGTTTTGCTCAGCTTTTTGGTTGTATTTTTTTACGTGCTGTGCGTCAGTCTCGCTAGCAAATTCAGTGCCATATTGACCGCCTTGTGCAGCAGCTTGGTTTTGTTTTTTCACTTGTTGTGCGTTTGTTTTGTTTTGTTGTTTATCCATCATTATCACCTCCACGCACATTAATTTGTGCAGAAGGTGTACATCTTATTCATGATTTTTTTAAACAAGCAAAGAACGTCCGCCATCGACGATAATCGTCTGTCCTCTAATCATATCTGCTTTGCCTGATACAAGGAATTCTACACTGTCGACCATGTCTTTAATTTCCACCATACGGCCTGCTGGTGTATTTTTCTTAGCGTCTTCTAATAGCTCTTCACGATTTGGGAAGTGCTTGAGTGCATCTGTATCGATGGCGCCGCCTGATACGGCATTTACGACGATATTTTTTTGTGACAGCTCAACGGATAGATAGCGTGTCAAAGCTTCTAGTGCTGCTTTAGATACACCGACCACCGTGTAGTTTTCAAGGTAGCGGATAGAGCCTAGTGAGCTAATGCTGACGATATGTCCGCCGCCGTTTTTCTCCATTAATTTGGCTGCTTCTTGTCCGCAGAATAACAAGGCTTTCGCATTGATATTCATGGTCCAGTCCCAATGATTTTCTTCAAGATCCATGATTGGGCGCTGAACGCCAGATGCCGCATTGTTCACAAATACGTCTAAACGGCCAAACGTTTCGTCAATTTGCTGGAACATGTCTTTGATTTTCTCTGGCTGACCAACGTTGGCTTTGACAACTAATGTTTTAACACCCATCGCTTCAATTTCTTCAGCTGTTTCAAGTGCTGCTTTTTTGCTTCTTGCATAGTTAATGACAATGTCATATCCTTTTTCAGCCAGGCGAAGGGCTACTTCTTTCCCGACACCTCTACTGCTGCCTGTAATTAGTGCACATTTACGCTTGTTCATTATGGTTCATCTCCTGATTTGAATAGTTTTCGTCCATTCGCTTCACACTAATAGGAAAGTTCCTATTAGGAGGTTACATTCATGTATGTCGGACGCGATTTAAGCCAGCTTGGCATGATGTCAAAGGATCAATGGAAAGATACTGAGCTTGCTTTTTTTCATCATGCTTTCCAACAAATTTTACCTTATTTAAACGAAGAAGGGCAATCTAAGTATCGAGAAATCATTTCTGAAATTGAAAACCGCGGGGGTCTGCACCGAAATGAAGCCGATTATACCCATGGTACAACGGTTAAATATGACTAGGCTGTTCAAGTGCCATCTTCCATATTTTTTGATGTGAGACTGGCAAAGCATATGCCTCAAATTCTTCTGTTGTGACTTTTTTCAGCATCGTGTCATCAGATACAGAGGTCACACGTCCAAAGAAAACAGAAATATTCCAGATGAGGTGGGTAAATACATGTTGAATGGTGCCTTCTAAATCACCAAGTTCTGCTTGTACACCCGCTTCCTCTTTTAAGAAATCAATCAGCTGCTCTTTTTCCGTTTTTCTTCCCTTCATTGTTTCCATGTTTGGGAACTCCCATAAATTCGCAAGCAGACCTGTACTTGGACGCTTATGAATATAGAGGTGGCCTGCATCATCAAATAACACCACCGCTGCCATTGATTTCGCAGTCGGCTTTTTCTTTTTACTTTTCACCGGCAGCTCATGCTGAACGCCTTCCTCAAGTGCCGAGCAATGCATGTTTACAGGACAAATGAGGCATGCAGGAGAGGTTGGGGTGCAAATAAGCGCACCTAGCTCCATTAGCCCTTGATTGAATTCTGACGGCTTTTCCCGGGAAATGAGCTGATCAACCGCAAATTCGAAAATGTTTCTCGTTTTTGGTTTTGCAATATCATCCCATATGGACAAGATACGGGAAATGACCCTCATCACGTTGCCGTCTACCGCAGGGTATGGCTTGTTATAGGCGATACTCAGCACTGCGCCGCTCGTATACGGGCCTACACCTTTCAGTTTTGAAAATTGTTCTTTCGTATCAGGGACAACGCCCCCGTAGGATTCATAGACTTCTTTCACAGCTGCCTGTAAATTACGCACTCGTGAGTAGTAGCCAAGACCTTCCCATGCTTTCATGACCTTTTCTTCATCAGCTAAAGCAAGATCCTTCACCGTCGGGAATTGCTCCATAAACCGATTGAAGTACGGAATGACCGTATCCACTCTTGTTTGCTGGAGCATCACTTCTGATACCCAGACGCGATATGGATCTTGATTTTCACGCCATGGAAGTGTTCGTTGTTCTTTTTCATACCAATCGATTAAATCATGCTGAAAGCCCGCAATATCTTTGCGGTCCAGCTTTTCTTGAATGTCTTTCATCTCTATACTCCTTCTTATCGAACCGAGAGCTAACGTTCTGAAAAGAACCTTATTTGTTGTATACTGTTTGTAGATACGTTAACATGTTACATTAAATCGGGATAAAGCAAAAGTGATTTTGCACATAGTCTTGATGAGAGACGTATACTTTTTATGATTGTTCCTAAGCATGATAACTAGGAGGTAATCAATTGGACACTGGTACTCATGTAGTAATGGGCATTTCTCTTGGGGGACTTGCGCTTTTAGATCCAGCCGTCAGCGCAGATCCACACATGGCACACGCCGTGATGATCGCGACCATCGCCGGCTCCCAAGCACCAGACATTGATACTGTGCTAAAACTAAAAAATAATGCAGTTTATATAAGAAATCACCGGGGATTTACTCATTCCATTCCGGCTGTACTGTTTTGGTCATTGCTAATTCCGGCTGTGATTTTCCCATTTGTGCCGGGGGCGAATTTACTTCACCTCTGGCTATGGACACTATTAGCCGTTGTGCTTCATGTGTTTGTCGATATTTTCAATGCTTACGGCACGCAGGCCATTCGTCCATTTTCAAAGAAATGGGTAGCGCTTGGGATCATTAACACGTTTGATCCGTTTATCTTTTTTACACATCTTGTCGCCATTGTCGTATGGGCGATTGGCGGGCATCCCGGCTATACGTTCATTACGCTGTATGCCGTGATTTTCTGTTACTATATCGTCAGGGTCATCATGCAGCTTCAGATTAAACGTCAGCTTCGTGAACGATTCGATGAGATTGAGGAAATAATCATTTCGCCTACAATGAAGTTTAGACAATGGCGTATTGCTGTGAAATGTAAATCCTCTTTCCATGTTGGACGCAGTATGAATGGTGAGATCATCATTTTAGACACCTTTAACCGTGTGCCGGTCCCTGATACTGAGATTATGAAAATTGCCAAACAGGATGAAAACATTTCAGCCTTTCTCTCCTTCTCCCCTGTCTACCGGTGGGAAGTAGATAAATACAAGGATCATTATGAGGTACGGTTTATTGATTTGCGCTACCGCAGCAAAGGTCACTATCCTTTTGTTGCAATCTGCCATATCGACATGGACCACCAAATCAAAAATTCCTATACCGGTTGGATTTTCAGTGAAGAAAAACTGCAAAAAAAATTAAGACTCGGCTCTGTGTGAGCGAGTCTTTTTTGTGCTTACATCTTCGTCATATATTCCACAATAAACTCCCAAAAGCCAGGTCCTTCTTGGTAAATCAGCCGGTCTATTTTTTCGATGAGTTTGATGTAGAGTTCTTGTTCGAGGTCTTCTCTTTCTTGATATGCCGTGTTTTGTAGTTTCTTTTTGATCATGGGTGTGAAGGTTTCAATGAGTTTTTCCATTTCTCCATTGGTCATTTTGTCTTCTTGCACGGACATCTCCTCCTGTTTCTTCTTTTAGTTTGTTGAGTGCTTTTTTGTGGATGTTTGAGATGTTTTGTCTCGTTTCGCCTAGCCGGTCGGCTATTTCCTTCATCGTTTGACCATCGACATAGATTTGGGTTAAAACCATTTTTTGTTTGTCTGTGAGCTGCTGATAGGCCTTGTACAATCTTGGGTCTTGCAGGTGCTCCCCTAAGTCTTGCTGGTTGAAGAGCACCGCTTCATACGTATCTGTTTGAACAGGGTCTTTCACTTCTTGCGTATCAGGATGATCGAGTATGAGCGGAAAACGTTGCTGCTTTTTTTTCACTCGTTTGTCAAAGTCGACTGAAAAGATGCGGATCATTGTGGAAATATACTTGATGATGCGGATTTTTTGATAAAACTGCTTGAACTCGGAATCTAGTTTTTTCGCATTTTCCTCGTTTGGCTCTTCCATGACTTGCCGGAGCAGCTGCTGGTTTTTAGGATTGCTTAAAAACTGCTGAATGAGCGGGTGATCAACGATTTCCTTCCATTTTGCTTTCAATAACAGCCGATAATCCATGTGCATCCTCCCCTTTGTTCTCTCTACTTGCATTAAGTGGACAAAAGTTAAAAAAAGTAAACTTTGTGAAACGGGTCTAATGGTTCATTTTCTCCCCTTTTGATTTCCTATTTCTTCTTTCATACCACCTATAGAGAAGACGAGCATCCGCTGGGAGGTGAGACAAATGGAGACCTTTTTTTCGGAGGAATGGCTGAAGCAGCTCGGTCAGGCTGGCTTTCCTGCCATTTTGACGATTTATTTGCTGACACGTTTTGAACGAAAGTTTGATGAATTAAGCAAACTCATCCAACGATTGGTCGCTGTTCAAAAAAATGATGAATCAGATTGACATCTTCTTGATTCGTTTCACCTTATGAAAACGAGGGCGAAATGAAAGGCCTTTTGTCACCTCACACAATACGATGTTGAAAGGGGATTTTATCATGAGTGAAAAGCAAAATGGTGTACCGCAGCCGATTCGAGGAGAAAAAGGAGCAACGGTCAAAATTCCACGTAATCTCGAGCGAGACAGACAAAACCCAGATATGCTCACGCCACCAGAAACCGATCATGGAACGGTTCCCAACATGAAATATTCTTTTTCTGATACGCACAACCGTTTAGAAAAAGGCGGTTACGCAAGAGAAGTCACGGTACGTGAACTGCCAATCTCTAAAAGTCTTGCCTCTGTGAACATGCGGCTAAAACCTGGTGCAATTCGCGAGCTGCACTGGCATAAAGAAGCGGAATGGGCGTACATGATTTATGGGGAAGCCCGAATTACATCGGTTGATGCAGAGGGGCGGAATTTTACAGAGGATGTGACTGAGGGAGATTTATGGTACTTCCCTTCTGGCTTGCCGCACTCTATTCAAGCACTTGAACCAGGAGCTGAATTCTTGCTTGTGTTTGATGATGGTTCCTTCTCTGAAAATAGTACGTTCCAAGTGACTGATTGGCTTGCTCATACCCCAGAGGAAGTCGTTCTCCAAAACTTTGGAATGACAAAGGAGCAATTTGAGAAGCTGCCAGAGAAAGAGAAGTATATTTTCCAAAAAGGAATTCCTGGTTCCCTTGAATGTGACAAGGTGCAAACAGAGCAAGGAGAAGTCCCGAACTCCTTTAAATATGAGCTGTTAAAGCAAGAGCCGATTACGTCAAGCGGCGGACAAGTGTGGATTGCGGATTCTACCAATTTCAAAGCTTCTAAAACGATTGCCTCTGCTCTTGTGAAAGTTGATCCAGGTGCCATCCGTGAGCTGCACTGGCACCCAAATACGGATGAATGGCAATATTTCATTTCTGGAAAAGCTCGAATGACGGTATTTGCTTCTGATGGACATGCGAGAACCTTCAACTATCAGGCGGGAGACGTTGGCTATGTGCCATTTGCGATGGGGCATTATGTAGAAAATACAGGCGACGAACCGCTCTATTTCTTAGAAATCTTTAAGAGCGATCATTATGCAGACATTTCACTCAATCAGTGGCTTGCGGTCACACCGAAACAGCTTGTTTTGGATCATTTAGATCAAGGCGAAGAATTCTTGAAATTGCTTGATACAGAAAAACACCCTGTCATCGCTGCACCTAAAAAAGAGGATTAATTCCACCTTCCTGCAAAAAGGCTGTCCTTTTTGCAGGTATCTTCATGTAAAGGAGTGTTGTTTACCCATGCAACAATCTGTTCACGCTTTATGGCAAGGGCTGAAATGGCTCATGGCGCTATCAGCTGTCTGTTACATATTTTTGTTGTTTTGTGTGCTGTTCTTTCATTTGACCGGTGCTTTTTATCAATCGATTTTATCGTTGATTCTGTTTATGGGCATCTATGTTGTACTTGGGATCTCTTTTGAACATCTGGAACACGTGCTCATGCGGTTTGTTCGTAAGTGTCGGTCCAAAAAACGATCCATCGTTTTCTATGCCGTTTTATTTCACCTTTTGTTTATTTGGGGTGCTGTCTATGTATCAGACGAATTGGTTGACGGCATTTTGCTGACTACTTCTGAAGAAATTCTCTTTGCGCTAAGTCTTTGGCTATTTCATTTTTTGTTTGATTATGCGACGTTTCCATTTGAGAAAGAAGCTTCATGACTCTACTCTCTTTCTGACGAGAGTGCTTCTTTGATTTGCTTCATATGATGGGTATCGTGTTCGATCAGTCCTTGGAAATAACTTAATAACGTCAGCTTGGTTTGACCAATAAAAAAAGGTTCATTCCAGCGAGATGGTTCAATTTTCTTCATTTCTTGAAGTAATTCTGTTCTGACAGCAATAAATCGAACGATCGTCTCGCTTTTCTTTTCCTTTCTCGCTCTTTCAGCTGACTGCTGATTCATTTTGTGCACATCAGGAGCTTGAGGTAATGGCCGATCGTTCCAAAATTCCTTTAGTCGAGCCTTTAAAATAAATTCATCCCATGGAACGAAATGGGCGATGATTTCAGCGGTGCTCCATTTTCCATCAGCGATCGCTCTGCGCCATTCTTTGTCTGTTAATTCCGTTAGTGACTGTACCCATTCAATGGAGTGTTCAAAATGAGCAATAGTGGACTCTTTGTTTAACGTCAAATGGTCTCCCCCATTCACATGCTTTTATGTAGATTGTATCAATGATGAGAAAAAACACCACTTATGATGTAAAGTGGTGTTTCTTGTGTTTTCTCCGTGCATATAAAATCGCAACGACCAAACTGACGAGTGAAATCAATACGAGAATTCTGATATAAGGCGGATAGTAGGTTAGCACGATCTCGTTTTTGCCTTTTTCTATTGGAAAACCGATAAACGCATAATTGGCTTGTTCAATCTCGGTTTGATGGCCGTTCACCGTGAGCTCCCAGCCTTTTTCAAATGGAACAGGCAGAATCATATAATCATCGCCGCGCTTGTTCTCATAAGAAATCGTAAAGCGGTTATTTTTAAGCTTCACCTGCTGGCTGCCATCATCCTGTTTTTCTTTTTCATATGCCCGCGCAAGGGTGCGGTAAGGCTCATGATACAGCTTTAATTGACTCAGCTCATACGTCCCTTTTGGAACTTGTATGGAAAGGATTTTTTCCGCAGGGACGCGAATCGTCACGTCATTAACGCCTGTTTTGTAGATAGACGTATTGCTTTTGCGTGATGTGACGTAGTCATCCACAGATAACTGAAACCCTTCGTTACGGTCGGTCCGCTTCACATAAAAGCTCACATACACATCCCCCACGCGAGCGATATCATCTGGAAGGGTGATATTCAGCCCGCCCGTTTTCCCGTATACATCAAGCACGCCATTTTCGTATACCGCTTGTTCAGTATGAATGTTTGTATCCTTTATTCGATCAGCCGATTGGTCGATTTCAGCATTTCCTTTTTTGTTTAAGATCACACCTTGCAACATCGCATGTTCTTTATCAAGTGCTGACGCATGCTCTAGTGACTTTTCTGAATAGACGGTACTCGTTGTTCTTGCAAATGGGAGCGGGCGTGTATTTTCATACACTTCATAATGTTCGCTTTCCAATATTGGCTTAAAATAAACCGGCGGTGAGAAAGACATCGATTTGTCTCTCATATAATACTTCCCGTAGGTCAGACTGTATAAATTCGCCCTGTCCCCCATTGTTGCATACCGGCTGACACTTTCCCGTCCCATATCAATTTGAAGATCATTCCAGTAGAAATGGAGCAGATGCTGATTCAATATACTTGAATACGCACTCATGCCTTGAAAGCCTTCAAATAACGGGGTGTTGTTGCGCACGCCGTTCATCCAATCAATCCGGGCAAGCGGATCTTCTTTTGAGCGGCTTTCAATCTGCTGAATGAGCTTCATTTGCTCATGTCCAGCATACGCCTCACTATTCAGATACGTATCTGATACGCTCTTAATATTGCTTCTTTCAAATAAGTAGCCCTGCTGATACACGCCTGCTGTCAGTAAGCTCACAACGATGAGCACAGCTGAAAAGAGACGAAGGTGCAGACGTTTCCCCGCATGTATCGAGAGGAAGAACAAGCTGATCACAAGCAGTCCTATTCCGGTAAATACAACAACATCCATATTTCCCTTTGCTCGTTCTGAAAGGGCGACTGCGAGAAGGAATACAATCCAAGCGCCTAAAACCGCACGTTTTTTCCACTTCCACTCCATTTGCGAGAAATGCTTGATGGTGATGGCTACGACTGCTCCGACTGTAAAAGCAAGAATGTATTCAAATCTGTACTGCGGTGCAGAAAAACCATTAAACACGCTCGCCATCTTTGGACTGTAGTGAAAAATGATCAGCAGAACACTGATCGATGTGAACATGAAAAACCATCTGTTCCGGTATAGCGGAACGAGAAACAGACAAATCAGAAAGATGACCGGCAATAAGTACACCCTGCTTGTAAACAGCAGATGATCATGCAGCTCGAACCAAGGAATCGCCTGTTCATACGGCGGTCTTACATTATTAAGAAAGCCGTAAACAGACGGGATAAAAAAGGCAGCACTGATCCCAAACGATAACAACGTAGAGATCGCAAGTGTCCAGAACACCTTCCAGCCTCGCTCCTCGCTTTGAAGCTTAATCATATATCTGAAGACGAGATAAATGGCTAAAAAGATAAAGTGAATGTAAGCAAAGTAAAAATTGTTGATCAGCATGAGACTGCAAGCCGCAATAAACCATGCCGGCTTGCCTGTTTTAAAAATCCGTTCAACCCCGAGCACAAGCAGCGGAAGCCACATCATGCTGTCGGTGAAAAACTCCCAAAACGTTTGATGCCGAAAGTACACAATAGACAGTCCGTAAATACCGGCACCTGTCAGCGCCCCCAGCCTATGTTGCACAATCGAAAGAAGCACACGATATGCGATGAACAGAATGACTGTCAGCTTGATCACACTCAGCCAAATAACAGCATTTGCCCAAAAGTGAATGTCTGTTGACTGTACAAGGTGAAGCACATTTAACAGCCAGACAACAGCGACTGTGACCATAAAGACCATCGACGTTGTAAAATAATAACCTAATTGCGTATATGTACCGCCGCCTAGACCAAATTGATAGGAATAAAAGAAGTTTCCTTTGACGTATTCGTCATACAGCAGCTTTTTAAACGGGAGCATTTGCGAAATGCCATCCCCATCTCCCGTCATATATCGGCCTTGCGTATATTCATATAAGAAAAAGGAGTGTCCTAATAAAGCAAGAATGAGGCACATTCCAATGAGTATCCATCTACGTTTCATCATCTAAATCCTTTCTCCAAAAGATCCACTGTTCATTGAAACAAAACAACCCAGCAAGCGATTCGTGCTTGCCGGTTATTTGACTCCACGTTATTTAAATAACTGCGTTAACACTCGGTCTTGTTCTTTTGAGCTTGTCTCTTGTTCCATGACATTTGATTCTTGAATTAAGTAATGCGGCCTCTTTTTCGTTTCATAGTAAATCCGGCCAATGTATTCTCCGATCACACCTAGACTCAAGAGCTGGACACCACCGAGGAAAAGCACAGCTGAGATTAAAGTGAAATAACCCGGTACCATGATGCCCGTTCTGACGATTTGAATAAAGGTCGCCACGATGTAAATCAAAGAGAGAAATAAGATCAAAATACCCGTATAAAAACAAATACGCAGCGGGCGGTTGTTAAAGGAAATGACACCATCAATCCCGTAGTTAAATAATTTCTTTAGTGACCATTTTGTATCACCATGCTGTCTTTCCACATTTTCATAATAGATGACCTTTTCTTCAAAGCCAATCCAGCAAAAAAGGCCTTTTGAAAAACGATTTCCCTCTTTCAGCTGAAGCAATGCGTCGATCGCTTGACGGGAAATTAAGCGGAAATCTCCTACACCATCACGCAAGTCCACTTCGACCACCTTGTTCATCACTTTATAATACATCGATGATAGGTAAGAACGAAGCTTGCTGTCCCCTTTACGGTTTCGTTTGGCAATGACTTGATGATAACCTTCTTCGTAGCCTCTAACAAAATCCTGAATCAAATACGTTGGGTGCTGCAGGTCGGCATCCATAATGATCGCAGCTTCCCCTTTTGCATGCTCAAGACCTGCTAAAATTGCAGCTTCTTTCCCAAAGTTACGAGAAAAGGAAATGTATTTGACTTTTGCACTTTTGTGAGAGAGCTCTCTCATGTATTGAAGTGTATTGTCTTTGCTTCCATCATTCACAAAGATGATTTCAAAGTCATAATGAAAATCGCGAAACTCTTCCTCGAGTGCCTCAAAGATTCGTCTGATGTTTTCACCTTCATTGTAAGAAGGAATTATAACAGAGAGCAGTTCCCGTTCCATATCGCACCTTCTCTTCACTTTTTTCACATAGTCTGTTATGTTCATTATTCCTTTTTTGTCAGAAAACGAAACCCTTTTTTATTATCCATAAATTTCATGTATCCTTAATCGTTACATTATATCAGAGTTTTATTTCCAGTGATTTTCACCAACATGAATTTAATGTAATTTTAAGTTTATCCATTGTAAAAAGCCTGTAATTTTGATCACAGACTGGGTATTGTTTCATAAAATTGTTTGGTCAATTATATATTTTCCTGTTTATTGAAAAAGATGAGTGGAAGTGAAAAGGGCAACCCTTTTAATGCAGCAGCCCTTTGTCGTTTTGTTGCAGATGCTCATTTGCCTTCGATTGTTTATTTTGAAATAAATGCAGCTGAGCGCCGTAGCTTTCGATCCATTCTCGGACAATCCGTTCAGTCGTTTCTTGTCCTTTATACTTGCGGCCAGCCTTTGCATAAGTTGTTTCAAAATCACTCCAAAGGAGCTCTACCCATGTACGTGCTTCTTCATATGTGAGCATATTGTTTTTTTCCATTAGTTGTTCGGTTAATCGCTCAAAATATTGTTCCATACTGGTTCCTCCTTCATCTAGCAGAAAGTGCCTTTTTAAAAAAATCTCTTTTTTCATATACTACCCTTACGTCTTCAAAAGACGCAAATGATTTGTATTGTTTGGAGGGAATCAGTATGCGTAATAAAGCAAAGGGCTTTCCAAATCAAGTGAATCACAAGTTTGAAGGCGAACCAGGGGCCACAGATGCTTATGCGTCTAAAAGGCCGAACGGTGAGACGAATACACGTCCACAGGAACGTATGAGGGCATCAGGGAAACGCTAATTTTTCCAAAGGGAGTGCTTGAGATATGAGTTCAAATGGGAAATCGTATATGGAAGACTTTGTTCAATTAAGAACAACCGCTTACCCTCAACCATGGGCGAATGCTAAACATTCTGCCTCTCAGGTCAACGGAGAAACGCAGCAAACGCAGCACGACATCGTACTTCAGAACAACGTCCGTAAACAACGTTCGAAGTAAAGAAAAGGACTGATCTCTAGGGATCAGTCCTTCAGATTGTTGACAAAGGGCTAAAATGAACTTGATTTTAGCCCTTTGTCTTCTTTTCAGCGTGATAGAAAACCTTTGCAGTCTAGGAAGGACGAGTACTGGCGCGGAGCGAATTTGACATTCGTGAGCACCAGCACGCAGGACTGACAAAGAATGCGAGGGTTTGTCTACACGCTGAAGGACTGATCTCTAGGGATCAGTCCTTTTGCGTAAGCATTGAAATCGGCAGGGCATCTTCTTTATTTGGCGCTGATACTCTGTAGCCCCAAGCAAAAACACCATTTAAATACTCCACATAAAACTGCTCGTCTGTATCTTTGATGTGATAAGTCGTTTTGGTCTGAAAAGCAGCTGGATCTAATAAATAGGCTTTCGCCATGTCAATTTTCCGCTCCAACACGGCATATTCATTCACAATGCCTAGCTGCTCAGCCTTTCTTGCTTTTTCAGAAAGAGCGGCAATCTCCTGCTTTAATTCGTATTCTGTCATTTCACTATAGCGTTTTTCCATCTGTCATTCCCCTTTGTCTAAAACGTGATCAATTGTATCAAGATCAAATCCTTTTCGGTAAAGGAATTGCTTCACTTTCATTTTCTTCTCAAATGATCCGTCATAACCTACCTTGCGTTTTGCCTTCTCAAGCATATAGTGAAGGGCTTCTTCTTCCTTTTCCTCTTCTTGTCCATCATAGGCTTCTTGAAGGGCTTTATCAATGATATCAAATGAAAATCCTTTTCGCTGAAGCTGCAATTTGATACGCTGTTCAATTTCTTTTGCGGACCGGTTTTTCTCTTTCTTAACCAGCTTTAGCACTTGTTTCACTGCTTCCTCTAGCTGCAAATCATTCGGATATTGCGATAGTGCTTGTTCGATGGTGTCATCGTCTATGCCTTTCAGCTTTAACTCTTTTTTTAGCACTGACGGGCCTTTGCTATTCGTTTTTCGGTGGGTGCTTACATACGCTTCTGCAAATTCAAGATCATTTACATACTTATAATGTTTTAATTTGTGTATAATTTCACTAATAGCAGGTGCTGGTATGTCTTTTTTCGTCAAATAATCGGTGACTTCTTTCACTGATCTCATCCGATACGATAAATAATCGACGGCCTGCTGAAATCCTTTTTTTACTGCATCACCGAATTGAATCTCTATGATATCGGCTTCGTCCAGCTCTTTTCCCTTTTTCAAATCATGCTGGACGAGCACATCTAGATCAACGCTAAAAGCGTACTTTTCATCAAGAAAGATGTTCACGCGTTCTGTATTGTTTTTCTGAGCAGAGATTTTCGTAATATAGGGCATCCTGTGATCACTCCTTTTTTCAAACAGTCAGGATGTTTCTTCTGATTCAAAATCGTGAAAGATATAAGTATGTATATGAGAGGAGAAGATGTCAATTGAATATCGCCATTACCGGAGGAACCGGGTTTATCGGGCAGCATGTCACAAAGGTGCTCGCAGCTGAAGGACATCATCTATATATTTTAACAAGAAATCCAAAGGAATCCGAACAAAATCATTTACATTACGTGCAGTGGCTGACAGAAGGTGCTAAGCCTGAACATGAATTGCCTGCGATTGATGTATGGATTAACCTTGCTGGAAAATCCATTTTCACACGCTGGACGGACAAAGCAAAAAAAGGCATTCTCTCCAGCCGTATTCAATCCACACAAGAAGTGAGACGCATTATAGAAGCGCAGGAATCGAAACCATCTGTACTCATTCAAGCAAGTGCTGTCGGTATCTACGGCACTTCTAAGACAGAGGATTTTACGGAGGAGGCCCCTCTAGCCGATACAGACTTTTTAAGTCATACGTCAAAACTTTGGGAAGCTGAAGGGCAAAAAATTGAGGCGCTCGGTATTCGCACAGTTTATACACGCTTTGGGGTAGTGCTAGGAGAAAAAGGCACACTTCCTCTTATGACCTTGCCATACAAGCTGTTTGCCGGTGGAACGATTGGCTCTGGCTCGCAATGGGTATCTTGGGTTCACGTGGAGGATGTAGCACATCTCATTGCGTATGCCATTGAGCATGAACACATATCAGGTCCACTCAATGTCACATCTCCAAATCCTGTTCAAATGAAGCAGCTGGGGCAAACTATTGCATCTACCCTTCATCGCCCTCACTGGCTGAAGGTGCCGTCCTTTGTCATCAAAACCGCACTTGGCGACATGTCATTGCTTGTATTAGAAGGCCAACGTGCTCTGCCGAAAAAGGCACTGCTGTCTTCTTATGAATTTTTACACCCTGAGCTAAAAGAAGCGATTTTGCATTCAGAGGAATAAATTTTGTCAAAAACACCCATCCTATTAAAAATGAGATGAGGGGGCGATTTTGATGAAGAAAAAAGAACACCAGCCGACTTCAAAACTGAAGAAAACCCAGGAAGTTCTGTATCAGCAGGAATTCAAAAAAGCGGAAAGAGCAGCAGAAAAAAGAAACAAATAAAACGGATATTCCTCTTTTACAAGCACATAACTAAAGTGATCTTGTAAAGGAGGGAAAAGCTTTGAAAAAAGACCAACACAAAAAATCCAACCACCAGCTTGCGGCACAAGAGACGGATGGCGAATATGTTGAATTTTCCAAAGAACTTGCAGATCCGAATGACGTAAAAGCGATGGCACGTATGAAAGCAGCCGATCAGCGTGCCAAAAAACAATAAGTAAAAAAAAACAGACCCTATCAAAAGGTCTGTTTTTATTTGATTTCAGTTAGCAGGCTTGATGCCTTCTGACGTGACTTTTCCTCAGGTACCTCTTCTGGATAACCGATGTGAAGAATCGCGGCAAAGCGTTCGTTTTCCTTTAATCCCATATCCTGTTGAAACCCTTTGTCGTATAAGATACGGCCGCTCTTCCATACCATACCGATTCCTTGATCCCAAGCCAGCAGCTGGAAGTTTTGAATGAGCGCACTCACAGCGGCAAAATCATCATTTCTCACAACTGGATTTTCGTCTTCTTTTAGAACAACAAGTAAAAGTGCTGGTACTTTAGAAAAATAATCTCTGTACTGATTGATCTTTTCTTCTTTTGCGTCTGGATTGTTGCGTTTAAAGAAAGCAATAAACCGCTCAACAAATACCTCTTTTGCTTCATCCGTCACTGCATATAAAAAACGCCAAGGTTCCGTGATTTTATGATTGGGTGCATAGACTGCGTCCTCTAATAATGGCTGAAGCTGTTCAATGCTCACCGGCGTTTCTTTGAATTTTCGAATCGATCGTCTATATCTGACAGCGTCTCGAACCGTTAACGCTTCTGTTTGTTGTTTTGTTTCTGGCATATATGTCATCCTTTCAATCAACCTTAATTGAAATTGATTCTCATTCACATTATAAACATGATCATGTGCTGTTTGCAAATAAGACCTCACCTCTCTGCTAAAAAGTTGTTTGCCTTTTTCAAGTAATGTTACAATCATATTACGTTTTAAACAAATTTTGAGAAAAAAGCCAAGATGATGAAATGATTTCAGGTATTTCCACTTTGTCTCATACGGCTATTTTTTCAAAAAGCTTTCAACCCATGATTGGAAGGGAGGCTTCTGGATGGAATGAAAATCAATATTGGGCAAATCATCAAGCTCTATCGTTATAAACAAAATATGACCCAATCGGAGTTGGCAGAAGGAATTTGTTCTGTCTCTCATTTAAGTAAAATTGAAAATGGCTCAAAAGAGGCCAATCAAGATACGATCAATCTTTTGCTTGAACGGCTTGGAATTAGTCAAGAAACGCTGTCGCAAAAGGCGCGTCATCTGTTGTCATTACTCGATGAGTTTCAGATGAACATGTATTTCTATGCGCTCGATCAAGCAGAGCAAAATGCAGAAATGATCATTCATCACGAGGAACAGTTCTTTTCGCTAGATTTAGGGATTCAGTATCATTTGTCCTTATTTCAATTTTATTTATTAACAGAAAAACAGCAGCTTGCCTTAAAAACGCACCGCGTGCTTAAGAAGTTTGAAAAAACCTTTATTGACACAGAAAAAGAAACGTTTGAATATCTAGATGGCATCCACCAGATTAAAATCGGTCAGCTTGAAGAAGGATTGAAAAGACTTGAAAGCTGCTTTTCTTACGCTTCTGTTGAACAGAGCGACCTGTATTATCACTATGCAAAAGCACTTGGAGCCATGGGGCATCTCGGTGATGCGCTTGAGGCCACACATCAAGCAATGGATTTGTATAGACAAAAAAATAATTTCAAGCGGGTCATTCATTGTACACTCATTCATGGGGTCATCTCACTGGAATTAAAGGCCTTTCAAACAGCTAAAAGGTATTTAAAAGAAGTGATTTTACACACATCGCTTCACCCTGATGCTTATATTAAGATGACAGCTTATTTTTATTACGGGGTTCTCTTAAAACGCCAAGGCGATTTCTCATCCGCTGTGCCTTATTTACTAGATTCACTCAATTATTTTAATCAAGAACAGATAGAAGATCGTTACTGTGAAACGCTTTATGAAATCGCGACATTGTATGCGGAATATGATCGCAAAAAGGCGCTTCCATATATACACGAGCTGCTCAAACAGCCTCGTATTCAACCAAACTGTTTATATATGATTAAAATCTATAAATTGATGATTGAAGAGAATCCTCATGATTTGAAAACTTATTTAGTAGAAGCAGCGATTCCTTACTTTGAACACAATCAGCTCCACAATGAGTACTTGTTTGCTCTTAGAACCTTGCTTTCCTATGCGGCTTCTGAGCTTGATAAGCGTGCATATATGTCTTACACAACGAAGCTGCTTGATCACTTAGCATCATATATCCCGTATTACAAAAAAGCATGACCTTCTGCCGATCGAAGGTCATGCTTTTTCTATGATTAGATGGTCTTTTGTTGATCTGTATCGGGACGGGTGACTTGTTCGACAGAATGAATGTACCGTTTTCTCGCAAAATAATCGTAAGCATGCTGCCCAAAGCCAAGCCAAATGCTGAGTACAATAAATGGGACCGTTCCCCATAATGCAGGGATGTGACAAGCCATTCTCAGCCACGTATAAATCCCTGAGTTTTTTTGATTTTTCGCTAAGGAAATAGACACGATTCGTTTCTCTGCCTTCTCTTCACTAATTTTATTCAGTCTCAGCAGCTGTGAGTGTCTAAATGATTCAAAGTGAATTCGGTTTTTCCAATCGAGTGATTTCAACAGGTCAATCGCTTTTGCACATGAAGGACTTTGTCCGTCATAAAACACAAGCAGTCTGAGTGATTTGATGGAACGCTGTTCTCTTTTCTTTGATTCAGCGAGCTTCTTTTTTTCTTGATCGAGATAGATGATTTTTTTCATAAATTGATCGCCAGCCCTTTTCCTTCATTTATTTTTTTTAGTTCGTTCAAAGGAGATTACAACTAGATTACTATAGTTGCTGGGCCTCTTGTATTGGGAAAAAGCCATCCGACGTGCGTTATATGAGCCTTTAGATAAGGGCAAAATAGCTGATTTCATGGCATATATGAGGTTTTTCAACTAAAAGTGGTTGGGAAAATCGTGATGCTTTGCGGTTTTCTGCGGTATTTGATAGAATTCTGCGGTTTTTCTACATCTTTATGCGGTGTTTTGTAGGTAAAACGCAAAAACAAGATAAAAAAAGACTACTTCCCATTGCGGCGAAGTAGTCTTTTGGTTTATATTTTTGCCAAAACTTCTACTATTTCTTTCTCAATATCTTTCCATAAGTAACGATCTGTCGTATAGTGATGTGCGGCTTCTTTCGCAAACACTTTAAATGCTTCCTCAAAATCGGGTGCATCTTTATCCGGCTTTTTCTCGTCGACAAAGCGCTGAGCTTCTGCTGAGCGAGGTCCCCATTTCCCCACTTCTTTCCCGTCCTGATCAATGATGACGATAATCGGAATCGATCTTGCGGTCCCGTTCGTTAAATACTGATCCATCAGGTCTAGGTGCTCGTCCCGAATGAAATAGCGCGCATCAATCAGTGCTTCATTTGCAATACGCATGAAAATAGGTACATTGACCATCGCATCTCCGCACCAATCTGCTGTGATCACAAGCGCTCTGAGCTTTTTCTTTTGAAGTTTTTGAAGCAGCTCTTTTTCCTTTTGATGAATTGCGTACTGGTTGTACACCGTGAGTAAGTTTTCACGGTTTTTCTCCATGTTGTGTACATATGTACGTTCAGCTAATCCCTTTGTAAACCATTCATTTAGTGTCATGTGAACATCCCCCTTACCCTTCAACTTTACCACTTTTGCTATTCTTTTGTCTAAAAAAACCTTCACCTAGTGAAAGGTAAAGGTTCTTTGGACTTATGGACGCCGTTTTCGATTTGGGTCCATTCCTATCAGCTTAGTGACGAGCACCATTGTGACAGGCAGTGATGTATTCTTTTTATACGCTAAATATTTTCCGCGCCATTCTGGTTTATATTTCTGTTTAAACGACCGTAAGCCGCTGAAACTATACATATATCTGACGTTATTGAAGATGACACTCGCCAAACGTTCTGTCAGAAAGGACTGGTGGAACGTGCCTACATTCGATAATGGCGCCATTCCCATGTTAAAGGATGTGTAGCCTTTTTCTTTCGCCCATTGAAACAGGTGGATAAAAAGTGCATCCATCATCCCGTTCGGTGCATCATGCATATGACGCATGAGGTCGATGGATATCTCTCCTTTTTGATACATCGGCATTAAGGACACAAAAGATATGATCTGCCCTTGTTCATCCTTTAAAATCGCAATCGGTGCTTTTTGAAGGTAGTCTTCATGGAAATAGCCTAATGAAAATCCTTTTTCTTTTTTCTTGCCCAGCCAGCTGTCAGAGATTTGTTTTAAGGTTGAGATCAATTCCTCTGAAAAGGGCGGCTCCAGCATTTCAAACGTATAGCCTTCTCGTTCAAATTTATTTGCGACAGCCCGTAAGTTTGATTTTTTCTTTCCTGACAAAGAGAACGTTTCTAAATCGACCATGGCTTCTTCCCCAAGCTTAAAGAAGTGAAAACCTAGGTCATGATAAAGCGCCATTCCTTCACGTTCTACTTGATAAAAAGCGACACGATAGCCTGCTTTTTCTGTCTGCTCCAAAAATTCTTCCAGTACAAGCGGATAAGAGGCTTTACGCCCAGAAGGATCTCCAAGCACAATTACGCAACGGCCAATCCGGCCAAACTGAAGCATTGCCTCTCCATCACTTGAGAAAAACAGTTTTTTGTCTCCCAAAAAACCTAGATGACTAAGAGCATTTCCTCCCTTTTCTTCGAGAAAAGTTTTTAATTTTTCTTCATCGGCTTCTTCGCCGATTGGAACTGCTTTTTTATTAAAAATCAATTTGCTAATGAAAAAGAAAAGAGGGACGCCAATTAAAGCAATCATACTGGTCATCGTGATATGGCGTTCATTATGAACCAAATAGTCCTTGCTTAGGAAATGACCAATTTTCATCCAAATGAAGTTCCCAATGACATTATAGTTAAACAACACGAGTAAATATCCGGCGGCGGCGGCCACAAACTGATTCAAAGAATAAGGCGCCTGCTGCTTCACAAATTGATTTCGAAGCGAGAAAAATACCACCATGATGACCGGCAATATAAAGATCAAACTCAGGTTAAACCCTTTTAGTAAAGTAAACACAAAGCCGCCTGCTAGGGCAATCATTGTCAATAGATAAGACCGTTTCGTTCTTTTATACACTTCAATGGACAAAATCATTAAAATGATCCCGAACATTAAAGAAAGACCATTAAATCCTGATAACAAAAAGCGTGGAATGGTTGTAATCACACCTAAACGATCAACAGGAAGCACAACGGAAGCCATAATGAGCAAACCGCTTCCAAACGTTAAAATGGACAAAGATCCGTACAATAAACGGATGAGCAGAGCTCGGTGCAACACAATTAAGACGTTTGTTGTTTCAATAGCAGGCGCCATTCTCGGATTGCCCTCAAGACGCCTGAGTGTTGTTCCAGTTAAATCGTATGCCGCTAGACAAAGTCCAAGAATAAACGGGAAAATGGAGTAAACGAAGCGGTACAATACAAGCGCTGTCAGCACCATCTCTTTATCAAACCCAATGTATTGCATACTGAGTAAAAAGATCAGATCAAACGAACCAAATCCGCCCGGAACCATACTGATTAAACCGCCGATTGACGCAATCGCAAAGACGCCTAATACAATACGGACATCAACGTTCATCCCCATAGAGACAACAGCCATGTACATGACAAGACCAGCTGCCAGCCACTCTAAAAACGATGCACCAATATAAGCATAGATCGGGTGCTTTAGTCCGTTTTCACCGCTCTCAATCGAGCTTTTTCGAATGGACGCCATGATGATGTAAATGGGCACAATACAAGCAAAAATAATGACAAATGCCCATAACCACGGCTCCTGACTAATAATACTTTCAACAGGCAGGACCCTAACTAAAATCAAATCACTGAAAATAGATAAGCCCAGCAGAACAGAGGATGTTAAAAGGGCAATGCCTTTCAGCAGTTTTTTCGTATCTGTTATGTATTCCTTGTATAGAAGCGTTCTAAGCCCTGCTCCTGATAAACCACCGAAACCAAGTACACTATTAAAGGAGTTGGCGATCCAAGAAATACGGATCGTTTTCCAGCCGCTGATGGGCATATTAAGGCTTTTTCTTAAAATAAAATCATATAAGGACATGGATAAAACAGCGACAAGTCCAAGAAAGACAAGAATAAACAAGTCCATTCGATTCAAGCTGTCAATAATATAAAACGTTTTTTTAATGGAAAGGCCGCTCAGCTCCTGCTTGGCGACAAAAATTAAGACAAGGATGATCACGATCGGAAAGAGCATTTTTAAGATCGTCATACCCGTTTTTTTGTTCCACATGTTTTTCCCAACTTTCTAAGTTGCTTCATTAATTTCAACTGACCATTATTATACAACAAATACCACTTAATTCATGCAGTTTAACATTCAAAAGCTTCATGATACTTTCAATTAGAAGTAAAAATCAGTAATATAAAGAAAAGAGCCGCTTAAAGGAAGTGAACAAGCGTGGAATATAATATTCATGACACCACCGTACTAAAAGAGGAAATCCTATCTCCTGAGGAAAAAAAGACATGGGTGCTGTATATGAAAGTGCTCACTGCTGCAGGACTTGGAGATGTTTCTGAATGGATGAAGCTGGATATGAGTATGCCTCAAATGAAGGTGCTCATGCTACTCAATAACCATGGCTCTCTTAAGGTGTCCGAAATTGCTGAAAAAATGGGGGCTTCTTTGTCCAATATGACAGGGCTGCTTGATCGGTTAGAACAATCGAACTTTGTGGAACGAAAGCATTCTGAGCGTGACCGTCGAATCATTGTCGTAGAATTGACAGAGGAAGCGAAAAATATTTTCAGAAGTATTTATCAAAAAGGGCATGAAAAAATTAAAAATTCCCTGCAACGGCTCAATGATGAAGAAAAAGAAAAAGTCAATGAAGGTCTAGCTATTTTAGAAAAAGCACTTCGTCCTGAACGTGGCTAAAAAAGGAAAAAAGACGGTCACTTGAGGTCCGTCTTTTTTAATTCTTCTTTTCCTTGTTTATCTGGGGTGAAAAGATATTGACGAATGACTTCCCGATCATCCCACAAGAGATAACCTAAACCGATAATGAGAAAAATGATGCTGATCCACGTACCGCCTGGGAGTATATCTTCCAGTTCCTCAATCGTTCTTTCTCCGCCTACATTTCCACCATAACGAATCTCAAACAAAACGAATTTTGCTATATAAAACAATGCCGCCGTGCAGATAAACATAGCGCCGACAATTCTTCTACTAGACATGTGTTGACTCCTTTACTTCCACTGATTTCTTTTGATTAATTCCGTGATATGGGCGAGATGATGCTGTGAATGCCAGACGTACATTCCTGTTGCATCATATAAGGACACCGTTTGTTGATCGGCTGGATGGTAATATGCAGCGTTGAAATCTTCCTCTGTCATCTCGCGAAGTAATGTGACCCACCTGCGATGCAGACTGCTGATTAACGGCAGTGATAGACTGATAGGCGCCTTGCTGTCAGGAAGTGAAGCAAATGCCTCCTGATCATATGGACGTATGTGCGGTGTTTCTTCTGTCAGCGCAAGTTTAAATCGCAAGTAGGCGTTCAGATGGCTGTCCGCTACGTGGTGAATGAGCTGACGAACGGTCCATCCTCCTGGCCGATATGGGGTATCCAGCTGATCATTTGTCAATGGGACAACTGCCTCTTCATACTTTTGAGGAATGAGTGCCAGCTCATCAATCCATGCCTCCAGCTGCTTTTTCGTTTGTTGGTCCACCGGTTCATATAAGCCAATCGGATATTGTAATGATGTCATCTGCTGCCCCTCCTTAAAATCCTTCTAGAACAAATTTACCTATCATCTTCCCTTGCTCAAGTGTTTGATGTGCCTGCTTCAAATTGGCGGCATTGATGGGGCTGAGCACCTTTGTTAATGTATGTTTTAACTTCTTCTCTTCAAATAATGTACTCGCTTCTTTTAAAAGCTCGTGCTGCTTCATCATATCCGAGGTTTTGTACATCGGCCGTGTGAACATGAATTCCCATACAAATGCAGCACTTTTATTTTTGAGTAATTGAATGTCTAAATGGTGCTGATTTTCAACAATGGTACAGATCGTCCCTTGAGGTTTAATCGCTTCTGCCATCCCTTTGAAATGGCCATCTGTATCATTTAAGCATAAAATGTAATCCACTTCGCCAATCCCTTTTTCCTGAAGCTGCGCTAAGAGCGGCTGGTGATGGTCAATGATATGATCAGCCCCTAATGAGAGACACCATTCATTTGTTTCAGGTCTTGATGCAGTGGCGATCACAGTCGCCTTTGCTAATTTGGCGAGTTGAATGGCGATGGAGCCCACTCCGCCTGCACCACCGATGATCAGCAAGGTCGAGCCTTCTGCATTCCGCTTCATATGCATTCGGTCAAATAGCGCTTCATATGCCGTAATTGTTGTAAGAGGCATGGCAGCTGCTTCGGCAAAAGAGAGATTTGCAGGCTTTTTCGCCACAATTCTCTCATCCACAAGCTGGTATTCACTATTTGAGCCTTGTCGCGTGATATCTCCTGCGTAATAGACGTGGTCACCCGGCTGAAACAACGTACACGCTTCGCCCACTTCCACCACCGTACCGCTTGCATCGTAGCCAAGAATTTTCAGTTCTTCTTCCTTCTGATTCTTCGGTGACCTCACCTTTGTATCCACTGGATTCACCGACACAGCCTCTACCTTCACCAAAATATCCCTGCCAGCTGCTTTGGGCTTTGCCACCTCCTGATCGATCAAGCTTTGTTCATGCTCAATTGGCAAATACTCAAATAATCCAACTGCTTTCACTCGCTCGCACTCCCTTTCTCCATGCTTCTTTTCCACATTTTATCATACATTTCTGATGCTGATGGATCAGTCAGCAAGCGATTGCACATTTAGGATTTCTTCAAAGCCCTTCGTTCCCTCACGATGTAAGAAGGACGAGCCTTTTGTAAAGAGAGGACATAGGTGAACCAGCCGCTCGATTTAAAAAAGTACTGAACATAATAAAACTGAATGTGCTGCAAGAAAACGACGATGAACAGAAAAATTGTGAATAATAGCGTCACAATGTCTCCCTGCATCCATCCACTGATCAATACCATCACAAAACCGAGCATCATGAGCTGTTCGAGCCTCTGCATGATCTGGACAACGAGATGTCCCTGTTTGGTTAGGTCACCTGATTGACGCTTTCGAATGTTTCTTGATTTATAAAACCATACGATACTTGTCACTAGATGATGAATGATAAAAAGAGCGATCATGACCATAAGTAAAGGAGTTGATTTAAAAAGGTCTTTTATAATGAATGGGATCACCAAAAAATAAAATGCGGTAAATGCGTGTCTACCTGATAAGAGAAATAGTTGTTTTTCTATGTATCGCTGCATGTGTCTCACCTCTATATGTAGTACGTCTCATTTGTCATAAGGTTCCTTCTGCCTATCAAAAAAGGATGCCCTGAAAAAGGCATCCTTCATGAATCAAGCTTAAAATGCAGCACTCAGTACGACAGGGCCTTGCGGAAGCTTGTTATCCTTTTTTGGTTCAAGGGTGACAGCCACAGTATCCCATGATTCGTTTGCTTCTTTTTCAGATAATGCATAGGTGACGGTGCCCTCCCCTTTGCTATCTGTTTTAAAGGCACCGGCCGGAACGGGCTGATCTCCTTTAATGAGCCATACTTGATAAACAGCTGATGAATCAAGCTGGCCTTTTAATCCGTCAGCACTCACTACAAGCTCTTTTTTGCCGTGATGCTCAATCACTGAAAAAGCACCCGTTGTTTTTGCCGATTCAGCAGATGCCAGTGATTTTGTCGCAACAACTTTGACAGGTTGTTCTGCTTGATCTGTTCCATTTGTTAAGAAATACACGTTCCCAGCTGCAGAAATGAGAAGTAGTGCGGCAACGAGAGGCAAAAGCCATTGATTTTTCTTCTTCATTGGCGGTTTCATCTCATTTGCATCACGAACTATTTTGAGATCTTGAGGCGGGTTCGATTTTGCAGCGATTGTTGTCTCTCGTATCTCTTCTTCAAATACTCTTGATAAAATGCGGTCTTTCATCCCTGCCGGAGGCGTTTCGTCCTCTGCTAGAAACGGAATATCAGACATGAGCGATGTCAGTTCTTCAAGCTCTTCTTTGCAATCCGAGCAATGTTTGATGTGTTCTTCAAATTGCGTCTTTTCTTCTCCTTGTAAATGCCCGTTAAAGTAATCAATGACTTGATGTTTACACTGAGTCATGCCTCTTCCTCCTTTCCTCCGCGAGACAGTTTCGTTCGTAAATGCTTCAATGACAATCGAACTCTTCCCTTCACCGTTCCAATAGGGATGCCTAGTTTTTCCGCAATGCTCTTTTGTGTCATTCCTTTAAAATAGACATCTTCGATGATGGTTTGCTGTTCTTTCGACAATGTTGATACTGCTTCACGTATGATTTGTTTTTCTTCGTTCCATTCTACTTCTTTTGACACATCTTCTTGATGATCTGCCAAGTATTCAATATGCTCATCTTCAAGAGCTGTTTCATTTCGGTGTTTCCTTAATAGATCGATTGCCGTGTTTCGTGACATCATAAATAACCATGAGGAAAATTTCCCTTTATCTGTATTGTATTCTCCTATGCCGCGCCAGAGCTTGATAAAGACTTCTTGAAGCACTTCCTCCGCCAGCTCACGGTTTCCAGTCATTTTATAAATAAACGAATATAACACACGTTCATAGCGATCGTACAATAATTCAAGCGAGGGCTTATGTCGATCATGTTTGATCTTGTGATACAGCTCAAAATCCTTCAGTGTGTCCATGGTCATCTCCTTCCTTTTTCATGAGAAAGAGCATTATGCATTCATCATGAAATCTTCACGTATGGCTCATCTCTCAAATTGCTGAGATAAGCCTCCTTTGTACTTTACTCTTTTTTCAAGGAGAAAAAAAGAGCGCTGAAAAAGGAAATGTGTTCCTCATGAGAATGTACTTACTCAACGGATGGATTGACCATTTGGATCACTCGCCTCAAGAAAAGTCAAGAATCCATGTGTTTCATTCACTGTTCAGTTGATTTTAGCAAACTCTCATTAGTCTCTCAATTTACATCAGGTAGAACGCACCCTTTCATCATGTCATAATAGAACGAAACAGGAGAACTGGAGTGTCCGAAAATGATTGTAACGATTGTTCTTTTTTTATTAGCTGGTCTGGCTGAAATAGGTGGCGGTTATCTTGTCTGGCTGTGGCTGCGTGAAGCAAAACCCGTCAGCTACGGAATCGCAGGTAGCCTCATCTTGGTCGCTTACGGCGTCATCCCTACATTCCAGCAGTTCCCGACCTTTGGGCGGGTTTATGCGGCCTATGGCGGTGTTTTTGTCGTTCTCGCTGTGTTTTGGGGCTGGTGGGTCGATCGCAAAACCCCTGATTTCTATGACTGGATGGGTGCTTTGATCTGTTTAGCTGGTGTCAGTGTGATGTTATTTGCCCCCCGCAGTTAATGGTCGGATGATGATCACACGCTAAAAAGCCGGCAATATGCCGGCTTTTCCTCTTTTACATTCTAAATTGTGTTTCATACAAACGCCGGTACATCCCGTCCATTTCCAGCAGGTCTTCATGCCTGCCTTGCTCCTTGATGCCCTCTTTTGTTAAAACCACAATCCGGTCAGCATGCTGGATGGTCGCTAGGCGATGCGCAATAATAAACGTGGTTCGTCCTTCAGATAGTTCTTCAAGTGAGCCCTGAATAAAGGATTCTGTCTCCGTATCCAGAGAAGATGTGGCTTCATCTAAAATAAAAATTGGCGGATTTTTAAGGAAAATACGTGCAATGGAGATACGCTGTTTTTGTCCGCCAGATAACATCATTCCGCGTTCACCGATGATCGTATCAAGCCCATTTGGCAAGCTATTTACAAGATCCTTCAGTTGGGCTTTCTCCACTGCCTGCCACACTTCTTCATCAGATGCATCGAGTTTTCCGTATAAAATGTTTTCTCGAATGGTCCCATGGAATAAATAAATATCTTGCTGGACGACACCAATTTGTCTCCGCAGCGAAGGCAGTGTCATCTTTCTTGTCTCTATGCCATCAATTGTAATGGTACCCTCCTGCCATTCGTAAAAACGTGGCAGCAAACTGCAAAGCGTCGATTTCCCAGCACCAGAGGGACCTACGACCGCAATGGTCTCTCCTTGTTTCACCTCAAGATTGATGTCATGAAGAACCGGTTTGTCTGATTCATATTGAAAAGACACGTGCTCAAAAACGATATCCCCTTTTAACTGATCAACTTCAATGGCATCATCCGCATCCTTTTCATCTGGCGATTGATCGATGAGTGATGCAAATCGTTTAAAGCCCGCTGCACCTTTTGGATACATTTCAATGACTGCATTGATTTGTTGAATGGGTCCTAAGAAGATGCCTGTTAATAGTACAAATGACACAAATTCCCCATACGTCATATTTTTTTGCAGCACAAACCATGCGCCGCATACAAGGCCAAACACTGTCACACTCTTAATAAGAAAATGACTGACAGCGGTATGCACAGCCATCATTTGATATGTGGTTAGCTTTGTCTTTCTAAATTGCTCGTTATGTTCAATAAATCGGTCCATTTCATGTGATTCATTTCCGAATGCTTTCACAACCCGTATGCCACTAATATTGTTTTCCACACGTGAATGGAATTGACCAATACTCGAGAACATTTTATCAAAAGCAGCAGACATTTTTTTCGTAAAGTAGACGGATAATCCGATCAAGAATGGAACGACAATAAATGTGAGAACTGCCAGCTGCCAATTAATCGACAGCATCAAGCCAAAGGCACCCGTGAGTGTCATGATCGCGATAAATAAATCCTCCGGGCCATGATGCGCAATTTCACCAATATCCATTAAATCATTTGTCATACGGGACACGAGTTTTCCCGTTTTCTTTTTGTCAAAGAAGCGAAAGGACATTCTTTGTACATGAGAAAATAGCTGATTCCTCATATCCGTTTCTATATTAATGCCTAATTTGTGCCCAAAATAGGTCACGACATAATGCATCGTAGAACTGATCACGTATAAAACGAGGAGCAGAATGCCCCAAAACCAAATGGCATCCCAATCACCATTTGGCAGCAAATCGTCCATCACTTTACTGATGGCAAGGGGAAAGGATAATTCGAGTAAGGCTGCCAGTACCGCACAGGAAAAATCTAATATAAACAGCCCCATATATGGTTTGTAGTATGAGAAGAAACGCTTTAACAATTGACAGACCTCCTACCGATCAGACATTTCTGTCAATATATCAGCAAACTCTTCCGCTTGATTTGCTACTGCAATCGGATCGTAAGGCCAGAAGAACTCTGTATCCATTTGATAGGTCTGCTCTTTTTTGACAGATTCTAGACTCTTCCAAATAGAATTGTTTTTATCAAATGTTCCGCCGTTGCTTTCATCAATGAAAATGTAATCTCCTGCATATTCAGGAAGGGTTTCATACGAAATGACTTCATACCCTGTCTTACTTTTTAAAATTGTATCTCTGACCTGTTTTGGTGGGTTTACCTGTAATTGCTGATATAATGCCTGCCCGCCTCGATAAATTCCGTTACCATATACATAGACATCATTTTTAAAAGCACCCATGATCGAGACCGTTTCATTCTCTTTTAAAGCAGACTTCACTTTTTTCCTAGCAGCCTCGATTCGTTGATCGAAGGCGGTGAGGAATGCTTTTCCTTCCTCTTCTTTATTTAAAATTTTTGCCAGCGTCGTCAATTCTTCATGTGCATCTTTGAAAGAACCGTAAGGATACACGATGGTAGGCGCTATTTTTTTGTACACATCATAGACTTTTTCATCCTGTACTGCTGTAATAATCAGATCAGGCTTTAAGCTAAGTGCTTTTTCAGCTGAACGCTCGTCACTGATGTCCACTATTCCTTTTATCTTGTCCTTTAAGTGTACGTTCTTTAAATCCTGCGTGGTCGATCCCACAGGCTGAACGTCAAGTGCAATCACACTCCCTAAATATCCATCTACGAAAATTCGTTTAGGTTCAGCTGGAATCTCTATCTTTCCTTTCACTGTTTCAACCGTTTTCGTTTCTTGCTTTGATTCTGCTGTTTTGGCTTGTTCTTTATTGCCACAAGCCGTCAATATCATTAGAAGAATGACAGCACATATCCAATACGTCTTTTTCATCTCCATATTCCTCCTTCATTTTCGCCACTACAAATGAGAATAGTTATCAATTACTAGTCTCATGTATTCTATCAACCTCACCCGTAGTGGTCTATGGAGGATTCTCGCAACTTACATATGGACAATTGTTGGATAGGCTGGCTGTGTCAATAGAGAGACAAACCGGTCCATCAAAAGAAGTGCACGCTCTCCTTCATCAAATCGAAACTCCTCCAGTTTTACTGGATAAAAGGTACCATTTTTCACAGCCGATAATTGACGAAGAACATCACTTTCTTCCATTCGCTTGTCCATTTGCTTATACCACCCATATTGGTCAGAGACAATAAAAAACATATGATCCGCCTCGTATTCTCCAAGTCTCTCTAAAGGAATGACTGTATGTTGATTAGGAAGAAGAACTTCTTCTAAAATGGCTTTTGGAGGTTTTAAGCCAAGCGTTTCGTAAAGATAGAAGGCCCCTCTTGCCTCATAGGACCACATATACACTTTGTCATGTCCTCTCATTTCATAGATTGCAACGGTCTCGCCTTTTTCTCTAAAGGAAGACAGGGTGTTTCTTGCCTGTTGACTATGCTGTTCAAATCGCTTCACCCAATCGTTTGCCTCATTTTCTCTTCCTAAAAGGCGTCCTATAGACAGTACCTCTGGTACAGCATGATGACCGGCGTATGGCAGAACAAGAACTGGTGCGATTTGCTCCAACCGCTTGATCAATGCAGGTTTTGAATAATAATAGTTAGGGACGATGATGACATCTAATTGAAGTGATTTAAAGACGTCATCAGGCGTATGTTCATTTATGACGAGCGAACCGGCCAGTTGTTCTTTCAATATATCTGAATGGAGATAGGTTTCTTCGTCAATACAAACAGGCTCAATGCCTATTGCAACCAATGACCCGACAAATTGAAAAGCAGCAATACGCTCTGGTCTTCGGTTCATTCGAAACTGACTGGGCGTTCTCCCTGTTTTTTGACGGAACTTCCTGCTGAAATATAAACTGTCTGCATACCCGACTTGCCGTGCTATGATTTGAATTTGATCGTCTGTTTGCAGAAGACGTTTTTTGGCTTCGTCTATTCGAATTTGTGCAATGTATTCTGTCACACTCATCCCCATACTTTGTTTGAAAAAGGTAGAAAAGTAACTCTCATGAAACCCCATCTTATGAGCTAAGTCTTTTCTTGTTAGTTTTTGATCATAATGCTCAGCCATATACTGCAAGATCATGTTAATCGAATAATGCACTTTTTCGTTGTATGGCTTGGATTGTTTGCGGAAAATGAACATGATTTCTTCCAGCCATTTCGCCTGTTCTTGTATGATTTGGCTCGTCTGTATTTGTTTGATGTAAGAAAAAAGGACGGCAGAGCCTTTCACCACTTCCCCGTTATCAGGGAGATTATCGTGATTCACCTTATAGACCAATTCATTTTGTGCATCTTGTGCCAGAGTGAATTGGTCAAATGTGACAGTATAGATCACTACTTGCTCGCTGGATAAAGATTGAACCATAACATCTATTCCTGAGCGGATCAACACACTGTCTTTGGCGTTTAGCTCATATCGAATTCCTTCCATGTCAAGTCTTACCGCACCGTCCGTAGTCAAGAACATCAGTGAAGATGTTTGCCATGAGTCCGTTTGTTTCACAGAAAGAGATCGTTTACTGCTTTCTTTCATGCGAAGAATTGTATGAGTATAGGCGGTCATTTCCTCTTTCTCCTTCCATATAAAAAAGTGCTAAAATAAACCATTTTAGCACTTCAATGTCTGACTGAATGGTGATTATCGCGCTCCAGCCGTTTGTAATTCTTTGTTTTTCTCTTTAAAGCGTTCATTATGTGAAGACACGTACGCTACTTTTTCTGCTTCTGGTTCGATGTATAGCTTTGCGCTATTGAGTGCATTGACTCCATCAACAAACGTACCGGCAATTAAACGCACTTTACTTTTATGTGTGCATAAGTCGCCAACTGCATAGACACCAGGTAAATTGGTTTCCATCTTTTCATTGACCTCGATGAGTCCCCACTCACCTTGCTTGAGTCCCCATTCTGATAGAACACTTAAATCACCTTTCATGCCATGGTTGACGATGACAGCATCGGTTTCGATTCGTTCGATGTCGCCTGTTTCTAAGTGCTGAATGGTGACGGCTTCAATTTTGTCACCTTGACCATGAAGCTCTGTGAGTTCATGCGGTGTGAGAATGCGAGCACTAGATGCTTTCATGTTGGC
Source organism: Bacillus sp. JUb11 (assembly GCF_024807925.1). Taxonomy (NCBI): domain Bacteria; kingdom Bacillati; phylum Bacillota; class Bacilli; order Caryophanales; family Bacillaceae; genus Bacillus; species Bacillus sp. JUb11. Next base: position 74,373 of record NZ_JANUEZ010000009.1, on the reverse strand, counting down.
GACGTTTTTTTCATGTCCACCAAACATATCACGACGATGCACAACGGTCACACTTTCAGCAATTGGAACGAGGGCATTTGCCCAATCAACAGCTGAATCTCCGCCTCCAGAGATGACCACCCGCTTCCCTGCAAACGTCTTTAGCTCCTGTACGGTGTAATAAAGATTTGTTACTTCATAACGGTCTGCATGCTCGATTTCAAGTTTTCGCTGAACTGGTATTCCGTGACCCATGGCTAAGATGAGGGTCTTTGTCAAATGACGATCACCATTTTCAGCCGTCAGCAGGATATAACCATTCTCATCCCGCTCGAATTGCGTGATTTTTTGATTCAACGCAATCTCTGGTTCAAATGTTTTCGCCTGCGTTTCTAGCTGCTGAATCAGCTGTTCACCTCTTGTTGGCGGCAAACCGCCTACATCCCAAATGACTTTTTCAGGATATAGGAGGATTTTCCCGCCAAGGCTTTCGTTATACTCCAGTACCTTCGTCTTTAAATCCCGCATCCCACTATAAAAGGCAGTGTACATTCCTGCTGGACCGCCGCCAATAATGGTGACGTCAAACAATTCAAGCTGATCTGTCATTTGAGTCCCTCCGTTTTTTCATTGAATGATCTATTTATAAGTGATATTGATTCTCATTATCATATGTATCTATTGTAGTCTACTCTAGCGAAGGGAATCAATAGCTTTCTATAAAAAAAGAACAGGACGAGCGCTTTCTCGTCCTGTCATCTCACACAATCGTTAATCCAAGGTCCTTTAATTCCAGCGAAACAAGTCTTGCAATCGCATCTGCTCCTTCTTTTGTAAAGTGCGTGCGATCCTCTATGCCTGTTGACAGCATAAAGTAAGAAGTCGTTTTCTCTATGCCGGAAATTTGATAAAACTGAAGGCTTGCCGTATTTAAATCTACAAGAAGGACTTCTTCTTCATCAGCTAGTTCTTTCATAGCGGCACAGTAATCAGGGAAATCATTGATATATTCTCCGTCTTTTTCATGAAAGCGGCCGACTGGCGTTAATAAAAGCGGTGTAGCTCCTTTCGCTCTTGCTCCGTGAATATATTGAGACAAATAGCTTTTATACGTTGTGAAAGGATCTGTATGCCGTTCGGGCTTCTCCGTTGAAGCATCATTGTGCCCCATTTGTGTAAACAGCCAGTCCCCAGGCTGAATGTCAGCCAATATTTTATCAAGCCGTCCTTCTTCAATGAATGTTTTTGAGCTTCTTCCACCGATTGCGCGGTTGTCGACGCTCACACCCTGCGCTGTGTAGCGATGTAAAAACTCTCCCCATCCTCCTTGAACAGGACGATCTGGATAAGATGAAACGGTTGAATCACCAGCTAAATAGATGGTTGTCATGTTCATACGCCCCCTTTTTCATATAGCCACTCTAATAAGCGATGCGGACATCCAAGTGGCTGCTGAAAAGATATGAAACAATCAGCATCGCTACTTCATTCATTCTCTTTTGAATGATCAAAACCCTGCTTACCGGTAGATGTGAATACGTTAAATATGCGGCGGAAGTTCTACTTTTGTCTCAACGGCTTGCTTTAACGCCTGAAGCATATAGCCAATTCCTTTATATGGAGCCAGCGGATAAATCGCTGTCTGATGAGGAAGTAATAACGGATCGATTACCTTTCGATATTTCTTTCCACCTAGTATCACTAATTCATCATATGCAGTGAGATGTTTTTCATGAAATTGCTGACTTAGTGCTTCTCTTGTTATCTGATCAGTATGCGGTGTACCAAAAGCCACATCATAATTTTCATGAATAATATCATCTGCCTTTAAGAATCCATGCTTCGCTGAAATGATTAGGTAGTCTGAAAAGAACGTTCGGGCATAGCTTTTCGTACGCTGATGCAGCGGACTTAAATAAACGAGGTTCGCCGGCTGGCTCCCTGCCTCTGGATGGACGTCCCACATTTTCTTCGCCCCACATGGAATGATACAAACTCGCTTCACTTGATTTTCTCCTTCCTTCGTTGATACATCCGATACAACATACAACCTAGCGCTGTGCCAAGTGTATTTAAGAGAATATCATCAATATCGCTGCTTCTTGTAATCATACCAGATTGCGAGAATATCCATTGAAGCACTTCAATTATTGTTGACAAGAAAAAGCCAGCAAGAATTGCCTTTTGCAAGCGCAAGGTTCGGAATGCTTGATAAAGAAAAAAACCAAGTGGCACAAATAACAAAATGTTCCCTGCCAAATTTAAAAAAACAAGATTGGGATAGCCATGATGATAGGCATGGAGATTTTGATAAATGGACTGCAAAGGCATGAGGTTGACACTCACCTGATCCTTTGGTGCGGAAAAACGATTAGGAAAGACCGTCAAATATAATAAAACATTTGTATACATAAACAGACAGGCAAGAACGATTTCAGTTCGTAAATAGATAAATCGTTTTTGTTTTTTCGCCTGTCTGTATCTCATATGTAAATAGAGCGGGACGAGCAAGAGAAAATAAGTCATGGAAAACATCGCACTGAATGTCATACAGAGAGCTGCCCCTTTCTCACATCATGCTTGACCATATTTACAGCTTATTCAGGCCTGCCCGCATCTATTCATCACTTATTCTCCTATTCAATGACGAGAAACCCATATTGACAAATCGTCATTTTTCCGCTAAACTGACTGACATTCAGTCATTTTAAGGTCGGTGATCCTGTGTCAAAACGAGAAAAAATTATGCTTGCTGCCATTGACGCGTTTAAAGAAAAAGGAATTGAAAAGACGACCATATCGGATATTGTGAAAACAGCAGGAGTAGCGCAAGGAACTTTTTATTTATATTTTCCTTCAAAGCTGTCTGTCATGCCTGCCATCGCTGAACATCTGATCGCACAGATGGTGCCTGCGATCGAAAAGGAATTAACTCAGCATGCAGATGTCCTCGATCAAGCAGATGCGCTAGTTGAATTTATTTTCTCTTTTACAAGACAATACCGTGATGTCCTTGCCCTGACCTACTCAGGCTTAGCTGCCACCGAGCATCTAAAGGAATGGGAAGATATTTATGAGCCGATTTACAAATGGGTCGCTGCTTTTTTAGAAAAAGCTAAGCGGGACAAAAGAGTACGTGCGAACTTGAACTGTCAATATGCTGCGAAATTCATTATCGGTTTACTTGAATCGTCTGCTGAGCAAATGTACTTATTTACAGAAACAGATACAGAAGAGGTTCTGATTCAAAAGCAAGAGGTCAAGCAATTCCTTCTTTACGCACTCGGCATAGAGACACCTTAACTTAGTACAGCACTTGCTGTACGCTCTTTTTTGGCTTCAAAATGACGAATCGTCAGTTTTCAGTTTTAGGAGGAAATACGATGAAAAAAAGCTGGATGTATGTTGCACTCACATGTTTATTTGAATTACTTTGGGTGTTTGGTTTAAATAGAGCTGATGCTGTGTGGGAGTGGGCGATCATTATCTGCCTGATCCCGGTTGATTTTTATTTTTTAATGAAAGCTTGCGAGAAGCTGCCGACTGGGACTGTGTACGCCGTGTTTGCCGGAGTTGGAACGATTGGTACGTCTTTGATGGATTATGCGCTGTTCGGCGGTTCGTTTTCATTAGAAAAGCTTTTATTTATGGGCATTTTAATTCTCGGAATTATTGGATTGAAAGTGTCTGATGGAGATGCACATGAGCAGAAAGGAGAAGCGGTATAAATGGGCTGGTTTTTTGTAATGTTAGCCTCTGCCTGCGAAATTGGTGGAACCATTGGTCTCAATATGTTCAGTAAGAAAAAGCAACTCACGACAGGCATTTTATTTGTCGGCGGATTTGCCTTATCCTTTTTGTTTTTGTACGCCTCGTTCTCTTCCGTTCAAGTGTCCGTTGCCTATACGGTTTGGATTGGACTTGGAACAGCGGGTTCTGTCTTGTTTAATATGATTCTATTTAAAGAGCCGAAAAACATGATTCGTATCCTCAGCTTGCTGCTGATTGTGATTGGCGTCGTTGGGCTGAAGTTGTTTGCGTAATAGAAAAAGCAATGGAATAGATTATCCATTGCTTTTTAAGTTAATTTTTATACTTTTCTTGGTACGCTTTAAATTGTTCTTCGTATTTTTGCAACTTTGTCCCATCGACTTTTGAATTTAATTTCGGTTTCCGCTTTCCAATTACCATTACATCTTTATCTACAATAGGACTTGATAAAAAGATGTATGGTGCAAAACGATCACACTTCGTATTTGGAAGGGTTACGGATAATCTAGCGTATTCTTCTGTCGGGAATTGGTTTGAAATGTCAAGCTCCTTGAGTCCCTCTAATGCCGATATTGGTTCTAAAGACTCGTCCTTCACTTTTATATTTGATAAGCACAGATATTTTAAATTCTTAAGGTATCTTAAAGGTTGAAGAGTATTTAAATTTAATGTATTCCAAATCCCGCCTGACAATTGCAACCATTCTAAACCAGTGTTTTTTTGCAAAGGGGCTATGTCATTCAACTTTGAAAAATCTGTTATGGATAAAGATTTTAAAAAAGTGTTTTTTGATAGATCCCATAAACTTTGTGCCTTCGTATTCCATTCAAGTGCCAATACCTCAACATCTTGAAGAGAACTGATGATTGATAAATCTTCTACTCTCAGTTCACGCATATAGAGCATTTTGGGATTAACTAAGCTCAAGATCGTATTGAATTCCTTTTGGCTCACTTTGTAAATCCACAATGTCGTGAGGTTAGAAAAAGAGTTCAACCTTTCAATATTTTTTGTTTTTCCTGTGATTAACAACTCGGTAGCATTTTCATCCACATCGGCTAAATCATGAACAACTTCTGGTTGGGCATCATGACGAAAAATATAATCAGGGTCTTCTTTGAGCATTCTTTTACCTCCACACCTACGAATGATGGATATCTAAATGAATTTTATCAGAAGTTTGGAGTCAAAACATTGTTCTTTCCGATTTATAAAATCTTTATCATCTAAAATATGGAGCAACAACATATCAACGACTTCGCTTTCACTATACTCCATATATTCTGCACAGGTCTTGACGATAGCTCGTACTCTTTCATATAAACAAATAAAAGAACTCCAATTCATATACGAATTAGAGTCCTCATTATATGACTAATACAATTTTCCCACCTTAAAACTGCACCCGTTAATCAAAGACCTTCCTTTTTTATTTCTTGTTTAATGTGGATCATGCTGCTCTAGCAAGAGATCCATTGCGTAAATCGATTCGCCTTTTTCATCCAATAAAAAGTACACAATCAAAGGCTCTCCAAAGGACTCTGTCTGCTGCGTGAACAAAACACATGTGAATTTTTCAATACCTATCGGAATCTTTCTTCTTAATAAAGGATGAAGAATAGGCGAAGTCCGAATTGTATCTATATCCACATCCCAACGTTCGTTTTTTAAAGTGGGATAATGCTCTACTAACAGTTGGTGTAACATGTCGGTCGTGAACGCTGCTTTTCCAGCATACCCATCATCTATTATGTTGGTGTTATACATCCGACGGTTGCTTATCCTTTGAAGCATTGATTCGTATTCCTTTTAAGACAAATCGTTTCTGGCCATCAAGGGTACAAGTGATCAATGTCAGTTCATTTTTCCCGCGATCCTTTAGTACATCAACATCCGTCGGTTCAATCGTAGCTGAGCTGACAATTTTGTATTCGTATGTTTCTGCTTGATGATGTAAGACGACTTTTTCTCCTTTAGGCACCTCTGGCAGCTGCCGGAAAAGCCGGTCGCCTCTATACCCTCTATGGCCTGCAATCGTGAAATTTCCTTCACCTGGCATTTGATGAGATTTGATTTGAGTCAGTGCAATCCCTAAATTTTCTTTTGTTGTAACAGGAAGCACTTTTTCGTTTAAATCAATTGACGGGATCTCAAGCTCCATCGTATCTCGCAGGTCTTCTTCTGACACTGTTAAATGTGGAATAGAAGAAAGGGCATCACTGTCATTTTCTTCAATCATTTTCAATGCCTGTTCCATGGCTGCTGTCTCCTGAGAAGTTCGCCACTCATATAGAAAAGGAACGGAGATGAGCATTAGTCCCGCGACCACCAAAAAGCTGCCTAATAAGGTTCTTTTTTTCATCAATACACTCGTTCCTTCCTTTTACTGAATGGTTCTTCTTCTGACTACAAGAAGAACAGTTCCAGACACTACTAGTAAAATCCCTGCATACATCAAATAACGTAGCCATTCTTCTCCAGTCTTTGGCAATTCACCGTTTGAGTCATGAGGCGGATGTTGATCCCCTTGATCTGAGGCTGGAGGATTCGTGTGGTCCCCTTCATTCTTCATTGGAGCATTTTTTACAATCAATGTCTTGATCTCCACTTCGCCCATTTGAATTGTAAAAGCGAGTGGTTTTTTTAACGCTACATAACCATTTGGAGCTTTCGTCTCTGTGAGTGTATAATCACCAGGTTTAAGCCCTTTAACAATGGCTTCTCCGTCTTTTCCTGTTGTCACAGATTTTATCGTTTTCCCAGCTTTTGTACGAATGTCAAAGGCTGCACCTTTTAAGGTTCTATCTGTCTGCTGGTCTACCTTTATGATACGCAGACTTCCTAAAATCAAGTGATTCTTCGCTGTTAATTGAAGAGGCTTCTGCTGATTTTTCTCAATCGTAAACCGGATCGGCTGATCATCTAATTCATAGCCGTGAGGCGCTTTCGTTTCAACGAATTGATATTCTCCCGGTTTTAGATCGTTGATGTGAAGCTTTCCTTTTTGATCCGTTACAAGTGATTTCTTCAACGTTTTCCCGTCTTTACTCTGAAGAGCAAACTCTGCGTTTTTCAGCGTGTGTCCTTCAGCATCTACTTTGGTCAGTTCCACTGCTCCCGGCGTCAGTTTGTTGATCATTTCTACTTTTGCTGGTTTGTCTTGCCCTAATCGAATCGTAAATGAGACAGGTTTCTGATCCAATTCATAGCCGGCAATGCTTGCTGTTTCGACAAATTGGTAGGTTCCTGGCTTCAGTTGATCGACTGTCAGTTGACCGTTTTTGTCTGTCTTTAAGTCTTTCTTCACACGCTGACCGTGCGCATCAATCAGGTCAAAGGTCACGCCAGCGAGCAATTGACCATCCTCCCCTTTTTTCTCAAGCTTCACAGCACTTGTCGTCCGGATATTTTCTTTTGTCACTTTCACCAGTTGATTTGGATTGAAATCAATCTTGAAGTCTACTGGTTCTGCATCAAGTTGATGTCCAAAAGGAGCCTTCGTTTCAACCAATTGGTAAGCGCCTGGTTTCAAATCGTTGACAGTGATGATGCCTTTTTCATTTGTTGTTAAACCTGACATCAATTCTTTACCATCGTCATTGAACAGGGTAAATTCTGCGCCTTTCAATCTTTCTTGTTCTTCCCCTATTTTTGTGAGTTCTACAGAACCTTTCTTGAGCTGATTGATGGCCTCCACTTGAATCAATTCTTTTTGACCTAATTCAACTTCAAAGACAAGTGGTTTCGTACTCAATTCATAGCCTTCAAGACTCTTTCTTTCAACAAATTGATAGGTTCCAGGTTTTAGACCTGTGAAGGTAACCTTTCCATCCTGATTGGTTGTAATCCCTTCTCCTCCTGCCACTATCTTTCCTTTGGCATCAGATAGATCAAAGACAACCCCTTCTAATGATTTCCCATCTTCACCTTTTTTGTGTAACAGCACTCCGCCAGTTGTGCGGCTATTTTCTTTTGTCACACTGACCAGCTTCTCAGGGTTAAATGGCATAGCAAAAGTGACAGGTATTTCGTCAAGCTCATGACCGAATGGCGCCTTCGTTTCAACAAACTGATAGGTTCCAGGTTTCAGATCGTTGACGATGATCTTCCCGTTCTCATCTGTGACGAGACCTGTTTTTATCTCTTTTCCATTTGCATCTACAAGCTTAAATTCTGCTCCTTCAAGCGCTTCATTCTTTTCACCAAGCTTCGTGAGCTGGACAGCTCCAGTTTTGAGATCATTGATCACTTTGATCTCTGCCGGTTTTTTTTGTGCGATTTCGATGGTAAACGGATAAGGTTTATTTTTCTTTTGGTAACCATCAATACTCTCTGTCTCCACAAGCTGATATTTGCCCGGTTTGAGGTTGTCGACCAAAAGCTTTCCATCTTCATCTGTTGTCAAATCTTTACGTACCACTTTGTCATTTTGATCCGTGATTTCAAAGCGAACACCTTGAAGCTTCTTGCCATCTTCTCCTTCTTTCAACACTTCTAATGCACTTGTTTCATAGAGGTTCTTTTGTGAAATGATGACTGGTTCTTTTGGATCGAGTGGTACTTCAAATGTGATCGGTGTTTCATCTAATACATAACCATCGGGTGCTTTCGTTTCGATGAGCTGATACGTACCCGGTCTTAGTTCGTTGATCGTGATCTTGCCATCTTCTCCTGTGACAAGCGCATCATTTAGCTCATGCCCATCTTGATCTAAGAGCTTGAACTGTGCACCTTCTAGTCTCTCTCCGCCTTCACCTATTTTGCTCAATTCTGCAGAGCCTTTGATGATGTCATTTACTGCGGTGACAACCGTTGTTTCTGTTTGATTTTCTTTAATGATGAACGGCCATTTTTGCTGATTTAATTGATAGCCTTTTGGTGCGTTTGTCTCAACAAAATAATAGGAACCTGGCTCAAGATGTTTGAAAAGGATTTCTCCTTTTTCATCCGTTTTCAAATCGGTTTGGACGGTATCTCCAGATTCATTTTTCAGTTCAAATTCTGCATTTTCTAATGCCGCACCCGTTTCTTTATCTTTTTTCGTGAGCTTGACATGCTGACGGATTTCTTGGTTTTGCACCGTCATGCTATTTCCTGTTTTCGTTTGATCTCCTGATTCGTAAGGCTGATCAATCGTGACATTGATCGGTTCCTTCGTTTTCAAATAACCATCAGGTGCTTTCTCTTCTGTCACGATATAGTCACCATACAGAAGACGATCAAATCGAAGAGCTCCTTCTTCATCTGTTGTCTTTGTTCCAATGACGATACCGCTCGCAGCATCTGTCAGAGAAAAGCTTGCTCCTTTTAGCGCTTTTCCACTACTCGCATCTACCTTATGAATGGTTAAAGCGCCAATCGCTCCTGTGCCATCTCCCATGCCAGCGGTACGTTTGACCACAATTGAGGCTTCGGATTCCTTTTTGATTTCTTTTACATTTTCACCTCTAAACGTTACTTCGTTTTGAAGTGTACTTCCCACCTTATCTAAAATGAGAGATTGGTATTCTAAAATATAGGGTCTCGTGATTTCTTCTTTAAATTTGATTTGAAAAGAATCTGGATCGAATTCAAGGTCTAGTTCATAATCCTTCCCTTTTTCCAGTTCTTCCTTTTTGGTCACTTGCCCCTTTTCATCTATTGTTGTCGAATACAGATGAAATGAGTTTTCTATTATGGCTTGGTTACTGCTCGGATGGTCTATAATCGTCGCATCTTGGACTGTTGATTGACCAAAGTTGATATTCAGTTTCCAATCAATGACTTTCCCTTGTTGATTTCCTGATTTGCTCGTGTATTTCCCTCCATTTGGAATGGACACCACAGCATTCACATCTGATTCTTTCGTCTTTCCATCATAAAGGGTCGCTTTATTTTCGTAGGTTTTCTGTACTAAATCCATTTCTTCAACACTTGTTTGATACGTGATTTTGTATGGGGAGTCAATGGCATGTTTGAAAATGACTTCGAAGCCTGATTCTCCCTTTTCATTTTCAAGGAATTTGATGTCATAATGTTCTTTCGCTAATACTTCTTTTTCTTCCGCACCATTTTCCCCGCCTTGTAAATCAAGCGAGTAGACGATAATTGAATCTTTAAGCAAACGCTGATTTCCTTGAATGAAATCCTCGATTTTTGCCTCTTCTAGATGTTTCAAATTATAGTTCACACCAATATTCCATGTGATCTCTTTTTTCTTTGCATCATATGTTCCGTTCTTGAATCCATTTGACTGCGTGTATGTGTCAGGCGTAAAGACAGATTGATTTTCCTTCGTCAAATCCTTGCCATCTTCATTTATCCATTCAAGTTTTACATGGTTACGCAGGTTCTTTTGATCTTTATCTGCTCTTTTCTCATAATCAAAAGACGTTGTATATGTGATGGTATGTTCTGTCTTGATTTCTTTCGTAAATTGAATATCAAATCCATTTGCATGTTCAACGATTTGATAATCTGTGCCTTCTTCAAGCACTGTATTACCTGTCGTCACTTTTAAACTATCTTTTTGCAGCGTCAATCCTTCGTTTGTGAACGTATCTTTTAATATCACGTTGTTCATGGTTTGTTGATCTTTGTTAAAGGTGATATGCCATGGAATGGTCTTGTTCTTGTAATTCGGTGTTCCGTGGTTTTTCGTTAGGATTTGCTGATCAATTCTTTGCTTCGCTTGTTTGCTCTCTTTGCCAGCTGTCACAGTATTGATAATCTCTTCAGCTTCGAAAATTCGATCAGTTGCTTTTGTTTGATATGTGATGAGATAAGCCGATTGAATTTCTTGATTGAATTGCAAGGTAAACCCGTTTTGTTCATCCTTTTTTTGAGGTTGAACCACGTAATTTTCAAATGCTTTTGTTCCTGCTTCGTTGCCGTTCTGATCAATTGTGACTTCTTTGACTTGAATTGAGTCAGATATTAGCGCCTGTGTACCGTTAAAGAAGTCTTCTATCAAAGCATCCTTTTGAGCCAGCTTTTTTTCGTTATAGTTATACCGAATTTCCCAAGTAATCGTTTGTGTGACTGGATCGTAGTGGGCGGCTTTTTTATTTAAAGGACTGCCTCTTGTCACATTCACTGTTCCTTCTGCTGAACTAATCACTTTATCAGCAGAAACAAGGGACGCTTTATTACGAAACGCAGACTGATCTTGATTCGTAATGTCCGTTTCATACATTAAACGGTAAGCGAGATGCACGTCATCTTTAAATTCAATCGTGAAATCTTGACCATCTGCTGTTTGGCCGATCGTGTAGTGGTTTTCGTCAAGCAGCTGTCCAAGCGATGTTTCACCATTTAGCTTTGTATCTACACGATAAAGCTTGATTGAATCTTTTTTTAACGCTTGACCTTCTTGAATCGGATCTAACAGTTTCGCTTGTTTCACATCATCTAAGTCCATATTAAAATCGACTGTCCATTGAATAGTTTCAGCATTGTAAGATCGATTGGGTTCTCCCTTTTTAGAGACATTTGGACCATTTGGAATGTATTGAATCGGGATCGATATCGTATCTTTGCCTTCAATCGGGGTAATCACCACTTCTTTTTCTTCAGTGATCACTGTTTTTTTATCTAATTGTGTCCATACTTGAAGTGTTCCTTGGATATTTGAATATTGTTTAATAAAATCTGTGAACTCGATGGAGGCACTTCCGCTTTCATCTACAGAAAAATAACCGATGGTCGATTGATTAAATTTCATCTCGAGACGATCGATTTTTTCATAAATGACTAATTCCTCTGGAACCTTGAAATGGAATTCATCGCCGCCATTATAGTTATGACCATTCGGGATGGCCCACTTATAGTTAATGGAAATCAGTGAGTTGATATCAGGCCTTTCTACTGAATTTCCTTCTTGATCTTCAAATATCAATTGCGCATCAGTGAGAAGATTTTCTTGGATCGTCATTTGTTTTGAGACACCTTGCAATCCTACACGATTAGACACGTTCACTTTGTTTTTTAGTAACTCATCTTCATCACTTTGTGTCTTTTGAACAGTTTCTTGATTGTTAGCAGCTTTGTCTTTCTCCGATGAGGTTGAATTATCTTTTGAAAGATTTTCTTCACGCTCGTTTTGCTTTGTTTTCTCTTTTTTCTCAGCTATACTGGTGACGTCAATATCTATAGATCCTTCTAAATTCGGATCAAGCTCAATATCCTCATTGAATGTGACCGTCACTTCATTTTGTTTCGAAACGGTATACTCACCAACAGGTATGTCATCGACAGTAATGAGTTCTTTCTGCTCCTTCTCTACCTGAATGACTGAAGGAAGAGAGAGAATATAAGGATATTGCTTTTTGAGATCAATTCCTTTAATAGACCAATGCACAATGGCCTTTCTAACTTGCTGATCTTCTATGCTTGATAACTTGTTTCCTTCGCTATCAGCAAACTCAATATTCCCATAAATATTCTCTTGAATGTCTTTAGCTTGTGCCCCTGCTAAAGGCAAGATTCCTAATATAATAGACTGTATGACTAACATGGTCATCAGTGCCACCGACAATATTCTTTTCAATACATCCACCCTTTTCTACAATTATTTTTCAACAACGATTAAAAAATCATTTGTATACTGTCTGATCAATCACTCCGCTTCTGATCAAATTTTTCTAAAAATTTCACCTTAAGACCCAATGAATAAAATGAGTTGATGAATCATGAGTTTGAAAGGTCATCATGAGTAGTAGATATAGTAGCTGGATAGGGGTCTATAGCAATGGGGAATAGTGAGAGGGAACATGAAAAGAAGACATGTGAATTTTTCTATTTATATTGGAACGAACAACAAATGATTAGTACATGCATATATAAGCATGTATTCACATATAGAACGTTCATATAAAACAAGCATGACTCATATGGTATGTATGGTGAGATAGTTCAGCATCATATAGATCGCATTCCTTCTACTCCCTTCCATATGGTAATCAAAAAGCCGATGCTTTTTATTCTTACATTTACCGTTTAAGCAGCAAAAAAATAAACAAAATGATCCATTTTTATAGGATTCATGGCATACTTATCACCTTTTAAAAGAAAAATATGGAGAATCAGCGAATAACATTTGTTTTCGTCTAATTTTTTTCTCTTTTATCGTCAAAAGTGAAGACAAAACGATTTAGGCAAAACATTACAATCATTTCATGCCTATTTTGAGCTCAAATGTTCTTCATCTGAACTTCATAATATATAGAGGCAAGTCAAAGGAAGGAGTTAGTTGTTTGATGGAGCTCATTGATAATAAATCAAAGAGATGGATAAACATTTTAAAATTGCTTGTATCCAAAAATAAGTGGTGGAGCCTTCAAGAGATATCGAATGAAAATATCGGCTCGGTTCGTGCGATTCAAAGCGATTTAGAACAAATGAAATCGTTCCAAACAGAAAATGGAGAGCCGTTAATCCACATAAAGCCAAGACAAGGCATTTCCATTTGTTATACCGAGACAATTCGAGTGGACTACTATATTAAAGAAATTTTAAAAGATACGATTGAAATCCGATTGATTGACGGCATTTTTTTCGAAGAAAACAGATCTTTCTATGAATGGATGGACACACTTAATATCAGTAGATCCACACTGTATAACACGATTCATAAAATCAACTCGATCCTTACATCCTATGACATTGAGTTACGTCCAGATAGTATGCAGTTTCATGGGAATGAGAAGGAAATTCGTCAATTCTTTGTTGAATTTTTGTTTGAAGTGTATGGAAGCCGGCTTTGGCCATTCGATGATATTCCAAAGCAAGACGCAGTTGATTTATTACAGGAGCTATTTCAGGTGCTTGAAGTCAATGTGCCAGATGTGGCGATAGATAAATACTGCCTGTGGCTCGGCGTTTCCATTCACCGAATGCGAAAAGGTTTTACAATCAGCCGTAAATATACATACTCAATGACTGAAGAAAAACAAACCTCTACAGCTAAAGGAATCTATGATCAAATTAGAAGATGGGAAGAGCACATCTGCCGAATGGCCAAAGACGTATTTGATGTGACGCTGGATCATCATGAATTTGTCTTTTTGCTATTGATCGAACCAGCTATTGGACACTTTAAATCAATTGAAACTGTCGAAGAAAAATTGACGTTCTTTCAGTCGCATACACCACGCCTCTATGATGCCATTCATTCATTTATCACCCAGTTGGAGTCGATTTTTCATCAAGAAATAGCAAATCGTAAGGTGATGACACTCGTTCTTCTCCAATATTATGTGTATTCCAATGAAATTACCGTGAGAGATGGATTCCTTTTCAAAAAGAAATCGAGCTATTTATCAGAGGTGAAAAAACAGTTTCCCTACTTCTATTCGAGGATTAGTCATATCATCCAAGAGTTAAAAACAGACGATATCCTTGCTTCTTTTGTGAAAAATGAACGGGAATTGATTCGTATCATTACATCTTCTTGGAGAGGGCTTGTTCATTTGGAGATGGAACGGAGAAACGTGCTGAACATTTTTGTTACTTCAACATTAGGTTATTATCATAGTTTGTTTATTGCTGATTTAATTAAATTAAGCGTGCCTCCTCTCATTCACATTTTCACAAGTCCAGAAAATTCGTTAAATGATGTCACGATGGATCAACTTGGGGTTGATATGATTGTGACCGATACTGAGCTTCCTCTTCAATTCAGTCGATCTACGCTGCTGATCAGCTCTTTTCCAACAAAAAAAGAATTGGACAACCTACACCGAAGATTGGTTGATATGACAAACTAATGTTCATCATAAAAAAAAGCTGCTGAGACATTCTCAAGCAGCTTTTTGGTTCTGTATTAATGAAGCACGATTTGTTCATTCATCAAATCAATGGCGTAAAGCGATTGCCCATATTCATCTAATAGAAGGTATACTTTGAGCGGGGCAGTGGTTTGATCTGTTTGCTGCGTGAATAGGACACAAGTGAATTTTTCAATCCCATCTGGCAGCTTGCTTTTCAGAAAAGGATGAAGAATAGGAGAGATTCGAAGGGTATCAACATCTTTCAGCCAAAGCTCATCTTGTAACGCAGGATAATGGTCAACCAAAAACTGACGAAACACTTCCAATGTACTCAAGGTAGATATCCTCACTTTCTTCTAACTTGGCTTCAAACTCACCTAAAAACAAACGGAACCAACTCATCATATGATCTCGGTACACGTATTTTCGCATACGGCTTGAGACATGATCACTCACTTTTTAGACATGAACTGTAGATCGACTGTACTGTCACGAATGTTCAATATGTATAACGTTTCCTATGTCATCTCATTGACTCCACCACGAATTCAAACAATGGACCTATGATCATATTCTTACCTGTTTTCTTTCGTGATGAAACGACAACTTCCTGCTACAAAATTCCATTTTTCTGCAAAAAAGAGGGAGATGGGACAAAAAAAGAACAGCACTGACTGTTCTTTCAATAGCGTAAAGTGCCAATTCAAATATCCTGTAAAGGAATGACTTCCCCGCTCACTGCATCCACTCCATCATGACAATCTAGTTTTCCACATAAGACATACTGCTTTTCTGTAAAATCATATACATAGATGGGGGTCAGCTCTAACCGATTTTTTAATTTTTCGAAGGCTTCTTGTTTTGTCATGGTGATTTTACCAGGGGGTTGGAGTTCATCCAACATGCCACACTCCTTAAACATTTCTTTTCTATCTATGTAATTAACGGCTTCAAATGTAAGGGCATCAATGAATATCAAGATTTTATCTGTAAGCAAGCTTCTCTCTTGTCTATTTGCTTTTACTGTTGCATGAATGTAATGATCACGATGAAGAGAAATGCAAACCCATTTTCCGGTGTCGTTAGGATATTCCTGACTCAACAAGTTTTGAACTGCTTTCAAACACTTATCTTTTTCTTCCTCTGTTATTGGCATTGTATCTGGTGAGGGTTCAATTGAAAAGGCTTGATCATCTGAGATGTCTTCTTGAATATTTAATTCCTTTCTTACAAAAGGTTCAGTTATTGGTTCATCCCATTTGATGATTTGGTTGATATTGAGACATTGATGTTCCTGTATCGTACCTTCAAACGGGAGGATTCCGGTTCCATCATTCTTTACATACACTTCTTCTAACGCATAAATTGGACGAATTTTATTCTGATCAAAGGAAGGCCATTCGATTCGTTGCACTTGCTGAAGGGCTAAGCTTTCAATCTTCTCAATGAGCAGCGTATATTTTTCAGCCCTGTGCTTTTTTATTGAGACAAATGGGCCGTGACGAACAAAGTAAATGAGTTGTCCATGTTCATCCCATTTCACATCAATCATGCCCGAAGGGGTCACTGGTACACCAGCAATTTTTTCTTCAAAAATAAGCTCCCCTTTTTCCTCCTTATGCAAGTGAAAGTGCTCTCCATATATCAACCCTGTTTCTTGTTCAATCCATTTGATGGCGTCATTCTGGGCGCTATCAAAGCACACACCCTCCTTTGCATATGTTTTACCCATGACAAAAACAGCACTCTCAACCTTTCCTGTATTCAAATTCACTTCTATCACGGCTGTGCCATCCGGGTTTAAATCTTCGTCCACAGGTTCCGTTTCATGTGGAGGAAACCATTCCATACACAATTTATAAATTGTTTCATTAAACATATTCACATTTCGGTAATACTCGTAGTTTTTTAAACGATAATCATCTAAGCCGAACTTCTTTCTTGTATCATCTATTAGATGCTGTAGAGTTTCATTCATTTGTTTCACCTCAATCTGTTAAGTGATTATCTTATGGAAGGACGAAAATAATGATAAAGCCGAATAGGATGATAGCTGATAAAAGGCCTAAAACCAAACCCATCATATTTGATTCCTTTGTATACCCTTTTAATTCGTGTTCCTCAGTAGATCGATCAATTTTTCTAAAGCGAAAAAGCATGCTTACATTCATAATAACTAGAAACATAGCCACTAAGAAAAATAGAAATGCAGGTTGTATTTCAAAGAATGGGTTCGTTACATCTCGGAAGCTAAATGACTGAAAAAACATCAGACCACTCAATACTACTCTCGAAATATTTTCTGTTCTCTGTTCTTTCTCCCACTCTTTTCCTAACTTCTCTTTTTCATAAATAGCTACCTGCTCAAAAATGGGAATGAAAGATTTTGTTGATTTCCTTTTAAAGAATCCTAAAATACTTTGAAAGAGCATGACAATTCCTAGACAAAAAAACAAATGAGTTAATTGAATATGTAAGATTTGAAAAAAGATTGAAAACGTCACGATCATGATGCCAGCTATTAAATTACATGTGACTAATTGGTTTGTTCTCATCTTTTTCAGTGCTACTTGTTCCATACAATACTCCTCTCCTTCTCTATTGGTTCTAATAAAAGCTCTACCTGTACTACGTTTTTACCGGAAAAATGTTTCAATATTTTTCCTTTCTATTGTGAATTTGGTTTTTCACACACGAAAAAAGTAAAGAGTAATTCCCTTTACTTTTTCGCTTGCCTCTATGGGTTTAATCCTATTCTCAAACCGCTGAATTGACTGCTTACTCATTTTCATGGACTGTCTAATCAGTTCATATTAGTGTTTAAAAATTCCCCTTCACAATCGTTCTTTTGGCTTTCTTGACAATTCTGCTGGTTGCTTTTGTATCAGAATCTTTTAACCACTGTTCACACAGGTTTATGACCCAATTTGGTTGTGTTTTACTAGCGTCATTGAGCCAGTTTCCTACAGAATCTTGAACATATGTTGATGGATCAGATTTGAGCAAGTCTAGAATAGGCTGTGCCCTCATTGGCTCTTGTTTTAATGACTCAATATGCTTTGTCCAAACACCTCTTGGGCGAATAGCTTCTACTGAGAAGCGGCGAATATTTTCATCTTTACTTTTAGCCCATGCTGTTAAATGTTCTATACTTTGATCGAGCTGATCCGTTAGGCTTTCTCTCACTGACATCCACGCAATTTCTCGAACACCAAAATGATGATCAGCTGCAAATGGCTGAATGTACGCCAATTTCTCTTCCAAAGTTGATAAACGTTGTTTGTTCATATAAGCAGCCCAACAACGGACGCTATCAGATACATGGTGAGTAAATGCCTGTAGCACTTCCGCTTGTTTTTCCCCATTCTCTTTCTGTAGCCATTCATCTAACAATTGACCGATGAGACGAATTGCTTTCATTCCAGACTCAGCCTTTTGTTGAGTGATCTTAGATGTTAAGCCGTCTAAATGATGGTCTAAACCAACGGATGGCAAAACATGACGTAATAACGTCATGTGATTGACAGCCAGCCATTCAGTTAAATTTACACTCTCTATTTTTCCCTGATTCAAAAGGAACAAGACGTCATGAGGGATATCAGTCCCCTTTCGAGCACCTTTTCGATTGATGATCTCTTCGCTTATTTGCATTTATTTTCTCTCCTCGTCTAGTGGTGCTTTTGTTTGATATTCATCGTTTTTAAAAGAAATATATGAATGCCTTCAATCTTTGGATATTGCCCCCTATTGTATCAAATAAACAACTTTACTGGTGCATTCTTCAAATCAAAAAGAAACTACCCGAAATAAGTAGTCCCTTCCATACAAAATTGAATTTAAGTTACCTTCCTTGCTCGATCACCTTCAAACGCTTATGTTGAGAAAATCGGTCAAACGCCACCATGAGAATGGTCATGAGTAACGCAAGGAAAACCGTACCGGCGCTGAGCCAGCTTAGGTTCAATACAGAGGTTCCGTTTAACACAATCCCCCCTAAACCCGATCCTAAAGCAAATCCGAATTGAATAAATGATGTATTAACACTTAATGCGATATCAGGAGATTTTGGAACAAGGGTTACAAGATATAGCTGCTGAGCTGGTGATGTACTCCATGTTGCGATCATCCATATCATGATAACAGCCACCATGACCACGAGATTCCCTGTGACAAATGCTAGTAGCATGAGCATCATGATTTGCAAGATGATGCCAGAAAAAATCGTGAAGATTGGTCCTTTTTTATCTGCTGCCATCCCTCCAAGGCTTGATCCTAAAAAGCTGCATATTCCCGCTAGTAACAAAATGCCACTGATTTCTGTGATGCTTAGGTTGGCTGATTTTTGCAGGAAGGGCGTTAAATAGGTAAATAACGTGGAATATCCCCCTACATAGAATAACGTGACTGCCACTGCAAGTAATATACGCTTGTCTTTTAAAATCGATAATTGCATACGAAGCGTCACCGGTTCTTGTTCTTTCATAGAAGGGATCCGCCTATACACCACAATCAGCGGAATAAGCGTGATCACTCCAATGGCTGCGAATAATGCTTTCCATCCGATCATACTGCTTAGAAATGTCCCGATTGGAACGCCTAAAACCAAGGAGCTGCTTAATCCCATTAAAATGATGCCAATGGCTGTTCCTCTTTTTTCCCGTTCTACAAGACGAGTTGCAACCGCCATCGCCACTACAATCGCCGTTCCCCCACTGATTCCTTGTAAAATTCTTGTGATCATGACCATTTCAAACGAATGGCTGATACTTGTGATGAAGTTACTTAAAATAAAAATGATCAGCGTCCATGTTAATATTTTTCTGCGGTCCATATTGATGGTTAGTGCGATGACAATCGGTGCACCGATTGCGGCCGAAAGTGCTAAAGATGTGACCAATAAGCCAGCAGTAGACGTTGTGACATGTAAATCATGTGCGACCATTTGAATAATGCCAGTAATGATGTATTCGATCGTTCCGATTAAAAAAGCTGCTAAAGCAAGTAAATAGACAACGGTTTTATTTTGCATCGTGACGTTTCTCCTTTGGGCCATGTTTACGATTTGATTTCATTTTTAATAGGAATTTGAATTTCAATGAGTCTGCCTTCTTCATTTTCTGACAATGGGTAATAGATTTCTCGGCCCGGCTGATCATCTTTCACGCGATATCCGTTATGTTCAATCCATGTCGCCAGGTCAACACAAGCAGTTTGTGCGGATGGAGAATGTGAATGAAATAAGAGTGTTGCCATAGTGTCTTCTGCAGGTAACGTGCGAATTGTCATTCCCTGAGGAAGAGAGCACCTTAACGATTTGACGGAATACCCCACCTCAAATTCGAACTCACTTTCTTTCTCCAGTGATTCTCTCCATAGCACCACTTGTGGTCCCGAGATCGATTCTTGTTGATGTTTATGTAATAAATGATGAAACATTTGAAAGAATGAAGGGATTTCTTCAACAGTTCCGTTGGATTGAAAAGACATGATGCATTTACTTTCAACAGATTTAATGATGACCTCCTGTTCTTTTTCAACACACCCCTCTCGTTTGATGAGGTGCATCCGCTCCTTAATACGGGCTAATTTCTGTTGTTCTCTCTCGATCAATTGCTGAATCTCACTCTCTTTCAAGAGAAACATGCCCTGAATTTGCTCTACTGAGATATCTTCACGAAGAAGCTGCCCCATTTGTTTTAACGTAAAGCCTAATTCCTTATAGAGAAAAATTCGATTGACCTCAAGTAACTGCTCAGCTGAGTAATAACGGTATCCCGAATCTTGATCGATCTGCTGAGGCTTTAATAAATCAATTTGGTCGTAATACCTTAAGGTTTTGACAGGCACTTTACTTAACATAGAAAAATCGCCGATCTTGAACATCCTGCATCTCCTCCGATTTGTTGATCTGATCACAGTATAAACCTTTCAGTTAAGGGGAAGGTCAACAAGAAGTTGATTAAATTTTTCAAAAGCACGAAAAAACCTAGATTTCTCTAAAATCTAGGTTTTGCTCATTATCCTACTATTTTTTCTAACAATCCCATCTCTTCAACAATCTTTATATCATCCATAAATCGTTGCAAACTTACTTTATGTTCTTTCTGTTGTAAATCTGTTGAATAACCTAAGCATAGATTAAAAATACAATCTAACCTTTGTCCGACTCCACTATAAAAATAATTCGTCAATATTCCATTATTTTCACTTGCAAGAACCACAACTGTAGCGATCTCTAATACATATTCTATATCTTCTATAGAAATCGTTCGATCCTTTTTCTTAGCAGTCATGAATTCATGACTATGAATAGAACGAATCCTACCTTCAAGTAAATTGAGTATAGACCTTTTATAGATGACATACACACTGTGAATATGATGTTTATCAGGACAATAGGGATCTTGTAAAATGAATTTTATACGTTCATCTTCTTTATCCATTTTTATTGCATCAAGATCATATAATAAAATATGATCAATTTCTTCTATTTTCATAGGAGGAAACATGTGGGCTACATCTGTTTTGTTTTTCATTTGATCACCCCGAAATCTAGTCTCTATTACTCCAAATGTTCCAATCTTTCAAGCCACTTGACAAGAGTTCCGTTTGTAAAGACATCGAGTATGACACCCTCGCAAAATCGTTCAGCTCTCAGAACCCCCATGATGAGAGCCAGTACACACTGCGCATTTACATTTGAGATGTCCACATTCTCCATATCGTTCGTTCCATCCTCAATGCCATTTTCTTTGAGGATCTCACTGTAGCGGGTAAGCTCCATTTCTTGATGTTGTTCTGCAAAGGTATAGACATCCTCGATAAAACGACGGACCGTTTCGGAATAATTCACATAGGGCATCTGAATCGGATGTTCCGCTGTTCCATCATTTTCTTGATCTATGACCCATTCACCAATATCATCGCCTTGAAGCATAGGGATATAGTTTATTAAGATGTTAAATTGACTCAATCTCATCCTCCACCTTTCTGAATTAAAAATTCTTTGATCGATCTCTCTCAATAAGTTAATAAAAAAGTCCGTGATGATCGTACAAACTAGAAGCCAGTATTCAAATCACGAACCATTTTTATTCATTTCACTTTTTACACTCGCACCATCGATAGAACTGTCTTCACATACACGGTATTAATCATCTTGCTCGTCAACGTTTATGTGTCATATTAAATAATAAGCTGATACCAGCTGTGAATAAAGCGTCAAGGAATTTATAAGACGATTCCCAAATAAAAAAACACCTCTGTCACATCGTTGCGAAGAGGTTATGTTCACTATTTTGTCTTTATAGTTCTTAGAAAGGCACTTCTGTTCTCTGTGGCATTTGTCAGCATCTTCGCATTTTCATTGAGTCTTTGTATCAATGCATCCTTAGCTTTTCCTTCAAATGAAGAGAGTAAAGCAACATACACTTCAGCTACAACCTGTTGTGCTGAAGAAAAGTCTGACGCATGTTTTGTGTCTTCTTTTAGATTCTGACAATGCGTTTTTAAACTTGAACCTACAATTTTTTTTAATTCCTCATTCTGTTGTAATCGTCTGTAAAACTCATCTGCATCCATATTAACTCCATATGGCAATTGAAATCCTCCTTACAACCGTAACCATCTTGCTAATTCATTATCCTTATCTTTTAAATCCTCCGCCATTTTCACAATAAACTCACTAATATCCTCTAAATCTCTAATCAAATAATGTAGAGAAGCCTCAGTTTGATACTGTTCTTCTGAGTCATAAAATGCTGCTCCATCTTTCACAAAAGGGGCGTGAAACAATATAGCTTTTTCAACGTCACTTGGATCTAAATCCTTGAATTCTCCTAACCTCTTTCCGCAAATAGATTTCACGTCATAAATCATTTTGCTGTGATCGTGAGGGAATTGTTCAATTGCTTGTTTTTTTGTTTTTAAGTCTTCGATAGCTGCCTGTAATCGACGAGCTAATTCTTTTGCATATTTGGCATCCACTTTGATGGTTTGTCCATTCATACCTGAATAAGATGAGAACGATTCGATATTCTGGTTATAAACACCTTTGCTTCCATCCACACTTTTGATATGACCATTCTTATCAAAAGTAAAGTTCGACTCATTTAAACTATGAGTATCCGGATCTTTTGCGAATGCTTGGCCATAGAAGGAAGTAATCAAATTTCCTAAAACCCCAGGAACACCAAACGGAGACACAAACCGATCTATACGCTCTCTTCGTGATTGACTAGGATCTTTCGTATAAATTGTCGTTCCATTGTGCCTGTCATATTCCAACAACCAACCTGCCCCCACCATATCATCAGGATTAATGATGGCTTTATGATACAAATCAAATTCGCCGTTTCTGATTTTCTTCTGAGTTTCTTCATCATGCAGTTTAACAATGGAAGGGTTGTTAAAGGCTACACTGTAAACATGATTGTTTACACCAGCGTATTCTGCATCTGCCCCTCCAAGTGAGTGACCCGTTGTTGAAATCACTGTATTAGTGCCAGCATACTTTTTCACTTCATTGGCGACGAGCTTATCACCTTGATCAAATTGAGATGTCTTAGTGACAATTTTGTATTCTCCACTTTTCAACAACATGGCTTGTTCCATACTACCGTTATACTTGGTAATCGCTTTAGAGTTTTCAGGTGCCTCTTTTTTCATGATGTATTTGACTTTCTTTTTCGGATCTTGACCCATTACCACGTTGCCGCCATCTGCACTTATCACGTCAGCTTTGATTTGTTCTTGATTTGTTCCTTGAAAACCTATGACAACATTCTCAGGCTCTTTGGGTTTAACCCATTTACCTTCTTTTTTCTTGGCTTGGACAAATACGTAAACATCTAGCCCTGTGTCTGGGTCTTTTTTGATTTTGTCTACGTAAAAAGCTTTTTTTGAATCATTTACAAGTGGTGTCTTATTCTCATAGGCTTTTCTCATTTTCTTTTCACTATATGTATTTTGGCTCAGAGAAAAATAATCTTTATCTGTTAAATTAGGTATGTCCGTCTTTGTATTCATGTACAATGCCCCTTCTCTCATGTAAAATCTAAGATAGAAAGGATGGTTTTATGAAAAAATACATAATTATCCTTGTGACTTTGGTTATTATAACACTTGGAGGGATATTTATGAAGGAACAACACGACAAAAAAACAGCTGCCCAAGAAGCTAAAAAAGAAGAATTGTATTCCTTGGCTAAGAAAAGAATGACTGACTTTATTAAAACAAACTATAATGATATTAAACGAATTGATTATACTGATGATTATGAGATAAACCCAATGGGCGGTATTGAAATTAATGGTTATCTCAATGAAAATAAGAAAAAAGAAATATGGGGAATCTATGATAAGGGCAATGACGAAGTCATATCTTTCACTGTAGATGCTAAAGAAAAACCCGAGTGCGAAGATAAAGTATGCGAGTATTAAAAAGAGGATAAATCATCGAATAAACAAAAACGTCCCCTTGGAATTTCAAGGGGACTATTTGTTTACTTCAAGAAGGCTTCGAGCTGCGCCTTTTTCTTTGGTTTTGGACCATAGATACCATCTGCGATAACACCATGCATATATTCATATAAAACTTCCATTGATAAAACATGACTGGTGATATTTATGCTCACTTAAAAAAAATTTGGTGATTACTTCATATTAGAAGGTTAAATGATCATAATGGCCTTTCGCGGTTCTTTGCCCACTATTATTTAAGGACTAAAGACACCACACACTCCACATGCGCCGTATGCGGAAACATATCCACTGGCTGCATGTATTCGATCTTGTAGTCTTTTGACATGTATTCGAGGTCTTTTGCTAGTGTAGATGGGTTGCAAGAGACGTAGACAAATCGTTTTGGTTTGACTTGTTTAACCGTGTCTAGGAAAGTGCGTTCGCAGCCTGTTCTTGGCGGGTCGACGACGATAACATCGGGACGGAAGCCTTCTTTGACCCATTTTGGCAGCCAGTGTTCGGCTGTGCCTGTCACATAAGTTGCGTTTTTCATGCCGTGTTTTTTGGCATTTTTCTTCGCGTCATCAATTGATTCTTTGATGACATCCATACCTCTTACTTCTTTTGCTCCATCTGAGAGCCACATTCCAATGGTTCCAACGCCGCAATACGCATCGACTACCTTTTCTTTGCCAGTCAGTTTGGTCGCTTTTTTCGCTTCGTCGTAAAGCTTTAATGTCTGCTTCGGATTCAATTGGAAGAAAGCCCGTGCACTCAATTCAAATGAGACGTCTCCTAAAAATTCTTGGATGACCATGTTGCCAGCTAGGAGCGATGTTTTATGCCCAAAGATGACTGACGTTTTTTCGCCATTGATATTGTGCATAATAGACGTCACTTCTGGCAGACGTTTTTGAATGGCTTCGGCGATTTCTTTTTTCTTTGGAAACTCAGGCTTTGATGTGACAAGGACGACTTGTACTTCACCTGTTTCAAAGCCCACACGCACAACAATCGAGCGCACGTCGCCTTTTCTTGTCCGCTCGTTGTAGACAGATACGCCGAATTTCTCTAAAATTTTGCGGACGACGCCTGTTGTTTTGTTCGTTTTCGGATGCTGGACGATACATTCCTTGATCGGAACAAGTTTATGAGAATTCAGCCCATAAAGCCCTGCGATGATGTCGCCGCTATGTGATCTTCCGACTTGGAACTGACTTTTATTCCGGTAGTGCCATGGATCTTCCATACCGATTGTTGGTCTAATATCGATCTTTTCAACCGACAGCTTTGTATGACGCTCCATTGATTGAATGACAATATCGCGTTTTTCCTTTAATTGCTGCTCGTATGCCAAATGCTGAAGCTGACAGCCTCCGCACTCTTCGTATACTGGGCACGGCGGTTTCACTCGATGTTCTGAGCGCTTGCGGACTTTCCTCACCGTACCTTCTGCATATTTCGCTTGGACATTCGTTGCTTCAACTACTACTTCCTCACCTGGAAGTGCACCTGGGACAAAGACCACTTGCTTTTTAAAATAACCGACCCCTTCCCCATTAATGCCAAGGCGTTTAATGGTAAGCGGGAACTGCTGCCCCTTTTGCAGAAGGGCTCCTTGCTGTTTTTCTTTCACGTTTATTCTCTCCGTTCTATTTAAACCTTTATCGGTTGTCCTCATTTTATTCCATCTGAATAGTATATCACGACTTGGACGAAGAGAGAAAATGCCTTTCAATTATTTATCTGTCTCTATACTTCTCCATAAATAAAGGGAGGCGTAGCTTAAATACGGTGCCCACTCCTTGCTTAAAACTGCCATCTCTTCTTTTGTTGGCTTTTCTGGCAGGTCAAAGTGACGTTTGATCGCATTTTGAATCCCGATATCTGCCATTGGAAAGAGATTTGGTCTTCCAAGTCCATTCATGAGGACATTTTGAACCGTCCAAGGTCCAATCCCTCTAATCGGAAGCAGACGTTCTTCAATTTCAATATCCGTTAAGTCGTGTAATTCTTCTAAATTCAGAGAGCCGCTCACTATTCGCTTTGAGACATCAATCACATATTCCGCTTTTCGCTGACTGAATTGCAGTTTTCTCAAATCATCGGTTTCAAGTGATGCAATGGTTTCCGGTAAAGGGTCAAACCAGACGCCGTCGATTTGCTCACCATACGTATGAACAAACCGTTTCGTCAGCTCATAAGCAAATGCAAGATTGAGCTGCTGATGAATGATGCATTTCATCAAGCAATGATATAGATGGAAATCCAGCATAAGCGGCGTTCCGATATGACGTTCAAAAATGGGCGCAAGATTTGTTTGAGCAAAATGGTCATGCACGGCGTGTAATTGATGCTCCATGCCAAATATCCGCTTCACCTCAGAAAGGATCGCTTCCTCCGGCCCGTTTGCCTGTATCCGGAACGAAGGCGCTTCTTTTGTTCCTGTCGCTTGAACGACTGCAACGTACGGTTTATGATTCAGCCTCATCGGTACTTTGATTTCTCTTTTATCCAGATCGACCGCCTTTAATGGATCGCTCGACAAACGTCTCAGCACTTGATCGAAGTGATAGGGCGGTTCAACCAATAGGTGTTTTTCCCACATGTTTTTCCTCTTCCTTTCTGCCAACACACGCAGATGTGATTGTTTCACTTTGCATGAATGATTCTCTATATTGAATACTTTTAAATATAAAGAGTACAAGAATTTATCAGTTATATCTTCCTTATTTATGGTCATTCTCCTTTTGGATAGATGAAAATTTTTAGTCGAATTCAGCTAAAATTCGACAGTAATCTTCAACATTTTAGGATCATTTTCCTTAAATTAGAAATAGAACCTATGGGTGATATCTTCTATTTCAAAAATATTTGTATAATTATGACATATCAAGGAGGTGAACAAAGGAATTAGCGGATTAGGCAATCATTTGTTTCATCTTGCAGGAACATATTTACCTCATTGATAACCGGCTTCACCTAGTTTCACGTTTTACTAAAAGAAGACCCAAAATTTAAAAACAAAGGAGATCCGACCAATGAAAAAAACAATTCTTTCTGTTGCCCTTGCCACTGCTGTTTCTTCGACACTACCAGTATTCGCTGACGCTGCTGAGCAAAAAACTGCTCCAGTTTCAACAACTATTCAGCAAACTGTGTTAAACAAAGCTGCTGAAGGTAAAGCTTCAACAAATGCGACAAATGTTAACATTAACTTTGACGTACTTGGAATTGCCAATGCATTAATTAATGCTGCAAATGCTAACACGAACCGTGAAGGCTTTGTCAAAGGATTAATGGAGTCTGCTTTCTATGCTGCTGGCGCAAAATACAATGTCATGGTCTTTAACTTAAGCCAAGGCTATGAGACTCGTTTCAACGGTGTTAAAACGTTTGCTACTGTTAAATACGGAAGCATTACGTACGGAGTTTGGGTATTTGAAAATGGATCTTTCACAAACAAAGGTGATGGCGGTTACATCAACTGGGCATTTAGAGGTTGGTTCGACCGTAACGGTGGTTTCGTCAACTTCCGTCGTCCTTAATTCTCGCTTTATCCATCAATCATACACGCACATTGGACCGATCTCAGCGATGAGATCGGCTTTTTTATGGTGAAAACGTATAAGTTCACCGCCGGTGCTTCATGATATAATGCAAGTCTGGAGGGGTGCACATGCTGAAAAAACTTGCAGTGACAAAAAACGGCGACTTGATTGAACATGCAACATTGCAGCAGCTTTCAAGCCCCGATATTGCTTGGTATTGGATTGATTTTTATGCGCCAACGGAAAAGGAAGCAGCACTGTTAAAGGAATTTTTTCAGTTCCATCCGCTTGCGATTGAAGATTGCTTCCATTATTTACAGCGGCCAAAGCTTGATTTTTATGAAGGGTATTTATTTTTCGTCCTTCATGCCCTCAATCAAAAAACACTTCGATCTGAAGAAGTCGACCTGTTTGTTGGAGAAAACTATATCGTTACTTTTCATTTGAAGGAAGCACCCTACATTGATAGAGTCATCCGAAAGCTCAAAGGGTCTGATAAAGCACGAGAGAGCGGTCCAGAGCATATGGCTTATATGCTGATTGACCAGCTCGTCGATGATTATTTTCCTATTATTTATCAAATTGAGGACAGGCTCAATGAAATCGAGGATGAAGAAGGACATAAAACGTATGGTACATTAATGAACGAAGTATTCGGTATTCGATCCGATTTGCTCAAACTGCGCAGAACCATTATCCCGATGAGGGACCTCTTATATCGAATTGTGAACACGAATATGATGAAAAGCGATGCAAACCGGCAAGCATATTTTAATGATATTTATGATCATTTATTGAAACTAACAGAGATCGTTGAGTCAAACCGTGATATGACAGCCGATTTACGAGACAGCTATCAAACACTAAATTCCAACCGAATGAATGCCATCATGATGACACTGACCATTGTCTCGACGATTTTTATTCCACTGACCTTTATTGTTGGGGTGTATGGGATGAACTTTGATAACATGCCTGAATTACACTGGAAATATGGCTATTTTGGTGTACTGATTTTCATGGGTTTGCTTGTCTCAGGGATGCTTTTGTGGTTTAAACATAAAGGATGGTTTAGGATTTTTAAATAGTTTTTTGAGAGAAGTGCTTGAAAGGGAGATACTATGGAAAACTGGATTCCACTGACAGACAAAGAACTAAAGTACGCATGGAAAACATTTGATCAAAAGTTTAAATTTAACCCAAGCATCTCTCGCTTTCCCGGTTTTCAAGCACCATCTCCTTACATCACATATGATATCTCTGCTTATTTCGAGGACCCTTCTCTCCTAAGTGGGGATGAAGACCTTGAAAAGAAGGCACTGCTGTCTTTTCAGGAGAATATCACCGGAACGGACGAATATATGCAGGTACTTGATTGGCAGCACGACTGCTATTGGATCACACCATACGGCTCATTTGAAAAAGATGAATTTGGAGAATGGAGAGTTCCTGTGCTCCCAAATGGAGATTACTATTTCTTTTTATCAAAAGAGATGACTTGGGGTTTACTAGGACATCCTTGGGAGCAAAGCATCACGATTTTCGGTGAGGGCTTGATTGACTCCTTTACTCGTCATCGTCCCCTTTTGTTCCAGCGTAAAATAAGAGAAGGATAAGTCAAAAAGCTTGCAGTGTCTGCAAGCCTCAGATTGTTGACAAAGGGCTAAAATGAACTTGATTTTAGCCCTTTGTCTTCTTTTCAGCGTGATAGAAAACCTTTGCAGTCTAGGAAGGACGAGTACTGGCGCGGAGCGAATTTCACATTCGTGAGCACCAGCACGGAGGACTGCGGGCGAATGCGAGGGTTTGGCTACACGCTGAAGCTTGCAGATGTCTGCAAGCTTTTTTCTATAGCTGAGGAAGATGCCATACTTTTTCAAGCATGAGATCGTCTAAGCTTTTAAAGGTATATCCTTGTTTTTTTAAAGCAGTGATGGCATCATCAAGTGCCTCGGCATTGTCCCTTGAGACGGTATGAAGTAAGTAAATGGCACCCGGATGCGCCTGTTTCATCATTTGATTGTACGCATACTGTTTTCCTTTTTGATGGTGGATGTGCCAATCTACAAACGCTACTGACCAGAAAACGGTTTGGTAGCCAAGCTGTTTCGTTTCCTTTAGTACCCTTTCACTGAACACCCCGCGCGGTGGACGAAGGTAGAGGTTATCTTGTTTTCCTGTGATTTTGTATACCGCTTCATTGACACGATCTAGCTCTTCTTTGATTTCTTTCGTGCTCTTTGTTGTTAAATCTGGATGGTGATAGGAATGGTTGCCAATAATATGACCTTCCTCTGCCATACGTTTGACGAGCTTAGGCTGGTCCTTTACGAAGTGCCCAGTCACAAAAAAGGTGCCGGGTACTTGATGTTTTTTCAGCACGTCCAAGATTTTGGGTGTGTACCCATTTTCATAGCCATTGTCGAATGTAAAATAAATCTCTTTCTTTTTCGTATTTCCTAAATAGAAAGCATCATATTTCTTTAAGAGTGTCGTCAGTTCCTTGCCGGCATCTGCTGGCTTGTGCTCTTTGCTTTTAGCAAATCCCCAATGAATCGGCTGATTAGACACGGCTTCTAAGTTTGAAAAAGGCATCGATACAAAAAGCGCACATAGACAGATCAGTATGCATTTTTTCATTTACGTCACTTCCCGGTTTTTCTTCTATTGTGCAGAATATACCGGGTACTCATACACTTTTTGACCTGCCAATTTAAAGAAAAAAGCTCGCATCAGCGCGAGCTATTCTTCCTTCCAATCGGTTTTAAACCGTTCATATTTCGCTTCTAGGTCGTCGATCATCTGGATGAGTCTGTCTATATCCTCAACGTCTGTGGATTCAGGATCTAATGAATCAATCACATTCATAAACATATCTAATCGGTTCTTTAAATAATCAACCTGCTGCTCTTTGCTGTCTGCTGCCTTGCCCATAGATACACTCCCTTTAGCATTTGTTTATAGCTTATCTTTTTTTCCTTTGTAAATCAATTGTGTCCCCTCTTGCGTATAACGGTGATGGGGCTTAAAATTAACTGTTGGCGGGTCTATGTTTGCCCGAATGAAAAGGAGATAGATACCATGAACCAAAAAACAGCACTTCGTCCGATTACACCTGCATTCGACCCTTGGGAAGCCTATCTCGATGTGCAGGATTACGGAGAAATGAAGCTGACAAATATTGAATTGACGACAACGACGTTGTGTAACATGAGATGTGAGCACTGTGCGGTTGGCTATACTTTGCAGCCAAAAGATCCGAATGCACTGCCACTCGATTTACTGCTTCGCCGTTTAGATGAAGTACCGCTCTTGCGTTCCCTTAGCATCACAGGCGGAGAGCCGATGCTGTCTCTGAAATCTGTACGAGAATATGTCGTTCCTTTATTAAAGTATGCCCATGAACGCGGCGTCCGTACCCAAATTAATTCGAATTTAACACTTGATTTGGCTCGATATGAAGAGATTATTCCATACTTGGATGTCCTACACATTTCACATAACTGGGGAACAGTCGAAGAGTTTGCTACGGTTGGTTTTGCAATGATGGACCGAAAGCCAACCTTTGAGCAGCGCGAGAAATTGTTTAACCGCATGATTGAGAATAGTCAAGCACTTGTGAAAGCGGGTGTAACCGTATCTGCTGAAACGATGCTGAATAAGCGTACGCTTCCTTATATTGAACACATCCATCGTCAAATCGTGGACGAGATGAAATGCCAGCGCCATGAAGTTCATCCGATGTATCCAAGTGATTTTGCCAGCGCCCTTGAATCATTGTCGCTTCCGCAAATGCGGGATGCGATTCATCAGCTGCTCGATGTTCGTGATGAGAACACATGGATGCTGTTTGGCACATTGCCATTTTATTCATGCAGCACAGATGAAGAAGACCAGCGCCTCTTGACTCGATTGCGTCAAGCGAAAAATGTGACAGTACGAAATGACCCTGATGGTCGTTCACGATTGAATGTGAATATTTTTGATGGGAATATTATTGTGACAGACTTTGGCGATACACCGCCATTAGGAAATATTGAAAACGATACGTTGCAATCAGCTTATACACGCTGGATGAACACAAAATTGGCAAAAGAACTGAATTGTCATTGCCCAAGTGTGCAATGCCTTGGTCCGAATGTTCTTGTGAAAAACAGTTATTATCAAGATGTTGATTTTACTTCTCGTACAGCCAGGGGGTAACCGATAGATGGACGAAACATTTCTGACAGTGGTCAAGAACAAATACATTGAAATTCTCCTTGTTGGCCTCATTCTTTGGCTTGCCGTCTTTATGATCAACAAAGCGCTTCAGATTTTCTTTAAACGAACTGAATTCATTGAAGATAAAAAGAAAAAAACGATTGAGAGCTTGGTCAAATCGGTTTCAAAGTACACAGCTTCCATATGTTTTGTCTTATATGTGATTTCTCTATTTTTTCATGACTTTGGGAAGATTCTTGCGGGGGCTGGTGTCGCTGGAATTGTCATTGGTTTTGGCGCTCAGACCTTGATTCGTGATATTTTAGCCGGCATTTTCCTCATTTATGAAAGGCAAATTCATAAAGGTGACTATGTGACGGTCAATAATCTTTTTAACGGAACCATTGAAGAAATTGGTCTCCGGTCTTTGCAAATTAGAGAATGGAGCGGCAAGCTGTTAACCATTTCAAACGGAGACATTCGTCAAATCCAAAACTACAATATGCACTACATGCGTATCACAGAGTCAGTCTTGATCAGCGCAAACCAAAATCCTGACATTGCTTTCAAGGCGCTAGAAACAGCATGTGATCATTTAAATCAAATGCATCATGATTTACTGAAAAAAGATGAATTCCAAAACGCCATTGAACCTTTTCAGGTTCATGGCATTATGGGGCTCAATAAATTGAATCGCGGGATTGAGATCACCGTAAAAGGAATGGTCGAGGATGAAAAATACTTCGAAGCCGCCCTCGCTGTGCGAAAAGAAATGATCACACAACTTCACCAGCATGATGTGAAATTGCTTGAGGATCTCGTCTATCCACAGCCTGCAAAATAACCTCATTTGTGATGGGGTTATTTTTGTTAATTAGTTAATTATCATGCATGTAGTTCACATGATCATTCGGTGTGATGAGCTGACTAGACCGCATGAGAAAAATAAGACGCTTGAACAACTTGGACATATCAGCTAAGGAATCCTTTTCTTTTCAGCCCTCTTACTTCTATCCTCTTGACTGATTCATGTATAATAGAAAGCAGATTGATTTCATGCAGCATGGGGACCCTCATACTGTGTATTTACTAAGTGAAAGAGAGTGAATAAGATGGGTCGTAAATGGAACAACATTAAAGAAAAGAAGGCATCAAAGGATGCCAATACAAGTCGTATTTACGCAAAATTCGGGCGTGAAATCTATGTGGCTGCCAAGCAAGGTGAGCCAAACCCAGAATCAAACCAAGCACTTCGTTTTGTCCTAGAACGTGCAAAAACATATAGTGTCCCAAAACACATTGTGGACCGTGCGATTGAAAAAGCAAAAGGCGGTGCAGAAGAGAACTTCGATGAGCTGCGTTACGAAGGATTTGGTCCAAACGGATCTATGGTGATCGTTGATGCCCTGACCAATAACGTCAACCGCACAGCGTCTGATGTTCGTGCAGCATTTGGGAAAAACGGCGGAAATATGGGCGTCAGTGGATCTGTTGCTTACATGTTTGACCAAACAGCGGTGATCGGTGTCGAGGGGAAAAGTGAAGAAGAAACGCTTGAACTTTTAATGGAAGCAGACATTGATGTACGTGACATTATGGAAGAAGATGATACGGTGATCGTCTACGCTGAACCAGATCAATTCCATCAAGTTCAAGAAGCGTTCAAACAGGCAGGCGTAGAAGAATTTACTGTCGCTGAAATCACAATGCTGCCTCAAAACGAAGTGACATTAGATGATGAATCGAAAGCACAATTCGAGAAACTAATCGATGTATTAGAAGAGCTTGAAGACGTGCAGCAAGTTTATCATAATGTGGATTTAGGGGAATAATCAGCTAAGCCATCGTAGTTGTTGGATTCATTCAACTTCCGCGTTGGCTTTTTTATTGTCTAGGTAAGGTTTACGTTCTACTCAAGACCATGTAATATGAAGAAAGAGTCGTTTCCACAAATAACCAAGGAGCTGAGTTTCATTTTTAAAACATGGTGGTTCTCGTATTATGGCTTTATGATCCTCCCTTTTATTGGCCTATGCTTAATTTTCAACAATTTGACGATATTCACTAAAGTCTTTCTCTTTCTTTTCTTTGTATGGTTTTTATATAACGCCTTTGATTTTTACATTCATGAAATGAAAAAGAAAAAAGATAGGACATCTTAATCAAAAAACAGTCATCTCCCCTTGGTAAGAGGAGATGACTGTTTTTAATTCATCCCTTGAAACCCAAACGTCAGGTGATCCTGAACAGGAATCCAAGCGCCGATTCCTTGTGAGGTCACGTTTTTCACGACGAGTTTGCGTTTATTTCCTTTGAGCACAAGGTACACTTCTCCGTATGTGACCTTTCCTTTTTCATTAATCGCTGGTGCATAGGCATGAAGAGATGCTGCTTTTTTCGGAGATACGTGGTAGGACTGATCTCGTTTTGTTCCTGCACCAATCACTGTGTCGAAGGCGAGCGGAAGTTTTGTTTTTTGGATGGCTTTTTGCATCATCAATGTTTTCACATCTTCTGGGTTTGGTACTTTTGCTGTGAGCCCTCCACTTACTTTTACTTGTTGCTTTTGCACATATTTGCCGATGGCTGTTTTGTTTCCGCCTCTATTATCAATGTGATTCGTGTTCACTTTTTTGTATTCCCAATTGGCGACGGTTTCGTTTGAATCATAGCTGAGTGCCCATCTTCCAAGAAAAATCGTTGCCCTGTAGCCAACTGCTAGCGGTGTACCTGAGATACTGGATTCATTCAGCATTTTAATTAAATGTGTATTTTCAATTGGTACACTTGTTGTTTTAAATAATTCGGCCGTCAGCTCGCTTGGCTGTAGCAGCGGTTGATCTTGCGACGCATTTGGATACGTATTTTCTTTTGAGATACTGGCGACAGACGATGGCACCTTAAACGGCTTTGCTGCCTCGGCTGGAAAACTGTATAGAAAACTTAAGGATAAGAGAACAACAAACATGATGCGGGGCATCTTTTTCATATCATCACTCTTTCTCATTCATTTTTCCATAGTATTTTCCCGAAAGACGTCCCTTATCCACAAAAGATTATAAAAGGAAAAATCCAATCGCCATAATGAAATAGGCAGCGAGCAATGTAGCACCTTCAAACCAGTTCGTATCCCCATCATTTGAGAGGATGACCGTTAGTAAAACAGAGGATGCCATGGCAATGAGTTCTGGTAATGAGAAGATCAGTGGCATTTTCTTTTCAAAAAACAGAGAGCTGATCACAAGGATCGGTGCGACCATCATGGCGACTTGAAGCGTAGAACCGAAAGCAATTTCGACCGCGACATCCATTTTGTTTTTATACGCCATGATGACGGCAGAAGCGTGTTCTGCTGCATTACCGACAATCGCAACAATGATGACCCCGATAAATAGTTCACTCCAGCCAAACTGTTCTCCGACTGTGTCAAATGTATGGACGAGCCGCTCTGAAATATACGCCACAGCAATTGTCGCAAGGAGTAAAATCGCCGTGGCAAACTTCCCCGACCATTCTGGTGTTTCTTCTTCCGTCGCTGCTTCCCCTTCAGCAATTTCCTGCTTGGCAACATAAACACCTCTGTGGCTGACCAGTTTGAAATAGAGTGCTGCAACATAAAGCAAAATCATCACAATGCTAATGCCGATACTTAAAACAAATTGACGATCTTCTGCCATCCCCATGGAAAAGACTTCTGGAATGACAAATGCCACAATAATCGCAAACATAAGCAACCCAGAGTTATGCCTTGCATCGTGGACATTGAACTCTTGTCGTTTAAATTTCAATCCGCCAACGAAAAAAGACAGTCCAGCCACGAGCAGTAAATTGCCGATCACTGAGCCAGTGAGTGAAGCAAGGACAATGGCGGTGAGTCCTTGTTTTAATGCAAAAAATGAAATGATTAATTCCACTGCATTTCCAAAAGTAGCGTTTAATAACCCACCAATTCTTGGTCCCGCTATAATGGCAAGACTCTCTGTCGCTCTTCCCATATAACTTGCAAGACCGATGATGGCGATACAATAGACGGCGAACATGACAGCCTGCGGGAAATGAAGAAAACTGCCAATTACAGATAATGGAACACCAATTGCGACAATCACAAGAAACAAACGATTCATACAGCCAATCTCCTTTACATCATATCTGACTGTTATTCTTTCGTGAGTGCCGGCATCATATACATTTAGATTCGTTCGTGTGAAAGGGTGGTATCAATCGTTCCTTTCACGGATTGCACCATGGAGCAATGCTTCAACGCAAGTTTCATTACTTTTTCCAGCTGTTCATCAGAGGTGCTAATGCTTTCAAAGATCATATGTAAATGAATATGAGTGATTTTGTTTACAGGTCCTTCTCTTGTCGTTTCAGGTGTAATGGTCAGCCCTTGATAGGATATTCGTTTTTTCCGGCATACATGAATGACCATTTCTCCAAAACAGCCCGCAATAGCCGAGGTGAACAATTGATACGGCCTGTATCCCGCTTCTTCATTTCCTGAAATATGTAGCTGCCTTTGATCAGCATTAGCGACCCACCGATCATTTTCGTATATCAGCTTCATTCCTTTTCCACCTTTCTATTGAAACCCCTATGGTTCCATTGTACGATGAAAGCATGAACTTGTAAGGAGCTTCTTATGTCGAGAATTCATTTTATGATTTTAATTTTACTTGTATCCGTATCTGGTTTTTCACAGGGAGCGTTACTGCCAGTTATTTCGATTATTTTCGAACATGCCGGCACTTCCCCGACGTTAAACGGACTGCATGCCACCGGTTTATATATCGGCGTGCTGCTTGCGTCTCCTTTTATGGAAGCGCCGCTGCGCCGCTTCGGATTTAAACCATTGATCGTCATTGGGGGCGCTGCTGTCTTTTTAAGTTTGTTTAGCTTTGTCTTTATTGAATCTTATGTCGTCTGGTTCTTCTTGCGGCTGATGATTGGCATCGGTGATCATATGCTTCATTTCTCCACACAGACGTGGGTAACCTATGCCTCATCATCTAGAAATCGCGGGCGAAATATTTCATTGTATGGGTTATCCTTTGGACTCGGTTTTGCCGCTGGCCCTTTTTTAACACCACTCATTGAAATCAATCCATCTTTGCCGTTTATTGTGTCTGGTGCAGTTAGTTTGTGTATTTGGCTGCTTGTGTTTGTTTTAAAAAATACATATCCTGATACAGGTGAAATGCAGACGTCAGAGCAGACAAATAGTTTGAAGCGCTTCAAGAAGGCGTTCCAATTTGGCTGGGTAGCCTTTATGATGCCGTTTTGCTATGGCTTTTTAGAAACGACGCTCAATAGTAACTTCCCTGTGTATGCGCTGAGAAGCGGGGTGACGATAGATGCTGTTGCGTTTATTTTACCTGCGTTTGCGATTGGGAGTATTGTTTTTCAGCTTCCTCTCGGGATGCTGAGTGACCGTTTCGGCAGACGACGCATGATTTTAGTTGTGACACTCGTCGGTTCATTCTTTTTCCTTTTAGCAGGGATTTTCATTCAGTCCGTTTTGGCTGTTGCGATCTGTTTCTTTATCGCAGGTATGGCTGTAGGTTCGACCTTCTCACTTGGCATCAGTTATATGACGGACTTATTGCCAAAGCATCTGCTACCTGCTGGGAATTTGATGTGCGGGATGGCGTTTAGTGCAGGAAGTATTCTCGGTCCGGTTCTTGGCGGATTCTTTGTGCAGACGTTCGAGGGCATGAATTTACTTTACCTTGTCAGCATTGTGATTTTATTTGTGTTTTGTTGTGTTCGATTTGGGCGTACACAGTCAGTGGTCGACACTCGAAACGAATCCATTTCTCATTAAAAACTCCCCTGCACCTATGCAGAGGAGTTTTTTCATCTAGTGATACCCATTTTGCCCATTCGCACTTCCACTTGTTTTGTGCTTTGGCTGATGGCCTTTGTTTTGTTTTGTGTTGCTTCCGCCTTTTTTCGATTGTTTAGACATTCGTTATTCCCCCATCCATTAAGATTGAACAAGTTCGTTCTTCTTTAGGATGCCCGGTTTTTTTCACACCTTGCCTGGTACGATTTTACGCTTATGTAAAAGCGCATTGAGCTCGCCGCCGAGGATGATCATAATGCCGGTTAAATAAAACCAGATCATTAATATAATGATTCCCCCAATGCTTCCGTACATCGCACTATAGTTAGCAAATTCGCCTACATAAAATGAGAACAGCATGCTGACGAGAATCCAGCCAACAGATGCGAATATGGCACCCGGCAGCACAAATTTCAATTTCAGCCTGATATTAGGGGCAAAATAATATAGGGATGTAAAAACAATCAGTAAAATCAGTGGACTAATAATCCATCTCATGGCGGTCCAAATGGTGAGAAAGGCATCTGACTGTCCAACTAATTTAGCGACAAATAAGCCAAGCTCTTTTCCAAAGACAGGCAGCATCAAGGCAAAAATAATCGTAAGAACCATCGCAATGGTTAAGATGATCGATGTTAAACGTACGAGAATGAAGGAGCGATTTTCCTCAACTTCGTAAGCGTGGTTAAATGCTCTGACCACCGCATTAATGCCGTTGGATGCAGACCAGAGTGCCGCAATAATCCCGAATGACAACAATCCGCCGTTACGGTTATTCAGCGTCTCTTCGGCAATGGATTCAATCATCGAAAGCGCTCCCTCTGGCGCATAACCAGAAATGACGCTTAGAACATCCTTTGATGTCAGCGGCAAATAACCAACAAGCGTCAGCACGAAGATGAGAAACGGAAATAATGAAAGCAAAAAGAAATACGCAAGCTCAGCTGATTTTGCCGGTCCTTCATGCAGCAAAAAGCGTCCAATTAACGCTTTAACAAAACCCATACGCCTCATCTCCAATGATCAATCTTTCTGTTTCTTTTGAAAGTGATCCTTTGTTTCTTCAATAATCTCTAATACCTTTGGTGTTGTTTCCTTTAACTGATTCACCTGTTCATTCAGAAAAGACAAATCATCTGAGACCGTTCTCATCAATTGCTTCGTTTCTTCCATTTTTTCCTTCACGCAAGCAGACATCTTGCCAGGTTCCAGGCGGTATTCATCCAGCTTTTGCTGGCAGTCATTCCATTTTTCTTTCAGTACAGTTCTTGTTGGACGATGAAATAATGTCAGCAATATGCCGCAGGCTGCGCCTATAACAGCTCCCCGAAGCACGATTTGTTTGTTCTCTTCCATCTCATCTGATCTCCTTTCAGTTAAAGGTGTTTCTCTTTTTTTACATACGTCAAAAAACGATCAATTCCTGTTTCAATTAAATCATGTACTTCCTCAAAGTTCCCAGTGTAATAAGGATCTGGCACATCGTCTCGATCGTCGTCTTCTACAAAGTCAAGAAGACGGCCAATAAAGTGATGTTTTCCATAGCCGGCTAAACTGCGGAGGGCGCCTACATTTTCAGCATCCATCGCAATGATATAGTCGTATGTGGTGATATCCTTATCCATGATTTGTCTTGCCGTCATTCCTGCATAGCTGATGCCCTTTTCATCAAGCAGCTTTCGTGTTCCTTCATGCGGAGGACTGCCTTGATGCCAGCCGCCAATGCCTGCTGAATCAATCACAAAGTGTTCACTCAGCCCTTCGTCTTCGACTCGTTTTCTAAACATCGCCTCTGCCATCGGTGACCTGCAAATATTGCCGAGGCACACAAATAATACATGAATCATCCTTCATTCTCCTCCTATCTTTTCCCTAAGATTCCCTTTGGAAAACCTTTTCTCTATCATATCAAGCCCTTTTTCTTTTGGAAACTTTGCAAGAAAAACTCCCATCGGCATTGACAAATTACACAAAAACAGGAGAAACTTTAGGAGAATTACACAAACAAAGGGGGACATTAGATGGGAATCATTGAGCAATTTGTCACGACGATGAACAATTTTTTGTGGGGGCCTCCCCTATTAATTTTAATTGTTGGTACTGGAATCTACCTCACCTTTCGCGTTCTCTTCATTCAAATTAGATTACTTCCTTATTCTTTAAAGCTCGCTTTTTCAAAACAAGACAAAACATCAGAGGGAGATATCTCCCATTTCCAAGCATTAATGACGGCTCTTGCTGCAACTGTCGGTACTGGGAATATCGTCGGTGTTGCCTCAGCTGTCATTGCAGGTGGTCCTGGTGCAGTATTTTGGATGTGGTTTGCTGCATTTTTCGGGATGGCCACCAAGTTTGCAGAAGCTGTTCTGGCTGTAAAATACAGGGTCAAAAACGAAAAAGGCGAAATGTCTGGCGGACCTATGTATTATTTAGAGCATGGCTTAAAACAGAAATGGCTAGGGGTGCTATTTGCTGTTTTCGGTGCCAGTGCTGCCTTTGGGATCGGCAACCTGGTACAGTCTAATTCCATCTCAGGCGTCATGAATTCAACCTTTCAAATTCCAACATGGGTAACAGGTATCATCATTACTGCCTTTACGGCACTCGTGATTTTAGGCGGAATTAAAAGTATCGGCCGAGTGACATCTATTTTTGTACCAGTCATGGCTTTATTTTACGTCATTTGCGGGCTCATCATTCTTGTCATGAATGCTGATCTTGTTCCTGGCGCAGTCAGTCTTATTTTCTCAGATGCCTTTACAGGTCAAGCCGTGGCAGGAGGTGCAATTGGAACTGTCATTCGCTGGGGTGTCGCACGAGGAGTCTTTTCCAATGAAGCTGGTCTTGGATCAGCACCAATTGCTGCTGCAGCTGCGAAAACGGATATGCCTGCCCGTCAAGCTCTCGTCTCTATGACGCAAGTGTTTATTGACACCATCATTGTTTGTTCTATCACTGGCATTACGATTGTCATGGCAGATATGTATTTAACAGAAAAAAGTGATGCGCTGACTTCGTTATCCTTTGCTCACTTCCTCGGTCCAGCTGGCTCAACCATTGTGGCAATCGGGCTGCTCCTGTTTGCCTATTCAACCATCATTGGCTGGTCCTATTATGGAGAGAAATGCTTTACATATTTGGCGAAGGATTCGTACGTCATGTATTACCGTATCGTGTTTGTGATAGCTGTCTTTTTCGGTGCCGTGTTTAAGAATGACTTCGTCTGGGGCGTAGCAGATATGCTCAATGGACTGATGGCCATTCCAAACTTAATTGGCCTCATCGGTTTATCAGGTGTTGTGGTGTTTGAATCCAAACGAATCATTGATAAGATCAAAGAGGAGAAAAAGGAAAAAAACATTTCAGTGTCGTCATAATAGCCCTTTTATTCTTTTGCTTTTCTGTTAAAATAGACATATTATTCGACACATGCAGGAAAGGACGTGCCGCCCTTGTCACAGCAAAAAGCGGCTGAAGTCAATCAGCTGATTGAAGACATTTCGCAAAAGCTCAATATGCTGAATATTGGAGTCATCAAAGCCGAAGACTTCAGTCCAGATAAGTATGAAGATATTGAATTTCTTCACCAAATGGTGATGAAAAAATCTTCATTCAGCCCAAGTGAAATGCAAGCCATTGCAAGCGAGCTGAAAAGCTTAAGAAAATAATCGTGCACCTGATACTGAATTGCGGTTGACACCGCTTTCTTACATCCATGCACAGAAAAAGCCAGCACCTCGCAAGGTGCTGGCTTTGTTTATCCTGTCAAAACTACTTATTTTGCGAGCAGTTTTAATGATTCACGGTTAAATGCTGGAATGTCATCAGGTGTACGGCTTGTGACAAGCTGATCCTGACAAACGACGACTTCTTCATCTTTGAATTTGGCGCCTGCGTTTTCCATATCTACTTGAATGGATGTATAGCCGGTCGCGCCTCTTCCTTCCAGCGTCTTCGCTGTAATAAGCAATTGCGGTCCATGACAGATCGCAAATACTGGTTTTTTCTCGTCCATAAAGGCTTTTGTGAATTGCACGTAGCGATCATCCGCACGCAGAATGTCTGGTGAGAAGCCGCCAGGAATCAGAAGTGCATCGAAGTCTTCTGGTTTCACGTTATCGATAGACGCATCGACTCTTACTTCTGCCTCTCCTTGCTTTCCTTTCACTGTTTTTCCTTTTTCGTTTTCAATTACTGTGATCTCATGGCCTGCGTCTTTAAAGGCTTTTGCAGGCTCGGTGAATTCAACATCCTCAAAGTAATCTGTTAAGACAACTGCAATTTTCTTACCCATGTAGAAACCCTCCTGCTTGATTATCGTTTACACTACACACTATACCCCCGCCAATTGAAATCAAACATCCTATCCCTATGAGAAAACCCCCTTTCAGAAAAATAAGCATTTAGACTCATTCACATTCCCTTAACAAGGTAATTTGTATGATTTATGTTATCTTTACAATAATCTGCAAAAAATAACTACAAAAGTTAACGAAACATTTCTACAATAGGTATTGTGGTCAAAAAAATTAGAAAGGCGGAGATCAGGTGAAGAAGCAAGCACATAGGTCTAAACGAAGGAAAAACCTGTCTATTCTGCTCACTTCCATTATGTTGATTAGTCTCATTCTCCCAGCAGTACCTACTCATGCAGAAACAGAAAGCGGCAGCGCCGTAAAGGTCAGTATCTTAGCCACAACGGATGTTCATGCGAACATGATGAATTACGATTATTACAGCGACAAAGAAACAAATGAATTCGGTTTGGCAAAAACAGCCGAGCTGATTGACAAGCACCGTTCACAAAATCCCAATACACTCCTTGTTGATAACGGAGACCTGATTCAAGGAACCCCTCTTGGAGAATACGTTTATAAAAATGAAAAAGACAGCATCATCAATCAAACAAAGGTTCACCCCATTATTCATACACTCAACAAATTAAAATATGATGCAGGTACACTCGGCAATCATGAATTTAACTACGGTTTATCTTTTCTTGACGGTACCATTGCGGGCGCCAACTTCCCGATTGTCAATGCGAACGTCAAAAAGTTAAACGGAGAACACCGATTTACTCCTTATGTCATTCAGGATAAAACCTTTAAAGATGCAAACGGAGCCTCCCAAACTGTGAAAGTCGGTTACATAGGATTCGTACCACCACAAATTATGACGTGGGATAAGAAACATTTAGATGGACAAGTTCAAGTGCAAGATATTGTGGAGTCTGCCAATGAAACCATTCCAGAAATGAAAGCAAAAGGCGCAGATGTCATCGTCGCTCTTGCTCATACAGGAATTGAAAAAACAGCTTCACCTAAAGGATCAGAAAATATGATCTTTGACCTTGCCACGAAAACAAAAGGCATTGATGCGATTGTGTCTGGCCACCAGCATGGCACATTCCCAAGCGCTGAATATAGCGGCGTTGACAAATTTGATGTCGCAAAGGGAACCATTAATGGCATTCCTGTCGTCATGTCAAAAAACTGGGGAAGCTACCTCGGGGTCATTGATTTAACGCTAGAACCAGACGGAAGCAACTGGAAAGTCACAGACGGAACAGGCAAAATCGAATCCGTTGCCGGGGTGACATCTCAAAACAGTACAGTGAAAAATGCCATTCAAACAACTCACCAAAACACCCTAGATTATGTCAGAAAGCCAGTTGGAAAAACAGAAGCAGACATTAACAGCTTTTTCGCTCAAGTGATGGATGACCCTTCTATTCAAATCGTGAC
This sequence comes from Bacillus sp. JUb11, assembly GCF_024807925.1. NCBI lineage: Bacteria > Bacillati > Bacillota > Bacilli > Caryophanales > Bacillaceae > Bacillus > Bacillus sp. JUb11. Next base: position 31,071 of record NZ_JANUEZ010000009.1, on the reverse strand, counting down.
AGATGCCCAGAAATGGTATGCACAAGAAAAAATGAAAGATACTTCGTACAAAAACTTGCCGATTCTTTCTGCGGGTGCGCCATTTAAAGCCGGCGGACGCAATGGTGTGAACTATTATACAAATATCGCAAAAGGTGATTTAGCGATTAAAAACATCGGCGATCTCTATCTTTACGATAACACCGTACAGATTGTAAAACTAAAAGGCAGTGAAGTAAAAGACTGGCTTGAAATGTCTGCTGGTCAGTTTAACCAAATCAAACCAAACACTTCAAATGAACAGCCTATTTTAAACGAAGAATACCGCTCATATAATTTTGATGTGATTGATGGTGTGACGTACCAAGTAGATGTCACACAGCCTGCTAAATACAGCACAACGGGCACACTTGTTAACGCTAGTGCGAACCGCATCAAAAACTTGTCTTACAACGGAAAACCCGTTTCTGACAATCAAGAATTTTTAGTCGTGACAAACAACTACCGTGCATCTGGCGGCGGAGGCTTCCCGCACCTCACACAAGATAAAGTCGTGCTTGCCTCAGCAGATGAGAACCGCCAAGTGCTGATGGATTATATTATTGAACAAAAAACCATTAACCCAAGCGCAGATCAAAACTGGTCCATTGCACCAGTAAAAGGCGCAACCGTCACTTTTGAATCTTCTCTTTTAGCAAAACCGTTCGCAGAGAAATCAAGCAGCGTCGACTTTATTCGGAATGCCAGCACAGACGGACTTGGCGTGTACAAGCTAGCGTTTAAAGATGATGGTACAACAGAACCACCTGCAACAGACAATTGGCATTTAACGGTGATGCATACAAACGATACACATGCCCATCTGGATGATGCAGCAAGACGCGCAACCAAGATCAAAGAAGTTCGCGCCCAAAGCGAAAACAATATTTTATTAGACGCTGGAGATGTCTTCTCTGGTGATCTCTATTTCACAAAATGGCAAGGACTTGCCGATCTGAAACTGATGAACTTAATGAAATACGATGCCATGACGTTTGGGAATCATGAATTTGACAAAGGTCCATCTGTCCTTCGTCAATTCCTGACAGGTGACGCATCCAGTGTAGATGCTAAAAACCGTCATCAGTTTGAAAAACCGAACTTCCCGATCGTGTCATCAAACGTGAATGTCTCTAAGGAAAAACAGTTAAGCGACTTAGTGAAAAAACCAGCAACATTTAAAGCTGGTGAGAAAAAAGAAGCTGGCATTTACCCTTACATTCTACTTGATGTAAATGGTGAAAAGGTCGCTGTATTCGGTCTAACCACTGAAGACACAGCCATTACATCCAGCAGTGGTCCCAACATTCAATTTCAAGATGCATACAAAAAAGCAAAAGAAACAGTCAAAACCATTCAAACTGAAGAAAAAATTAATAAAATTATTGCGCTCACACATATCGGCTATAACCGTGATCTAGAACTGGCTCAAAAAGTAGATGGCATTGATCTCATCATTGGTGGTCACACCCACACCCTTGTTGAAAAATTAAAGGTCATCAATAAAAAAGAACCAACGATTGTTGCGCAAGTAAAAGACTACGGACAATTTTTAGGAAAAGTAGACGTGGCCTTTGACAAAAAAGGCGTCGTACAGCCAAAAGAATCTACTTTTGACCTCATCACGATCGACGACTCTGTGAAAGAAGATGCGGACGCAAAAGCGATTCTTGATCAGTACAAGGCAGATATCCAAGATTTAAAAACCGAAAAAGTCGGGACATCAGATGTCTTCTTAGATGGACAGCGTGAACACGTCCGTGCAAAGGAAACGAACCTTGGAAACTTTATTGCAGATGGCATGTTAAAGAAAGCACAAGAATCTGCTGGGGCTGACCTTGCCATTACAAACGGCGGCGGTATTCGAGGCAGCATTGAAAAAGGAGATATCACATTAGGGGATATTTTAACCGTGATGCCTTTTGGAAACACACTATATGTCGCAGATTTAAAAGGCAGTCAAATTAAAAAAGCGCTTGAACAAGGTCTTTCAGGCATTGAAGAAGGCGGAGGCGCATTCCCTCATGTAGCCGGTATTGAATATACGTTTACACTGAGTAAACCGGCTGGCAGTAGACTGATTGATGTCAAATTGAAAGATCAAAAGGGCAATCTGACTGACATTGATGATCAGAAAACATACCGCGTGGCGACTAACGCATTTGTCGGCACAGGCGGTGATGGCTACAGCGTCTTTACAGAAGCGTCTCATGGTGAAGACTTAGGCTATGTTGACTATGAAATTTTCAAAGAGCAAATTGAACAGGCAGACGGTCATATTTCTCCAGTCATCGACCATCGAGTGAAAGAAGTATTCCTTCCTCGCTTGAAAGGAAAAGGCGTCTATGACATTCAAGATGATGAGAAATTCCAAACGTATGTGCAGCATACGAACAAAGCATTGCTCTATTTAGACAAAGCAACCGAAGCGAAAAAGGTTCAATTGTCTCTATCAAAAGGGCAAGTAGCTGAACTGAAGAAACGAGAGCAAGATCCAAACGTCACCATCTATCATGACAAAGTCGGTCTAGCATTACCGCTCTCCAATTTGTCAGAGCAACAAGCAGATATATCAATGGCAAAAACAAATAAGGTGAAAAATGCATTAACCGACACATACGATTTCCAAATCAAACAAGATCAGAAAAATGTGTCTACCTTTAAAGATCCCGTCACACTGTTCTTTACATTAGATGCGCCTGAAAAAGCGAAAAAACCAGGTGTCTATTATGTCGATCGTGAGAAAAACCGCTATGCCAAAACAAGTAACGGTTCATTCGAAAACGGGATTGTCTCAGGTAAAACGGAGCACTTTAGTGAATACACCGTACTCAATCAAAGTGAAGCGGCTGGAACAGCTCCAGACCAAACTGGCGGAGACGGTGGAACTTCTGCTCCAGGCGGTTCGGATCCAAGTCAGGATGGAAGCGGCATGCCAGGCGGCACACTGCCGAATACTGCAACAATGATGTATACAGCGGTATTAATTGGCTTGCTCATGCTCGCCTCAGGCGGTATCCTTTATTACTACCAGCGCAAGCGCACACGAAACAAAGTATCATCTTAATAGAAAAGGACAGAGCATTTGCTCTGTCCTTTTTTGCATCTCACTATTAATCTTGGGATAAATAAATCCAATTACGGTCATCAAATTCTTTCACTTCATCTGACCCTATATGACGCAGCATTCTATTAAAGAACGTGATATCATCTTCATCATCAACGGCATATAAATCCTTTTGAACATATTCTCTCGTAATGAAATTCGTTAAGTTCGTGTTATTCACAAATTCAGCAAAGTACGATTTCACAAGGGTTAAATCTTCTTCATTTAATGTTTCATCACTGATAATTGAAATATGAAATACATTCAAAATCGCTTGAATGTCTTCTTCATCCATATAACATAATGGCTCTAATTTTCTATCTTCTTCCGTAAACGGTTTTCGCGTGTCTTCAATGATGACATAACATAAAATCCTGTGATCTTTCATCACGCTAAAAATTTCTACATCTCTTAATTTTAATGGTCTATTCAGTCTGATCATTTGTCCTCCTAGAATGTTGCTCTTGTTTCCCTACAAACTGAAATAGACAGAGCCTCGGCCCTGTCTACTTCTCTCTTCTAGCAAAATCCACGAATCTGAAACGATCTAGCCGGTGGCGGCTTTCTGTGTATTGGAATAGACTCGTATCCTCCAAGAACACATAATTCTTCACCACCACCACATGATCAAACCCGTTCAAATCGAGATACCTCTCATCTTCTTCAGTACATGGCTCGACCACAAATTCCTTTTGAGCATAACTAATCGAGACCCCAAGTTCTCCTTCAATATACTCGTAGATCGATCCTTCACAAATGTCCTTAGACAAGAACGGCACATGTTTTTGCAAGAAGTAATCTTTGTCTAAAATGACTTCTTCTCCGCTAATATTGCGAGAGCGAATGACTTCCCAAACGTCCTCCTGCCCACTGATTTTCAGCTGAGACTGAATATACTGATCTGGCTTGATTAAACCGAACTCATGAACCGTTGTTACCGTCTTTCGCCCAAGCGTTTGGGAAAGCTCTTTAAAGCTGACAAGACCCGAAACTGGGAACTGCATTTTCTCTCGATTCAGCAATACTGAGCCTTTCCCACGAATTTTTTGGATATAGCCATTTTGCACAAGGATGTTTAATGCCTTTCTCACCGTCTCACGGGATGTGTCATACATGACAGACAGCTCATGTTCTGATGGGAGGATGCCTTTATCCTGCCATTCACCTTGTTCAATTCGTCTTGCGAGCTGATCATAAATCACTCGAAACTTATTCTCTTTCATTTTCCTTCCGCCCCATTTACTAGCGTTTGGTTAAATGATAAACGATTGACTCATATGGAAGCAACGTAAATCCCTTGATATCTGCCGGCACATCCTCATAATTGGACAGCAAGACTTGCCCTTCCATTTCATTGACATCCTTTGCAAGCTCATCTGGAAGTGTAAAGTCCGTCTCGCCTGCATAAAAATGGTTGATCACGAGAATCTTCTCATCTTTGCCTTCTCGGACATATGCAAACACCTTTGGATCATCTGAAAGCAGTAAAGTAAAGCTTCCATAGGTGATTACATCAAGTTCCTTACGAAGCCTACAAAGGGCTTGATAATGATAAAAAATCGACGTCTCATCTTTTAAGGCAGCTTCTACTGAAATGCCGTTTTGAGCTGGTTCAATCCAAGGCGTACCTTTTGAGAACCCCACATTTTTTTCCGAAGTCCATTGCATAGGTGTCCTTGCGTTATCTCTTGATTTGACCTGTAAAATCGCCAAAGCTTCTTCCTTTGTTTTCCCTTTTTCAAGCATGACTTCGTACATATTGAGTGATTCGATATCGCGGTATGACGAAATGTCCTCAAAGCGAGGATTCTTCATCCCAATTTCTTCACCTTGATAAATATAAGGAGTGCCTTGCATCAAATGAATGGTGGTCGCCAGCATCTTCGCTGATTGCTGATGGTACGTGCCATCATCACCGTATCTAGACACGATGCGTGGCTGATCATGGTTGCACCAAAATAGTGCGTTCCAGCCGCCGCCCTCATGCATTTTCGTCTGCCATTCTGACAGAATTGATTTCAACTCTAGAAAATCAAATGGCGCAATGGCCCACTTTTCACCGTTAGGATAGTCAACTTTTAAATGATGAAAATTAAACGTCATATCCAGCTCCTGCCGATCAGGTCTTGTATACCGAATGCAGTCTGCAATATTCGTTGAAGACATTTCCCCCACGGTCATGCTATCGTATTTCGAAAACACTTCCTGGTTCATTTCATGCAAGAATTCATGAATTCTCGGCCCATCTGTATAGTACATACGCCCGTCACCTTGCACTGATTGCCCAGCATCATCTAAAAAGCGTTGATCCTTTGAAATGTTATTGATGACATCCAGTCTGAATCCATCGATCCCTTTTTCAAACCAAAAGTGCATGATGTCATATACTTTCCTGCGCACTTCATCATGTTCCCAATTGAGGTCTGCCTGGGTAACATCATATAAATGAAGATAATAGTCACCTGTCGCTTCATCTAATTCCCACGCTGGCCCGCCAAACTTTGACTGCCAATCATTCGGAGGAGAGCCGTCCGCTTTCGGCTCCTTCCAAATATAATAGTCTCGATACGGGTTTTCCTTCGACTCTCGGGAGGCTTGAAACCACTCATGGAAAATCGACGTATGGTTCACGGCTAGATCCATGATGACACGAATCCCTCGTTCATGTGCTTCTTTCAGCATGTGCTCAAAATCGGCCATTGTGCCGTACATGTCATGGATTTTTGTATAATCACTAATATCATAACCGTTGTCATGCTGTGGTGACTCATACATAGGAGTCAGCCAAATACAATCCGCCCCTAGCTCTTTGATATAGTCGAGCTTTTTCGTCACGCCATTGATATCACCTGTACCAGAGCCTGTTGTGTCTAAAAAGCTCTTCGGATAGATTTGATAGACCACGGCTTTTTTCCACCACGGTTCGTTTGTTTGTTGATTCAATTTCCTTCACCACCACTAGTTAAGTTCTTGTGATACATCCTTCTTCTTAAGTTTTGCATATAAAAGGGTACCAATGAATGGGACGATCAGCACAATCACCATTCCGATGGCAAATGCCCCCCAATATTTCGGAATGATCGAGAAGATTCCTGGAATGCCTCCAACGCCGACTGAACTTGCCAGTACCCCTTGTGAGGCAATAAACATACCAGCTATCCCCGAACTGATCAGGGCAAAAATAAACGGGAATCTATAGCGCAAGTTCACCCCAAACATCGCCGGTTCAGTAATACCCAAGTAAGCAGAAATACTTGATGTCAGGGAGAGCCCTTTTTGCTTTTCATCTTTTAAGACAAACATCATCGCAAGTGCCGCTGATCCTTGAGCAATATTAGACAGTGCGAGCATTGGCCACAGGAACGTGCCGTGTAGTTTTGAGTTAATCAGCTGAATATCGACTGCTAGGAACGTATGGTGCATCCCTGTAATGACTAACGCTGCATATAATCCGCCATATAAAAGGCCGCCAAGTGCTGCGAATTGTTGGAATACAGTGACGAGTCCAGATGTTAATACGTTTCCGATCGCAAATGTAACGGGACCAATGACGATAAATGATAAAAATCCAATGAGTAGTAATGTAATTGGTGCAACAACTAACAACTGAATACTTTCAGGTGTCCGCTTTGTAATAAATAATTCGAGCTTTGCGAGTAAATAGGAAGCGACAAGTATCGGAAGAACCTGCCCTTGGTAACCTACCTTTTGTACTTCAAGTCCAAACAAATTCCAGACAGGAATGTCACCTGTCTTTTCCGCCGCTCCATATCCCCACGCATTCAACAGATCTGGATGTACAAGCATCAGTCCGAGGACCATTCCTAAAAGTGGATTACCTCCAAACCGCTTGACAGCCGACCAGCCGATTAATGCTGGCAAAAAGGTAAAGGCAGTACCTGCAATCAAGTTGATCATATTTGCTAAATCCGCCCATGCCGGATACACATCCACAATGGATTTTTGATCAAAGAAAATATCAGGAGCTGTTAAAATATTATTAATCCCCATCAATAAACCGGCTGTCACGATAGCTGGAAGGATTGGAATGAAGATATCCGCAAGCGTTTTCACCGCACGCTGCAGTGGGTTTAATTTCTGATCAGAGGCACGCTTGACGTCTTCTTTTGTCGCTTCGCCGATTCCCGTCTGTTTGACCATTTCGGCATAAACCCGATTCACCACTCCTTGACCAATGACCACTTGGTATTGGCCATTCGCTGAGAAAGATCCCTTCACTTCATCAATTTGTTCTAGTGCTTTCTCATCCACCTTACCTTCATCTTTTAGCACAAAACGAAGTCTTGTCACACAATGTGTGGCTTGATCAATGTTTTCTTTCCCACCAATGGCTTTTACAATCTGATCTGCCGCTGTCTGATAATCAGCCATGCTATCCCCTCCGAGACCGTTTTTTTATAAGAAAAAAGAATCAAAACTTGTATATACATGTTCACCTCATATTTTATATTTGTATATACATGTAGTCAATAAGAAAATGTAGCGCTTTCATAAAAAAAGCTCCCTCAATGTGCTCAGAGAGGCAGCGTGTCATCATCTTTTTTTATGCTCCGTTAGTTTTTCGTAGACCCTATTCTTATAAAAGGAGGAGGCTGGTCGAGCAAACGTTTGGCGCTTGGATGTGAGTTCATCGAGGCGTTTTTGTTTTTCCTCACATACGATAGAGAGTTTTTTTCTTTCTTCTCCATCTATACTCGTTTTCAGTAACTCTTTGACCGTCATTAGTTCTTTTTTCAAAGCTGTTTCTTCCCCGGCAAAGCCAGCATTTTTCATGATTCGATAGCCCATCCTCAGCTCTTCTGGTACATGAGCAGCATCATCCTTTGGCAGAGGTTTCCCAAAGCCTGCAAGTCCTTCAAAAGCTCCATGGTCCATCGCCTTTTTGATCCGTTCTTCTGACAATCTCTGCGCAAAATCCATGACACGTCTCCTTTCAGATCGTCTGATATTTTGGTTAAGCATAGCAAAAAAGCTGACTCTCTCACAAGAGCCAGCTTTCTCGTTATTTTTTGTCGATTTTAAAAGTAGATACCATTTGTGCCAAGTCCTCTGACATGTCAGAGAGCTGTTCAATCGCACTTGAAATTTGCTGCATGCCAGCACTTTGCTGTTCTGTTGCTGCCGCTACTTCTTGAGAGCTTGCCGCATGTTCTTCTGACACGACCGAAATTTGTTCAATCGATGTAGAAATTGTTTGATATGCTCGTTCTACCTGCTTAATAGATTGAAGCAAATTGTTCGTTCTGCTTGCAAATTGAGACACTCCATCATAAATACCAGCGAAGTTCTGCGAGGTGCCTTTCATTTGCTCACGGCCTTCTTCCACTGCTTTACTGCTTTCCTCCACGCTTTCAAGGACACGCTGACTATTTTCCTGTGTGCCAATGACTAAGTCTGAGACCGTTTTAGCTGCATCAGCTGACTGTTCAGCTAACTTACGGACTTCATCAGCCACAACAGCAAATCCTTTTCCTTCTTCTCCTACACGTGCTGCTTCAATAGAAGCATTCAGTGCAAGCAGATTCGTTTGCGCTGAAATGTCCGTAATAATGGAGATGACACTTTCAATTTCTGTTGAATGTGATTGCAATTCTTCTGCCGCCTGCTTTGAGCTTGTCATCATGTCGTGTAACATGTTGAGATGTTCAAGCACATGCTGCACCAATTTTTGACCAGATTCTGACTGCTCTTGTACTTCTGATGAAACAGATTTCATTTCATCCACTTCTTTTGTCACGCCTTCGATTTGAGTATCGATTTCCGCAACAGATGTTGTGCAGTCTGTAATGTTTGCGACTGAATCATTGATTCCTTCACTCATATTCGTCATCGCTTCTGACACTTGTTGTGCACTTTGACTAGATTCTGTTGTCACTGTGCGAAGCTGTGAAGACATTTTCGACACTTCACTTGATGAGTTTGAGATCTTTCCAATAAGCTCTTTGATCCGTCCCTGCATTTTCTGGAAGGAAGCTGCTAATTGACCGATCTCATCTTTACTTTGAACTTCTACCATGCCAGTTAAATCACCATCTGCAATTCGATCTGCTGATTCCATTAATGAACGTGCTGGTTTTGCAATTCTTCTTCCCATGAAGAATGAGAAGAGTAATCCACCGATGAGCACAATCGCAGATGCTACTGTAATATAAATTGTCAGCTTTTTCGTTGTTGCTGGAACAACAGACGCATCTAAGTCAATTCCTAAAATCCCCGTGAGTTCACCGCCTGAATCTTTAATTGGTAAAAAGACGGATTTATGAGTCCCATACGAATCAACGTAAATGTCGCTTTTGACCATTTTATCTTCAGAAAGAGCTTGTTTCATTTCATCTGAAAAGACATAATCTTGATCAAAATCATTGTCTTCCCCTGTTAGTACGATGATTCTTTCTTTGCCGCCCTTATTTGATAACACGTATAAGTTCTCAAGCGTATGATCTTTTTGTAGTTCTGTGAATTTCTTTTTGATCTCCACATAAATAGGATCATCCTTCCCGCTAATGCTAAGGACATTTCCATCCATATTATCGATTTCTTTTTTCGCTGTATCAATATCTGTTGTTAATCGATAATCAAATTGCTTTAATAATTGGGAAGATAAATCCTGGCTAACTAAATAAAATGTTAGAACGAATAATGCAACGGTTGCGAGTAATGTTACGACAACGACTGACATGATTTTGGAGGATATCGTAAGTCCTCCAAACTTCCTTTGTTTCGCCATTTTTTTCTACATCTCCACTCTCAATTTTAATTTAAGCCTCTACACTTTCAAATTGTCCACAAACAGATGCAATCACATCTTTTAAATAAGATACGATATGAGGGATATGCTCCGGTAACGTATAAGGTGAAATCACAAAAAATTTACTCACACTTAGATAGAATTCTTGACCTTCTTTGGCATTGACTTGTAAAAACTTCGTTGTATCGCCAAAGAACATTTCGTCTCTTTTCTCTCCAAGCTTTTCAAAGAGGATTTTGTTCAAATCATTATTGCGCTCAATTTCCATAGCAGTTGCTTCTCCAGATATTTCTTCCTTAAAACGAGGAGAGCCGTCTAGGTAAATTCTAAACAATGTAGCCATTCCGACATTGTCATCATTGACGACTTCTGCTTGTGGAATTTCCTGACGAAGTGCTTCTCTAAATGCAAGGTTCACCTCTAAAAATTGACCGAGCAAGCGCTGGTATCCTTCAATTCCAAACGTTAGCAGAACACTTAGCATGCTGATGGAGCTTCCCATTCTTGAGCATTCAAGCGTATAACCCGTATGGTATTCCCCGTATCCTCTATGTCCAACGTATGGTGTTTCTTGTTCTTCTAGATCCAAGCGCTTTAAGTCAGCAGCGTTTTTCACTAAGAATAAACTAGATGTGTATGGTGTTTGTCCGAGTTTTTGAAAGTCAAAACACATCGTGTCAGCAAGAGAAAGATGCTGAAATTTCGCTTTGATTTCTTTTAGCATACGAAGAACACCGTCTGAGAATTGCAGCGGGTTTTCAGATACATCATACTCATTAAAGAAAGCAAAGAATCCACCAAGCGCCGAATCTGCATGAATATGCGGCACCTTGAGACCATACTTCTCAGCAATGGCTTCTGCTGTTTCACGCACCCCTTTTACATCATCAATTGCAATGGCATCTGTTGTTCCGGTTGTTGCCACAATATAAACGGGAATTCCGCCATTTTGGGCAACACGTTCCATTTGACAACGCAAATCTTCCATATCCATCGAATGATCTTTATTCGTCTTAATTCTGATTAAGTTGTCTGTGCCAATCCCTGTTGCTTCCATTGACTTAAATAAGCTGTAATGTGCTGCATCAGAACAAAACGCATAAAGATTTTGCGGGACACCTTTTCGTAATGACTCCGGTGCAACTTTCGCAATTGCTAAACGAAGCCCCGAGAAAATAGCCCCTTGACCTCCCCATGTTGTGTAGCCCCCGCTCACATTTGGATCATATCCGATGAGCTTAGACATCATTGAGACCACTCTGACCTCAGCTTCTGCGCCTGCTGGTCCATACACATCCCATAGGTTGTTTCCGTTAACCAGCATAGCCGTCAGCATGCCTAGAATTCCTGGTGTACTTGCCATTGGCAAAATGTTCGTGAAGAAATACTTCGTGTGGTATGGATGATTATGTAAAAGCTTCAGTAATTCTTCATTCACAAGTTCCGCTTGTTGTCCGTTCATCGGAATTTGACTTGTTTCAGTGAGCTTTTTGTAAAAGTCCTCCTCGCGATTCTTTTCACCTTTTAGGTGAGCACGGTTCGGATCCTTCAGGTCATCGACCCCTGAAATGATCTGTTCCATTAATTTAATGAGTTCTTTCCGCTCTTCTGCATTTCCGTCCTCACTCGGAAACCAGTTCTGAACGAGGTTCTGTGCTCGTACAGTCATATACTATCAATCCTTTCAATGGAAGATTTCCTGTCACTGTCTATATCGACCCCGTTTCAAAAGTTTATAGTGTCGAACTGTTCACTTAAGTATATTTAGATAATTTGTTCACCCAACAAAAAGAATAAAACCCTTACAATACACATCAAAACCATTATGTTTGTGAAACAACAAAATATATCAATATACTTTCATGAAGGAATTATTATCCAGACAATTCAGCGGTTTATTCATTCATTTTTTTTACTTAACCTGCATAAACATTAATAAACACTGGAAATCCGCCTAAATGCACCATTGTAGAAATCAAATTAATTCTTTAGACTTGTGTCTTTTTACCTGTTTTATTGATATAGCAACAGGAAAAATACAGAATTTTCTGTAATTATTAGGATGAATTTCACAAAAAGTTTTTCGGAGATCGAATATTTTCGATGTCTTCCCAACTCTAGCTCGGACAGGCTGCCTTAGGTGCTCACCGGTTATGACTTTTCTATTTGTGCATTTCATGGTATATTCTAATGGTTCGTTTTCTTTCGTTCCGCCTCTTCCGTTTAACGGAGAAAAGGAGTGTTTAAATGAAAACATTTATTCAAAAAAGGGGCCTCGGCTTCTTTGTGATTGCAGCCATCTTGTTATGGCTCAAGACGTATACAGCTTATTTAATCGAATTTAAACTTGGTATATCAAATGTGCTTCAGCATATTTTGCTTTTTGTGAATCCTATTAGCTCCAGCTTGTTCTTTCTTGGCTTTGCTTTATTGTTCAAGAAAAAATGGCAGCCTGCCGCTATCATTGTGATTCACTTTTTCATGTCTTTTTTACTTTACGCAAACATTGTGTACTATCGATTCTTCAATGACTTTATCACGCTGCCTACAGTGATGCAGGCAGGAACGAATGGCGGACAATTAGGTGATAGTGCATTTTCACTCATGCGTTGGACTGATATGTTTTACTTTCTCGATACCATCATCTTGATCGTACTCGCAGTCCGCATGAAAAAACAGCAGCAAACAAGTACAGCGACTGTACCTGTTCAAAAAACAAAATCGTTTAGACTCGTTCTTGTGTCCTCTGTTCTGATCTTTGTTGTCAACTTAATCGCAGCAGAAATTGATCGCCCAGAGCTTTTATCAAGATCGTTTGACCGCAATTATTTAGTCAAATACTTGGGTGCTTATAATTTTACGGTGTTTGATGCCATTCAAAATGTGAAATCAAACAGCCAGCGTGCCCTGGCAAATTCAAATGACGTAACAGATGTAGAGAATTACCTTAAGGCGAACAGCGCTGGTCCAAACCCGGCTTATTACGGGAAAGCGAAAGGCATGAACGTCATTACGATTTCTCTTGAATCACTGCAAAACTTTGTCATTGATTACAAGGTGAATGGAAAAGAGGTCACTCCTTTCCTAAATTCATTAGCCCATGACAACAAAACGTTTTATTTTGATAACTTCTTCCATCAAACAGGACAAGGAAAGACATCTGATGCGGAATTTATGATGGATACGGGGCTTTTCCCATTATCACAAGGCTCTGTGTTTATTAACAAAGCTCAAAACACATATCAGGCGCTTCCTGGCATTTTGAAAAAGGACCAATACACGTCCGCAGAATTCCACGGGAATACGAAAACGTTCTGGAACCGAAATGAAATGTTTAAGTCCTTTGGATATGACAGATTTTACGATTCTGAGTACTACGATATGAATGAACAAGATACGAAGAACTATGGATTGAAAGACAAACCGTTCTTCAAAGAATCCATGCCAATGCTTGAAAATCTGAAACAGCCGTTTTATTCAAAATTCATTACGCTGTCAAACCACTTCCCATTTGGTATGGATGAAGGTGATACTGATTTTGAACCTGGCGACTTTGGAGACTCCGTCGTTGATAACTACTTCCAATCTGCTCATTATTTAGATGAAGCCATCGAACAGTTCTTTAATGACTTGAAGACATCTGGTCTCTATGACAATACCGTCGTCATTATGTACGGTGACCACTACGGCATTTCAGAAAACCATAATGAAGCGATGGAAAAAGTGACTGGCGAAAAAATTGGAGACTATGAAAATGCCCAGCTTATGCGTGTGCCGCTCTTTATCCATGTGCCAGGCGTAAAAGGCGGACAGATTCATAAATACTCTGGTGAAGTGGATGTTGCGCCTACCCTTCTCCACCTGCTCGGAGATGATACGAAGAACTATTTAATGTCTGGTTCTGATATCTTATCGAAGAACTTTAAAGAGCTTGTGCCATTTAGAAATGGAGACTTCGTGTCTAAGGACTACACGAAAGTAGGCAACAACTATTACAGCAACAAAACAGGTGAAAAAATCGAACCGACTGAAAAGGCATCACAAGAAAACGAAACGGTGAAAAAGATGTTAGAGACATCTGATAAGATTGTCACGGAAGATTTACTCCGTTTCTACAAACCTAAAGGCTTTACACCAATTGAGCGCAATGATTATGACTACACAAAGAAAGTACAGGATGAAAAAGATTCCTCTTCCGCCAAAGATGAATCCAGCTCGTCTTCCAAATAACTTTCTCATTTAAGGCCCCAGCCGATCCAAGATCAGCTGGGGCTTTTTACGTTTGATCCACATGGCACCGGGTATAGTTGAAGAAGGAGGGATTGATTAATCATGAAAAAAACAGCAGCTTTTGTCGTGACCGCTTCACTCGCTTCTTCCACCTTATTCGGTTTTAGCCCGGCGATTTCAGCGCACACCATGACCAAAACGGAGACAGAACAGTCCATTCCTCAAGGGCCGAAAGCAGCGCTAAACAGCATTTATCTGCTAGCACATCAAGGACAAATGCCATACTATGCAGAAGGACTCAAAATAGGGGTTCAAACAAAAAAAGACGTTCGGCATAAACTAGGACAGCCTTATCCAGAAACCGGTCAAAGCGGCTTTGATTTGTATCATGCTGAGATGGGGAACCCAGGATTTGCTTTTCACTATGACAAAAAAGGCAAGATTAACGAAATCCGTTATTTTGGAACAAATGTAGAAAAAGAAACGAATATCGGAGGAATGACTCCTTCCCTATTAAAGAAACAGCTTGGTTCAGCAGATTCAGTCAGCACCATCCCGCAAACAAAAGAGAAGAAATACGTTTATCAGACCGGTGATTATGAGCTCGAATTTATCGTCGGACATGATCCAGATATCAGTCAGCACGAGCTGACTGTGGTGCATATTAACCTCATCAAAGCCGGTTCCTAAATAAAAAGCATCCTGAATTTTTGCTCAGGATGCTTTTCTTTATTATGATGCCACTTCTAAATGTGGCTTTCTTTTCAGTTTTCGCTTAAGGACTGGACCTGCTACATAATCAAGACCAAATTTTCCGGCATTTCCTTTCGCTGCTATGATAAAGACGGCGATCAGAAGAAGAAGCGGGTTAACAGAGACGGTTCCAGCTAGTAAGAAAGAGACATTCATCACGCTTCCAAAAAAGGCTGCCGTTGTTGTGAACAATCCAACAATTAATCCTAGACCAACTAAGATTTCTCCCCACATGACCATGACACTGAAAAGTCCGGCATTTGGCAACGCGACATTTTCTAAAAACCAGACATAGAACGGATAAACAAGATGTCCATCTTTCACAACAGGTTCAGCTATGGCAAATTGCAAATATCCTGATGCATCGAATCCACCTGTTAGTTTTCCAATACCAGATGTCAGCCAAGTCCATCCGATATAAAGTCTTGCTGCCAAAAGGATAACCGCTGCCCATACATTCGTTTGTAAGAATTTTGTAAACATGATGATGCCTCCTTTTAAATTATGTGAAATATTTCACATTTTCTTTATGATCTTATTATACTATGTAAATATCATTTGTGATCCTTTTCACATATATATTCACAAATTGTTCATGAATATCTAGTCGAGGTAAACTTTTCCCTTGCTATTTCCGTCTAAGTTATTTCAGACAGTAAAAAGGGGTTACATTTTGTATGAAAACATTATTTCATTTTGCTTATTTACAGGCTATTTCATGTCTATTCCCCGTCATGATCTTTACAGCGCTTGCCCTATCAAAGATCGTGTCTATTCCTTTTCTTCCTCGATATGATGTTATTCTTCTGCTTTGCCTTATCGCACAGCTCCTCATGCTGATGCTGCGGCTTGAGACACTGATAGAACTGAGGGTCATTTGTCTCTTTCATGTGATTGGAATAGGCTTAGAAATCTACAAAGTACATATGGGTTCTTGGTCCTATCCTGAAGAGGCTTATACGAAAATTTTTGGGGTTCCGCTCTACAGCGGTTTTATGTATGCGAGCGTGGCAAGCTATATTTATCAGGCACTGACTCGCCTTCGCGTGAAGGTAAATGCGTGGCCTCACCCGTTTCTTTCAGTGGGGATCAGTTTATGTATTTATCTCAATTTCTTTACTCATCACTGGATTTATGATCTACGCTGGTGGCTGACATTACTCCTAGTGGTTGTGTTTCGAAAAACAACCGTGTCCTTTCAGGTCGGTTCATCGACCTTTCGTATGCCGCTTGTTATCTCGTTTTTGCTGATTGGCTTTTTTATTTGGGTGGCCGAAAATGTCACGACCTTTTTAGGAGCATGGCAATATCCAAATCAGCAGCATGCTTGGTCTCTCGTCCATCTTGGTAAAATCAGTTCATGGTTTTTACTTGTTGTCATCAGCATTGTACTGGTGATCGAACAGCGAAAACAAAAAAACGTTCAGCCCATTTGATCTGGCTGAACGCTTTTTTTAGTCCTGAGCGACTTCCTTACGAAGATCATCGGCGACAAATTCGACATTTGTTCCAATGATGATTTGTACGGAAGTTTTTCCTGACGTCAGTACCCCTTTGGCACCTGCTTTTTTCAATGTACCTTCATTTAATAAATTGGTATCTTCTACTGTTAAACGAAGACGGGTCGCACAATGGTCAATTGTGGTGATATTGTCTTTGCCGCCTAGTCCCTCTACGAGCATACTTGCTCCGGCAGTATGTGTATCATCCCCTGGGATATCTTCGATGTCATCATCTTCCCTGCCTGGTGTTTTTAGCTTTAACAATTTAATCAGGAAATAGAAAACAACAAAGTAAATCACGCCATAGATGACCCCAACCACAAGTAACAGAATGGGCTTTTGCGCAATTCCAAAACTTAAAACGTAATCAATCGCACCCGCTGAAAAAGCGAAACCGCTATGAATGCCTAAGGTGTTGACAATAAAGAGCGAAAGACCAGTTAATATCGCATGAACACCATATAAAAGTGGAGATAAAAACATAAATGAGAATTCAATTGGTTCTGTGATTCCTGTAATAAATGACGTCAGTGCCATTCCAATCATAAGACCGGCTGTTGCTTTTCGTTTTTCAGGCTTTGCGGTCACAACCATCGCGAGACATGCCGCTGGCAGCCCGAACATCATCACTGGGAAGAAACCAGTCATAAAGACACCTGCACTTGGATCACCTTTGAAGAACCGTGCTAAATCACCTGTCGCTCCGCTGAATTCACCGAATTGAAACCAAAATAGATTATTCAACACATGGTGAAGTCCTAATGGAATGAGCAAGCGGTTAAAGAAGCCAAACAGCCCGGCACCCGTTGCTCCAAGACTTAAAATCCACTCTCCCAAATCATTGATCACACTTTGAATTGGAGGCCATACATATCCAAAAACGGCTGCTAATAGAATGGTAAAAAGTGCTGTCATAATTGGCACAAGCCGTCTTCCACTAAAGAAACCTAGGTATTCCGGCAGTTTCGTGTCCTTAAATTTATTGTAAACGTAACCTGCCAAAAGTCCGCACAAAATACCACCCAATACCCCCATATTGTTGGTCGAATTGATCGACGTGGTACCAGCTGACAAAATAAAATAAGAGATCGCTCCAGATAACGCCGCTGCCCCGTTACCGTCCTTTGAAATACCAATCGCTACACCCATAGCAAAAATTAAAGCCAAATTCGCAAAAATTGCATTTCCTGCTGCATGAATAAACGGGATGTTGAATACATCTTCTCGCCCAATAGCCAAAATGATACCCGCTGCAGGAAGCACAGCGATTGGAAGCATAAATGATTTTCCTAACTTTTGAAAAAACTGAAACACCATCTTATTTCTCCCCCCTTCGTCATCATCATGAACAAATCTCTCATGATGTTCATAAAAAATATATCATATGCACATCTAGTTATCTATACCAATTTGTCCACATCTCACCCGAATCTCAGCCTTTACTCTTTTGGCGTAAAATGTGGTAAGCTATTGAATAGAATGAAGTTATAGAAAGCGGGAATGAACAGTGATTGTCAAACATGATCATGAGTTAGAAGCCTTAAAAAAAGTCGGCCGAATTGTCGCTTTGGCAAGAGAAGAAATGAAAAGCCAAGCGAAACCAGGCATGTCTACAAAAGAATTAGATTTGATTGGGAAAAAAATATTAGAAGAGCATGGAGCCAATTCAGCTCCTGAAAAAGAATATGATTTCCCCGGTACGACTTGCATCAGTGTCAATGATGAAGTCGCACATGGCATTCCAAGTGAAAAAACCATTTTACAAGAGGGCGACCTCATTAATATTGATATCTCAGCAGAGCTTGATGGATATTATTCCGATACTGGGATTTCATTCGTTTTAGGTACAGGAGATGCTCGTCTTGAAGCTTTATGCCAGTGTGCAGAGGATGCATTCCTTGAAGGATTAAAGCACGCGAAAGCCGGTAAAAGACAAAATCAAATTGGCCGTGCGGTCTACAATACAGCGAAAGAACAAGGATTTACCGTCATTAAGAACTTGACAGGACACGGTATTGGGAAAAGCCTGCATGAAGCACCTAACCATATTTTGAACTATTATGATCCATTCGATAATGCTTTGTTTAAGAATGGGACAGTCATCGCCTTTGAACCTTTTATTTCAACAAATGCTGAATCGATTTATCAAGCGGATGACGGCTGGACATTTAAAACACCTGATAAGAGCCTGGTCGCACAGATTGAACATACGATTGTGATCACAAAAGACGAACCGATTATTTTAACAAAGCTGTAAGCAAGCGGGTCCCTTCCTTCACTGGAGGGGATTTTTTCATGCCCGTTTCACGAATCTGTCACGACTAAACAAAAATGCCTGTGGTAAAATAGGCAAAGATATGCGAAAGGGGTCTTATTTGATATGTGGTTCATCATCATCGGTGTTATCTTCTTTATTGAAAGTATTATTTTAACGGTTGTAGGTATTAAGAAAAAACAATCCATGATGACCTACCTCGGTATTGTCATCATGATTATGACAGTCGGCATGATCATTGTTACCCTCAACCCGCCAAATTCATAAATAATTATTTCCAGCATATACATGGATCATAGGCAGATAGAATCAGTTTTCATTTCTAAACACCTGCACACTTTTCACGTCCTTTTTTGAGATGTTACAATGCAGGCAGTTTCCATTGAAAGGAGTTTTCTATCATGCATTATGGTAGCAAAGGCTGGTATGTCGAAGAATTAAAGAAGCTTGGTGTGACCAAGCATGAAGGAAGAAAGCTTCAAAGCTTTAAAACTTATTTCCTTGCAAATCTTCTTGAGCAAAAGAAAACGAGCTCTTAAATGTTGAAAAGCCGTACATCCATATCAGATGTACGGCTTTTTTATATGGGCTGAACACGTTTTTCTAAAGACTTCCTGACCACATCTGCTAAGGCATCTACTTCAAGAACTGCTTTCAGCCTGTTTTGATCTACTTGACGGTATTTAACTTCATTGACTTCGTGGACAGTGATGGGATGGGGCGCTTTTTCGACTAACACAAGAGCTTCATCAGGAGAGACCATTCCTTCTTTCAGCACACGCAAATAAAAACCGGTATATCCCGTTTGCTGCACTTCCTTCACAAGCTTCATGTTTCCATGCTTAAGAGAGAGCTTCACACACGGCTGTCTTGGCTGACTGACCTCAACAATCGCTTCCCCAAACTGAAATACATCTCCAATACGGACTTCTGTCTCTACAAGCTGATGCACGGTCACGTTCTCACCGAAAGCTGCCTCCTGTAACGACACTCCTAAAAATTGCTCAAAATAAGTATAGTGATCATATGGAAAGACGCAAATGGCTTTATCATCACCTCCGTGATGGACCAAATCACCCTGGCCATCTCCATCAAAATTGAGCTTACTCAAATAAACAGGCTCGTGAATACGCTTTTTGTTGATGGCTGTTTTGATTTCTTTACCATTCACATAGGTGGTGATAGGTTGTCCTACTTGAATTCCTTCGATGTCGTACCTTGTCTGCCCCACTCTCGCCATCTCCTTTGATTGTCTGATTGCCTTTTATTTTACATGGTTTGACAGTCAAATCATAGTCGGTACGTGAAGGAACGAGGCAGGTTATGGTACGATGAGAAAAAAGGAGAGATGACATTGGTTCATTATCACGCTATTGTAAAAGGACGAGTGCAAGGAGTCGGTTTTCGATATTTTGTTCAAGGAGAGGCCGTCAATCGAGGGATAAAAGGCTGGGTACGCAACACAGATGAGGGTCACGTGGAGTTAAAAGTAGAAGGAGAGCAGCAGGAGGTTTTTGACTTTTTAGAGACCGTCCGTAAAGGCAGTCCTTTTTCAAAAGTCAAACATTTGGACATGGAGCCGCTCGCCGAGTTCGCTCATTATCAAGACTTTCGGATCAGAGGATAGTTGATATGTGTCCTTTATTTCACAACAGTAAATGGGTTTGCAACATAATAACCAATCAAGGTTGTACGTGAAGCATCTTTGTAGAGACTCACATGAACATCATAGTTGGCTGATCCACTGTTAGGAAATAATAAACGAGTAGGTGCTGCGAAAGCGTTTTGTCCAGAGATAGACCCTTCGTGTGTAAAGACTGGTGTCACTGGGAAAGTAAGTTTTCGAATAGCAGCTGTATAATAAAGTGTTTCATTTGTTGTTGCGGTCATGTTGACGTTGACCTGAGGATGAAGCGAAGTATAAGTTGAACGATCGGTTGTCACCTTTAAATCAATGACATTCTGAACCATTGTTCCAGTAGTTGCTTTAGCTCTCTCATCACCTAGCGGTAGAAATCCGTTGAAACCGAATACAGCCAAAAATATGAGCAACGTCATTTTTTTCATCTATATTCCCCCTTTTTGATTCCACCGACATTAAACCATCATTTTCCAAATCAAACAACATTCAAAAGACTCATTTCATACAAAAAAACCTAGCTTTTCGCTAGGCTCTTTCCGTCCCGTGGTAGGGTTTTTCCTGATAAAAATAATTCGGTTTCACGATCGTATTGTCATAGTGACGATGGAAGATATGCGTAGCAGCTGGTGATACTGGCGGAATCAGCCATGTCCAATCACCAGTCAGCTTACGGTCAGCCTTTTCTTCCTGTTTTTCAAATTGTTTGAACTGATGGGCAGCTGTATGATGATCCACAATGGTCACCCCTGCTTCCCGGTAAGAATGAAGAACCGCCACATTCAACTCGACAATGGCTTTGTCCTTCCAAAGTGACGCATTCTTTGTCGTGTCCAGTCCTAAAATAGAAGCGACTTTCTTCAGCATATTGTAGCGGTTTTCGTCAGCTAGATTTCGTGCGCCAATTTCTGTTCCCATATACCATCCATTAAACGGTGCCGCATTGTAATGAATGCCACCAATTTCTAATTTCATATCAGCAATAATCGGAACAGCATACCATTTCAGTCCTAAATCACCGAACCCATCATATTCAGGATGAGTGATCTCTACCTCTTGAACGATCTCTTTCGGAAGATCATACAGAACCGGCGGCTGATCTTTTAGCTGAAACATAAGTGGCAGAAGGTCAAAATGCGTGCCTTCGCCTTTCCAGCCATGCGCTTCACACAACTTGGTTAATTCAAGTGATGCCTCGTCCCCAATGATGCCATATTCCGACTCATATCCCGCATAACGAACGAGTTGATGATTATAAATAACGACTTCCTTCCGTCCCTTATTCTCTGGTGGGAAGATGGTAATGGACGGTTTGATTTTACCCCCATTTGTCGCATACTCAATATGATGAAAGAGTGCCTCTTTCACCTCATCTTCTGTTGTCACGTGCCGGCAGTCATGCACATGCAGTGTTGACCAAAACAAGCGCCCAATGCACCGGTTGCTGTTGCGCCATGCCATTTTTGCCCCGTGAGCTAATTCTTCCTGCGTATGAGTATACATACCGTCAGACTCAATTTCTTTTTTTATTTCATGCAGACGTGCTGCTTTTTCTTCATTTGACTTGCCTAATTCTTCATAGCATACAGAAATAAAAGCTTCTGCTTCATTCCACAACGCTTCTTGGTTACTCAAACATACTCGCCTCACTTTAATACGAATATATCCATTGTAGCGGTTTCTATTGATAAATTCACTTGTTTCAAACCATTTTTGATCATATCGTGCGACGATTGTCCTTAGACAATGGATGAATCAATGACTTCAAGGGTCTTTTGGAGCCAGCGAACATACCCTTTTTCCCTTTCAATTGCTCTTGTCAGCACTAAATAATGCCCGAATTGTGTTGAATGCAGTGATTGGGCAGATGGATCTTCTTCTGTTAAAACGTTCAGTTTCTGTTCAAGCATCTCTACTTTCTTTGTTCGCTCCAGCAGCTGATGTGAGAAGAGATCGGCCGCTTCTTTTTGATCCATAGATGAGATAAAGAACGTTTTTAACATAAATTCATCTTTTGTTGTGTCTGGAATCGGGCCTTTTTTCCTTAACCACTCATGCAGTTCTCTTTTTCCTGCATCAGTGATTTGATAAACCTTCTTCTCCAGCTTCTTTCCTTGTATGTGAATATCAAATTCAATAAAACCCTCTTCTGTTAGCCGCTTTAATTCAGGGTATATTTGACTATGCTTCGCACTCCAAAACTGTCCAAGGGAATCTTCAAAGTCTTTCTTCATATCGTATCCCGTCAGCTCACGCTGATCTAGTAAGCCAAGAATGGCATATTTCAGTACTCTCATGACATGCCTCCAACGCATATTATTTGACAATAGTATACCATACACCCTAAAATAAACATGTAAATCATGACATGTTTGAAACAACATCATTTTAATTGAAAGAAGGAATAAACATGGATCAATTCGTTGGACTTCATATGATTTATACGTATGAAAATGGCTGGGAATATGAGATTTACATTAAAAATGATCACACCATTGATTACCGCATTCATAGCGGAATGGTTGGAGGCCGCTGGGTTCGTGATCAAGAAGTGAATATTGTGAAACTGACAAAAGGGGTATACAAAGTTTCCTGGACGGAACCGACTGGGACAGACGTGTCTTTAAACTTTATGCCTGAGGAAAAACGCATGCATGGCGTCATTTTCTTCCCAAAATGGGTGCATGAACGTCCAGATATCACCGTTTGCTATCAAAATGACTATATCGACCTCATGAAAGAATCCCGTGAAAAATATGAAACCTATCCGAAGTATGTCGTACCAGAATTCGCAGACATTACGTACATCCACCATGCTGGGGTAAACGATGAAACGATTATCGCAGAAGCACCGTATGAAGGCATGACCGATGAGATCAGAGCTGGACGAAAATAGAAAAAGCGGCACGCACTGTGCCGCTTCTAGGGTGGTTGACAAAGGACTAAAATGAACTTGATTTTAGTCCTTTTTATTTATACCTAACGTCTTTTGAGATAACAAGAATCGGTAAACTGGTAGTTCATCGCCTACTTTTGATGCAATAAAACCTGATGACATATAGCTGTCTTTTGATTCTGGTTCAAGGGCAAGTGACAACAAATTGGTCTCTGGCTGTGCAGTCACATATACCTTTGTTCCTTTTGGCAGTTGACGTTTCTTTTCAACGAGTCTCGTTTCAAGCTGAATATCTGTTTTGCTTGTTTCCACTCGTTTTGTCACCTGATAGGCTTGAACTGGCACTTTCATGCCAACTGGCAAAGTCACACTTTTCAGTCCTAAAGTTCTAAGTTTTCGATCTACCCCTTCATGTCCAGGGAGAATGAGATAAGCTGTTGGCCGTTCTCTTGTCAATACAGGAACCGCATCACTTGCACTATGAAAACGCACTGGGACATTGGTGGTTTGTCCTTTCTCAATATCCACCATTTCAAGTGAATCGTTCACAGGCGCCTTGAAAGCATCTTGAATGACTACTTGATCATCATCGTTTGATTGAAGACCTTTTTTCACAAGTTTCAGCCGCTCCGTCACCATTTGTTGCTTCACCTGCTTAGCATGCTTCACTGTTGTCTCAATGATTTTTTCATGAGTGGTGACTTGTGCTGCCACACGCCGAGTAAAGTCCTCTCTACCAATTCCAATCCCCCTACTTTCTACAAGAAATGATAAAGCTGGTGAAAGCGCCAGGGCATTTCGGCCAATTCGTGCATCGGTTCCGCCTTCATAAAGGTCGATCTTTCCGTCCTTCCCTCTTGTGTTTGTATAATATAAATCGTTGGAAAATCCTTTATTCGTCAATGTTTCACGTACTCCGTTGACGTACAATTCATTTGACGTGAAACGAATGCTTTCAGGAATGTTCAAATTCTTACCGGATAATATCAGCAAATCGTGATACTTGAGAGCACCTGATGCACCGATATCTTCAAACTGCTTTTGACCGACATCATATTCATGGGCATCAATGACGACCTCTGGCGCATAGCGATTAAATTCTTGATGAAGGGCTGTCAGCTCTGGAGATTCTAGTGTCATGTGGTCACGGTTGCCATCCATTCCGTTTGCAAGCCTGCGGTCAAATGCATAAGAACCATCTGGGTTGATTCTTGGGACAATGATGACGTTGACATGGCTCAGTATGCGCTCTCCTTCATCACCTGCTAGTCGTTTGGCGATGACAAGGGCAGATTCACCGGAGGCTGGTTCATTTCCATGTATTTGTGCTTGAAGCCAGATCGTTGGCTTTTTTGACAGTGGAGAGATGTGACGATCCTTTGTAAAATAGAGGGCTGGAATGGACCTGCCTTCAATGGATGTTCCAATCTGTTTCTGCGTGGCGTAAGGACTTTTACTGACAATGTCACGTAAAAAATCTTGAAGCTCTTCTTGTGTGGTAAATGCTTTTCCTTTTTTCTGAAAAGCAGGGGTATCAAACGTTTCGTCAGGCTCAGGATACAGTTTTTGAACCGAGGCTGGCTGCTCATAGCTTTTTCCATAATAAGGGGTCTCTGCATTCGCTGAAGCTGGGGTCACCATCGACAAACTTCCTGCCATGAGGCATACAGCAGCAAAAAGAATGGTACTTTTCTGTTTGGACATGCTATCCTCTCCCTTCGTTGATTTGCATTATAAAGAAAAAAACAGCAAAAGTGTCAGCATTTTTCAAAAATATATCTTTTGGAGGAATCATGTATGGCTTTATATAGGGCAAATGAATGGAGCTTGCCCTGCAATAGGACCTAAAAAAGAGCGCCTGCATGAGCAGCAGACACTCTTCTCATTACCAGATCGAAATGGCCCCAATGAGAACCGCCATCACTGTCATGGCGACGACTGCAAGAACCGCCCATTTCATGCCAAATTTCTGATGCTGATCTAGTGATACCCCAACGAGTCCAACAAGTAAATGAGTCGATGGAACAAGTGGGCTTAACATGTGAATCGGCTGACCAATGATAGATGCTCTCGCAATCTCAATTTTATCGACACCGTATGCTGCCGCTGTTTCTGATAGGATCGGCAGTACCCCATAAAAGTATGCATCATTCGGCATAAAGAAAGTGAAGATCCCGCTTGTTAGCGCGACAATGACTGGAATAAACCCGCCAAGCTGCTCTGGAATAGCTGAAACAATCGAAATCGCCATTTCATCAACCATTTTCGTCCCAGTTAAGATGCCTGTAAAAACACCTGCCGCAAAAATCATCGAAGCAATCGCCAAAACATTTGTTGAATGAGCCGCAATCCGCTCACGCTGCTGCTCTAAATTCGGATAGTTCACGATAATGGCAACACAGAAGGCAAGAACAAACAGAACCGTTAAGCTTACTTTTCCTGACACAAGCAAGAGAACCAATAGCAAAGTCAGTGTCAGGTTAAACCACCAAAGTTTCGGTCGCTTAATATCATCTTGCAGAGCCGCTGCCATTTCATTGGCATGAATCGGCTGTTCGAGCTCAATAACACCAAGACGTTTTCTTTCAGACTTCCCAAGAAAGTATGCCACCACAATCATGCTCAAAACCCCTGCGCCAATGACTGGAATCATCGGGCCAAATAAAAGTGATGGATCAACGCCAAGTGCACTTGCCGCTCTAGGTGTTGCCCCTCCCCATGGAATCGTATTCATAATCCCCATGCCGACTCCGGCGATACCCGCTAAAATAATCGGACGAATGCCAAGCAGTGTAAATAACGGAAGCATGGCTGTTGTTGTAATCATGTACGTTGTGGTTCCATCACCGTCAAGTGCGACAAGCATCGTCAGGACAGCTGTTCCGACAACAATTTTTAATGGATCGCCTTTGACGATGTTTAAAATTTTTGCCACCATCGGATCAAATAAACCTGCATCAATCATAATCCCGAAGTACAAAATGGCAAACATGATCATGACCGCCGTTGGTGCAACTTGCTGTACACCTTTGACAATCATGTCTGAAATTTCTGTAAAATGAAAACCTGCAATAAGAGCAAATGCAATCGGTGTTAATACCAATGCCGTTAGAACAGACATACGTTTCGTCATAATTAAAACCATAAATACAACCATCATAAGAAATCCTAAGATCGCTAACATTTTGTTCACCCCTTATGTTGTATACGCTTTCATTAAATGTTGGTATCCCATTTCCAACCCTTTCTGTCATGATATCTGACGCCTGAATTGAAGTAAATATTATGAATTTTAATTCTTTTTTGGTCGATAAATGCTTTTTGTTCATTTTGTGCAATTGTTGTTCTTTGTTGCTTCCATGAAAAAAAGCGGTCTCATTTGACCGCTTGTTCTCCTTGTATAAATTGCTCATATCGCCTTAATTGATCTTCCATAAAGACCTTTGCTTCTTTATTGTTCATATAACGGCTTGTCCAGCCTTTTTGTTTTAACTGATTTTTCCATGACTTCGTTTGCGTCATTTTTTGAAGAAGCTGATCCCATGCTCGAATGTCGTGCTGATTCATTTGCTTTGGTCCCATCACACCACGCCAATGAGAGAAAATGAGCGGAATCCCCTGTTCTTTCCAAGTGGGCACGTCTTTGAATCCTTCTAAACGCTGATTCGTTGTGGTCGCAACAAGCTTCAGCCTTTTCTTTTCATAATCATGACGAACCTCTGTAATGGTCGTGGTTGCCGCATCTACCTCATGGTCAATGAGCGCTTGGAATAAATCATCTGCACTATCAAATTTTAAAAACTGAATGCGGTACGGATCAATTCCTGCCATTTCGGCAGCCCGTGCGAATGAGATTTGATCATCATTTCCAAAGTCCGGGGCAAACCCAATTTTTAAGGAATCTGGTTTCTTTTTTAATGCGTGTAATAGCTCCTTTCCATCTGAGAAAGGAGAATCAACTGGCACTGCGACTACCTGCCACTCTTCCGCAAGAATAGCGAGCGGGGTGACATCATTCATGGTCACGTTACTGCTGCCCAGCAAATTACGGCTTAATAATAAGCTTGAATTTAAACTAATATAATTGGCATCTCGCTCCATCATATAGGTCCATCCTTTATCAACCGTTCCGCCTCTTTGATAAAGAATATGCACAGGCTCCTTCACCAGCTTTTCTTGTTCTAGTACGGTTTTCATCACTTGAGCTGTTTGGTCAAATCCGCCATCAGGTACACCTGATACCACAATATATAATGGGCTGTGCTTCAGGAAAGAATCTTTTGCTGTTTTTTCATTAAAGGTGAGCGTTGTACAAAGGCAGACCAAAATGAGTAAGAGTATTCCTTTTTTCATTTTTATGACTCCGTTTGTTTTTTGGCGGGATAATATTTTCGTTCTGGTCTACCAATGATTCCATACGCCAGCTCTGCCCGGCATTCTCCCGTTGTCACAAGATACTCTACGTATCGTCTTGCTGTTGTGCGTGATGCGCCCATTTTTTCTCCGAGTTCTTCCGCTGTAATTCCGTTCATCTCTGCTGCCATGAATGTTTTCACCTTGTCCAAAGTCAATGAATTAATGCCTGTTGGCAAGTCTCGCTCATCCTTTTGCTGCGATTCTTCCTGTATTTGACCAAAAAACAGATCAATCATCGTTTGATTGACTTCATCTTTTGAATTGATTAACTCTCTCTTCTCTTTATATTCGGTTAAAACCTGCGTGAATTTTTGTGCGGTCACTGGTTTGATTAAATAATGAACGACTCCATAATGCAGTGCGTCTCTTAACAGCATCGTTTCCGTTGCAGCCGTGATAATGATCACATCCACTTCAGGATGGCGCTCTCTTAACAGCGGCAAAAGGTTCGTGCCGAGCTCATCAGGCATGTAGACATCAAGTAAAATGAGATCCACTTGTTCTTTTTGAAGTGCCTCCCACAGATCCTTTGCACTCTTTGCCTTGCCGGCCACTTGAAAGCCTTGTACCTTTTGTATATAAGATTCATGAATCGCAGCGATTCGAAAATCATCTTCCGCAATGAGTACCTTTATCACAACCTATTCCCCCTTTGTGCCTTTCGGTATGTAAACAGTGAAGATGGCACCGCCTTCTTTTTGGTTCGCAACTTCAATCCAGCCCCCAAGTTCATCTAGCACTTCTTTGACATTGGCAAGTCCATAACCTCGCCCTTCTCCCTTTGATGAATGTCCTCTTGTGAAAAGTTGTGAAATGGCTCCTTCATCTACACCGTCCCCTGAATCAGATACCTCTATGATAATATCAAATCCAATATCTGTGATGAACAAGCTGACTTCTCTTTTCTCTTTATTCAATACAGCCTCAAACGCATTGTCTACGAGATTGCCAATGATGGTAATAAAGTGAGATAAACTTAAATGGGCTGGGAGCGGCTCCAATGAACTATTTTCATCAATGTGAAAATGAACCTTTTTCTCAGATGCCTTTCCTAACTTCCCAAGTAAAATGGCTTGAATCTTCGGAGAGCGAATTTGCTTCATGAGTAAGTCATGCTGGCGATTTTGAAGTGTATACTCTTCTTTAATTAACTCAATGGCTTCATCCACTTGTTTCAACTCAAGCAAGCCTAAAATAGCGTACAGCTTATTCGAAAATTCATGTGTTTGTGCTCTAAGGTCTTCTGAATATTGACTGACCTCTGTCAATGTATCCAACAGCTTTGTCAGCTCGGTTTTCTCCCTGAAGCTCACAATTCCTCCAAATACTCGATTGTCCTGCACCACTTTTTTGACATTTAGCACGAAGGTTTTATCATTGACGACTGATTCTATGTTAGGTTCAATCATCTCTACCTTTAGATAGGAAAGAAGATTGGCATTTGGCAACACTTGATCAATATGAAGAGGCAGCGTTGAAGAGACGCGCAGCATCTGTTCAGCTGACGTATTCATCATCGTAATGACACCTTTACGGTCAAATGCAATGATTCCCTCTTTAATCGCATGCAGCATCGCTTCTCTTTCTCGATATAATGAAGCAATTTCATGCGGTTCAAGCCCTAATATATCTTTTCGAATACTCCTTGTTAAAAAAATCGCTCCAAAAACCCCAGGCAGCAAAACAAGAAGGGCAATATAACTTAATTTGAAGAGTTGATGAGCTGTCGCTTGATCGATATCTCTTTTTAAAAATTCGACACTGACTGTCCCAATAATCTCTTCATAACTGCCAGTTTCTTTCATGATCGGAGCACTTCCTCTGACAACGGTTTCACCATCAGAATCACCCGTTGATATGGAAGTTCCTCCAAATAGCAGTGTACTTCTTCCTTCCGACACACTGATGGTTTTTCCTACATCCTCATGATTCGTATGAAAAAGAACCTTTCCTTTTTGATTGGTGATAAAAATGGCATGCGCTCTTACTTGCTCTTTCATTTGCTCAAGCACAGCCTGTTCTTCATTTTGCGAATCTCCCGTGGCCACCGATGTTTTAATAGGCGGCATATAAGATATCGTTCTAGCAGTTTGCACCGCCAGCTGTTCAGCTTGGCTCTGCCTTTCTGATGTCTGCAAAAAACCAAAACAAATGGTCAATAAGGCAATAACAACAAGTAAAAGACCAATAATTAATCCCAAAATTTTTGTTTGTAAAGTGACTTTCCTTTTGCCCATCCTCACCGCCACAACCCCTAATTCAGTAGATTCACCCGAATAGACTCTAAGAAAATCATATCATTTTTTCTCATGAAGTTAAGAGAAAATTCACACAGACAAAAAAGGATGACTCAGTATTGAGTCATCCCTGTGTGCCTATTACGTGATGGATAAACCAGCACTTGCATAGCCTGCTACAGTATTCACTAAGGAAAGACCAGTAGCTGTTGCCGAGAATACGACAAGCAATCTTGTTTCTGGTGTGACTGGTACATTTAAAGCAGTAGCGATGCCGTTTGTAATAGCCCCTAGCGTTAAAATCCCGGTTAACGCTGGAGCCAATGTGACGCTCGCTACTTGAGTGAAGCTGTTATTTGGTGTCGGTGAAGCAAACAGACTAGCAGTTACAGTAATACTCGTGCCAACTAAAGAAAGGGCTGCTGTCGTGCTAAAATAGCCGGCAAATGAAGTAATGGTTCCTGCTCTTGGAACGGAGAATGCCATGTTTAACAATGTTCCTGCTGCTCCGGTTAAATCAATGATTCCTCCTACAATACTGACACCTGTCGCCGAGTTACCGAATCCGACCAAGCTAGATGTTCCAACTAGACCGCCTGCGATTGTGGTTAAAACAGCTGGCGTACCAGATGCAAATGGAATAATCGCACTTGATCCTGTCGCACCTGTAGCCCCTGTTGCACCGGTTGCTCCCGTGGCACCTGTTCCTGTAGCCCCTGTTGCACCCGTATCTCCTGTTACACCTGTGGCTCCGGTTACTCCGGTCGCTCCCGTCTCTCCCGTTACACCTGTAGCTCCGGTTACTCCAGTGGCTCCTGTGGCTCCGGTTACTCCGGTCGCTCCCGTCTCTCCCGTTGCACCCGTGGCTCCGGTTACTCCGGTCGCTCCTGTATCTCCCGTGGCGCCTGTCACACCTGCGGCTGCCAATAACGTATAATCTGGAGACGTATCTGGTGTGCCGGTTGGTGGTGCTGTATTTACGACATAAGTTCCACCTTCATATGTCACCACTTGACCTACTGGATAGGTTGGAGCTGTTGCTGGGTCAAATGCCAAAATACCAGCTAACCCTACTCCGGTTGCTCCCGTATCTCCCGTTGCACCTGTGGCTCCGGTTACTCCGGTCGCTCCTGTATCTCCCGTTGCACCCGTGGCTCCGGTTACTCCGGTCGCTCCTGTATCTCCCGTTGCGCCTGTCACACCTGCGGCTGCCAATAACGTATAATCTGG